>JBBSTN010000366.1:0-3489 GCA_038235845.1 Gemmatimonadales bacterium | reverse complement strand
TGCCCGAGCCCGACGCGTTCACCGACAGAGCCGCCGAACTTGGTGCAGTGTTTAACGGAAGCACCCGTGAAGAGGTGGTGAACTATTTCCTCACACTCCCGGCAGATTCACTGGAAGGTGGACTTTCATTTCTCGCCGGCGCGCTGCGCGAACCGCTTTTTCTCTCCGGCGAGCTCGCTCGCGAGAAAGAAGTGGTGCTTGGGGAATACGATCGCAACGAGGCGCAGCCAGGCTTCGCGTTCAACCAGAAGACAACAGAGCTGCTTTATCCGGGGCAGTTCTCACGCAAGAATACCATTGGTGATCGCAATGTGATTGCAGCGGTCACACCGGCGCAGATGCGTTTAATTCAGAAAAAGTATTACGTGCCCAACAACAGTGCGCTCATCGTAACGGGCGATGTTGACCCCGAACGCGTATTTGCGCTGGCTCAAAAAATCTACGGTGATTGGCCGCGCGGTGCTGACCCGTTTGTCGCCGATCCCATTCCGCCCATTCCTCCATTGTCGGGCAACCAATCGCTCATCGTCGAGGAGCCGATTAACGCGGTTGCAGTTCTTATCCAGTGGCAGGGGCCAAGCGTTGGTAAAGATCCAGGCGCAACGTACGCTGCCGACGTGTTCAGCGACGCGCTCAACACACCTGGCTCGAAGTTTCAGCGAAACCTGGTGGACAGCGGACTGTGGCAGGGAATCGGGCTGAATTATTACACGCTCAATCAGGTTGGTCCAATTTCCATCAGTGGTCAAACGTCGCCAGAAAAGCTGCGACCCGCGCTTGCTGCGCTCGAAAAAGAGATCGCGCGTTTTTCCGATCCCACGTACATCACACCGCCTGAACTGGAATCTGTCAAAGCACAGCGCGCTGTATCGAGCGCTTTCGGAATAGAGAAAGCATCCGAGATTGCGCATACAATTGGATTCTGGTGGGCGGTTGCAAACCTGGACTATTTCCTCAACTACACCGATCAGATGGCGCAGCAACGAATAACCGATCTTATGCGCTATACGAGCACATACATCACAGGCAAGCCGCGGATTACCAGCGTCTTGCTCTCACCCGACGCACGTCGCTCCATCGGACTCACGGAAGCCGAGTTGCTCGCGCCTGCAAAGGGCACGGGGGCGGGGGTACGTCCATGAAAAAATTTTCGAGTGCACTTTGTGCGTTGACGATTGCATCCGGCGTAGCTACTTCATCGACGGTTTGGGCGCAGAGTCGGAGCGTTGAGATTGGTGTGGCCGCAACCGGAGCGCCACGCGCTGTCGCGACTTTCGTCGTCGCACCGGAAGACACTCTCACCTCGCAATTCGAAGTGGCCGGCATTCCTGTAATTCTCCGGCGAGTTCTCGCCAATGATGTCGTTGCAGCCAATCTGTATCTGCTGGGAGGAAGCCGACAGCTCACGCGTCAGAACGCCGGCATCGAACTGATGCTTCTGGAAGCCAGCGAACATGGTACGGCAAAGTATCCGCGAGATGTACTGCGCTCAAAGATGGCGCGCCTCGGAAGTGCAATCGGAATAGGCCCGGGAATCGACTGGACAACAGTGAGTGTGCGGGCCACATCGAGTGGGTTCGATTCCACTTGGGCGATACTTGCTGACCGACTTGCGGCGCCAACGCTGGCGCCGCAGGAAGTGGAGCTGGTTAGAGAGCAGTTCGTCACCGCTGCGCGTCAGCGTAAGGATAGCCCCGATGCATTACTCGACTATCTCGCGGACAGCATCGCGTTCACGGGCCAACCGTATGCGATTGATCCATTCGGATCTGAAGAATCATTGAGCAAACTTTCCGTTGCCGATCTCAAGGCCTATCGCGCCGAACAGATTGTATCGTCTCGGATGATGCTGGTGGTGGTGGGCAATATTTCCCGCTCGCGAGTAGAGAAGCTGGTGCGCGAAAGCATAGGCCGTTTGCCCAAGGGTAATTACGTGTGGCAGGCTCCCCCAGTGCCCGCTCCGCTTCCTTCCGCGTTTGTCATTGAACGACGCAATCTGCCCACCAACTACATCCAGGGATATTTCCAGGGTCCGAGTGCCACTTCGAAAGACTACACGGCGCTGCGGTTGGCGAGTGCGGTACTTTCGGGCCGGCTTTTCTCCGAGGTTCGCTCGAAAAACAATCTTTCGTATTCGGTAAATGCGCCCTTCGAGGAGCGCGCATTTGCCGTTGGTGGACTGTATGTCACCACGGTCTATCCTGATCGGGTGCTCGACATAATGAAAGAGCAGGTCTCGGCGCTACAGGAAGGATACATCACGGCCGATGGGCTGGAACGTCTCGTTCAGCAATTCATCGTAACGTATTTTCTGGACAACGAAACCAACGCCGACCAGGCCAACATGCTCGCGCGTGCAGCGTTGTATCAGGGCGACTACAAGCGCGCGTCGCAGTTCGTCGACAATCTGAGGGCGGTGACACCGGAAGACATTCGGAGCGCAGCCCGTAAGTACATGAGGGATTTGCGCTGGGCGTATGTAGGAGATCCTGCCAAGATAACAACAGCGAAGTTGCTCAAGTTCTGATACTCGCACTCTCCCGCTCGCATTCTCCCGATCAGAGCAGAATGAATTCACCTCGACTACTCGCCGCAGCTGAGGCCCTAGTGAAACGCTTGTTGAGATTACCGGTAGGCTCGGCGTTGCTCCTCCTCGTCGCCCTGACTGGCTGTGATGATCGGCCGCACAACCTTCTCAACATTCATGCATCCCGCACCATTGCTGCGGGGGCCACGGTCACGGCGACTGTCGAGATGCCCGGAGTTCGTCTGGTGTTTTCCGACTCGCAGCTCGTCGACCAGGGTGTAGGATTGCCCGTGACTGCCCGGTCCGGCGACATTCGTATTCAGTTCGTGGCAACGAAGAGCGTTACAGATACCATTGCGCGCGGTGAGGTGTCACTGCGCATCACGCCGGGAAACAACTATTCGGCATTCGTCAATCGGCAGGGCGCTCAAATTGGGAACGCCTGCTTCGGGTGCACTGGGACCATTCGGTATCCGCTCGCGGGGAGTGAAAGCGCGTCGACGGATTCACTCTGGCTCTACTATCTGAATTCGCCCCCGCTGTGCAAGGGGTGTTTGACGGAAATGCGACGCGCCGCGGCGGATGCGCGACGGGTGGCGCAGATTCGGTAACGTTCATCTGTTCCGTGCCTGATTGCAAAGTTGTCGTCTAAGTGAAAGACAGCAGGTCAGGCTGGCAATACCTCAACCTCGTAAGCATCGAACGCGCGATCTGCCGTTAATATCGGCACGTCCTCATGCTTCGCCTGCGCCACCAGGAGTCGGTCGAACGGATCTGCATGATGAGGCGGGAGACTCGCTACGCCGAGTGCGTGGCTATGGAGAATTGGCAGCGGAGTCACACCGGACCGATTCATCCAGGTGGCTACAACTTCGTCTGGGGCGCCCGGTAGCTGGAGCCGTCCGATGGAGCACTTGATCGCAATTTCCCATGCCGTGGCGGCCGAAAGCAGAAGCTCATTG
>JBBSTN010000365.1:0-3504 GCA_038235845.1 Gemmatimonadales bacterium | reverse complement strand
GCCTGGTGTGTCGCAGTTACGAAGAACGCGTTGCCTTTTCCCGCCCCCCCCCCCCCCGCCCCCAACCAAACGTGCAACGAGGGGGGAAACAACCCCCCAAAAAAACTGGTGGGTGTATAGACGCCGATAAATTCGTTCGTCTCTGAATCGCGCAGTACAGTGCCCGGTGGAACGGGGAGCACAATGTCCTCGCCCGACTTACCTGTTTTGTTGTTACCCTCGCCATGTTGGCCACGCTCAGCCTTCCAGAGATCGCGATAGGTATAATCGAGCAGCGTGGTGAGATTGCGGTCGGCACGCACAGAAACGTCGCCGCCATGCCCGCCATCGCCGCCGTCCGGGCCTCCCATGGGATAAAACTTTTCCCGGCGAAACGATGTCTGACCTGAGCCACCGGTGCCAGCTTCAATCTTAACAACTACTCGATCAACGAACATTCGTTAGCAACCTGAATCAATTTGTTTGAGCTTCGACGCAAGTGCCGAAACGTTGGAGTGCGATGATTACTACGGCACGCTGTTGCCAGATGCACTGAAGCTATCCTTGCCCTGAACACGTAACCACAGCGCCTGATACTGCAACCGTTCTCCGGCAGAGATGAGCGGCAACAGATCGAGCACTTCGGTGACCACGGGCGCACTGACACCCGCATTTAATGCTCCCCGCAAATGTGAATGCAGTTGACGATCCTGTCCGTCTACCGCACAACTCGCGATAATACACAGCTCGCGGCGGGCCAGGTCGAGACCTACCCGACCGAGCACCTTGCCATAGCCTTCAATAATCATCCACGAATCGAGCGCAGGATGGAGATCGCGGATATTCTCCCGTAATCTTTCGAACGACTTCCCATACACCGTTGAGCAAGTGTCGAGCCCTCGCTCGAGCCACCGCTCGGCCTCGTAGACTACACCCTCATCGTCCGACGCGGCAACCAGCCCCGAAATCCGACGCCACTCGCGAGTAGCATTGAGCGCACGTGGAAAACCACAGAACAGATAGGTTTGCAGCAAAAGCTCTTCCACCCACAGCACCCTGACAGCGCCAGAAGCAGTAGATAGGGCCGAACGTATTTCGCTCTCGCTGCCGCCTGCTATGACTGCAGCCAGGTAAACCAGAACCGCCGTTTCTTCGTCCAACGACGGTAGTATGCAAGCACGTTCTTGAGATTGTGTCATCATTTCATGACGCAGACCATCGTTTCATCGCATGGTGGGTAATGAGCCTTGGATCTCCAACCCGCGAAAGCTCCAAAACGTCCACCGATTACGATATCAGCTTCTTGTGGATTCGGTCACCGCCGCGCCAACTGATTCGTCGCCAATTCTCATTTCGCCCACCGACTCATTGCGGGTATTTCGGATGGTGCGTGCCGAGTACTCGGATAAGCCATTTGACGACCAGTCCACGTGCTCGCCAAGGGCAGAGAGAACGGCCAACACTGCAAGATACTGTGCGCGTTGGTGTCCGTCTTCGACTTTTACTGCGATGCCAATTGATTGATCCAGAATTGCGAGAGTGTGAACACCTTCCGCCCCGACCTTGCACAAAACCCTTCCCCCGCACGCTTTCATCACAAGACTGTCGAATCGTTCGCTACCGCCAACGAGAAAAGGATTGCCCGTCATGGCATTTACAACGTCCCTTGGCGCAGACTCACCCTTCTGCACTGCATTTGCCAGCTTTGCGTATGCCAACGCCATGTTATAAAGCGGCAACCCGAACACCGTCACACCACAACCATCGACGGCGGTCGCTACCCTCGACTTATCCATTCCGGTCCATCTGGCGACGGTTTCGTGGATCGATTGTTGGAGGGGATGCTCGAGATTCTGATATCCTTCGATCGGCCAGTTTCGAAGTATGGCCCTGGCCAGCATAGCAGCATGCTTCCCCGAACAATTGTTGTGAAGTCGTGTGACGCGATGCCCCGACTCGCGAAGTACGCGTGAGCCGCGGGCCGACAACGGTTCATGCGGGCCACACGCGAGGTCGCCCTCCTCCAATCCCAGACCAGCCAGCATTGCGCCGGCGAGCGCAACATGCTCAGGCTCGCCACCGTGAGACGCACAGGCTAGCGCCAATTCATCGGTGCTCCAGCCGAACTGCTCCAACCCGCCTTCTTCCACAAGCGGGAGCGCCTGAAAAGGCTTGGCGCAGGAGCGCCACCAGGACACCAACTGCGGATCGCGCGCTGAGCGGAGCAAGGTGCCGGAGCTGTCAACAACTGCAGCGTGCACGCGATGGCGGGATTCCACCAACGGGCCACGCAATATGACGACGTCCAGCGAAAGTGGAATAGTGTTCACGCGTAAAGCTAACCAGACCGCCCTGTGTGCGAGTCTATTTCCTTGCCGCGACAACTACCCCGAGCAGCACGAGTACACCGCCGATAACGGTTCCGACACCCGGCATCTCGCCAATCCCAGGGAGGGCAGCGGCCAGTATCGTGGCTCCAATCGGTTCGCCAAGTGTGGTGAGATTTACGACGTAGGCAGGCAGGTGGCCAAGCGCCCAGTTGATGCCCGTGTGGCCAAAAAGCATGGGACCGACAGCCAGACCGGCGAATATCGCAACCTCGCGCGGCGGCTGCGGCCACAACGCTTCCCCTGACACAGCAGACATGAGGAGACAGGTCACGAACGCCGCACCATACACAAGCGTCACATACGGCCACAGCGAAACGGATTGTCGGACTCGTCGCCCGAGCAGATAATAGCCGGCCCCCGCAGCCGCGCCGACAAGGGCCAGCAGATCACCTATGAGAGCGCGAGTGACAAAGCCGATCTCCCGGGACGAACCAGCGGACGCATTCGCCGTCGTGTCGGCTGCACCCGCCGCAGAGGCTCCTACCGCAGTAGTCCATGGCATATCTGACGCGGCGACGATTAAAGCCCCAAGAACGCCGATCATAATTCCGGTCCACTGCTTTCTTGAAGGCCGTTCGCTGAGCCACCGGGCGGACACCAGGGCGACTATCACCGGCTGCAGATTCACCAGTGACACCGACGCGGCTACGCTGGTGAATTGCAGCGACTGATTCCACGTCCAGAAATGCAGCGCGAGCAGTACGCCGGCGGCAACCGTGAGAAAACCGGTCGATCTCGAAATACCCGTGAGTTCGCGAGTCCTTGAGCCCACGAACAGCGGTACCGCAACAATGACCAGCGAAAGCCCCAGTCTCCAGGTGGCAATCACGAGTGCCGACGAATTAGAGAGTTTGACCAGTGGCGCGGCGAATGAGATGCCGACAAGCGACAGCCCCAGGATTAGCCAAGGCGACGTCGTAACTGTGTCCGTGCCCTTTTCGGCGTGCGCGTGCCGGCCCGCTGGCGCCTGCGGGCCATCAGGGGCGGCTGGCGGATTGCGCATACCTGCGCTGGCTTCGTTCGACGGAGAAGACGACGAGCCGTTATCGCGCGAATTGGGTGAGGTCATAACCAGGCGTCAAGCTAAGCGAGAACGCATTCGTCGCGATAGTTTCCCGTCATGACGCAAAAGACT
>JBBSTN010000364.1:0-3509 GCA_038235845.1 Gemmatimonadales bacterium | reverse complement strand
ATTGGCACTTCCGTTTGTCATGGCCGCCCTGATGCTGGACAGGTTCATGAGCCTTTTTCAGCGCTATCGCGGAGCGCTGGTGTGGGTGTCTCGAGCGTCTGGCGTGTTACTGCTGATTGTTGGACTGCTCATGATAACCGACAGCATGACGATGATCACGTCATGGCTCGAACCGTGGACCCCCGACGCGCTGAGAAACCGCCTGTAGTCAAAGTCACGGCCCCGCACGCTTGCTTCGCGTCTACAGAGAAGCGCAATTGTGCGTCGTGGCTAAATTGCCTGCTTACCAGATTTCTCAGGCTTGGGGGACGAGTCTGGTGCAATCATTGCATTCCGGATGACGACATGAAACCGACAGTGGCCGCTCTGGCAACAATGGCCATCGCGACCTTTTCTCTATTTACAACCCCCGTAAACGCGCAAATCAGCCGCGATAATCCAACGGAGATGGAGCGCCCGGAGGTAAAAAGCTTTCGCCTGATCGGAGTGAAATCGGTTGACAAAGGCGAGCTTAAACTAGGTCTTGCTACAAAGGCCTCCGAATGCAAAAACATAGTTTTCAAGGTCACACTCTTCTGTCTCACCAAAGGCAGCATCTTTTACGAGCGCAATTATCTCGACCACGATGAGTTGGCGCGAGATGCACTGCGCGTACTCGTATTCTATTTCAAGCGCGGTTACCGCGATGCACAGGTGGACACGTCGATAACGCGGGTTGCGCCGGGTGAAGTGAACGTCACAATCAATGTGACGGAAGGACCCGCAACCGTGGTGCACGCGTCGAGCGTCGAAGGCGGTTCCAACGTGCTATCCGAAAAGGAAATTGCCCGCAACCTGAGACCTGCGGCCGGAGAAACGTTGAATCTGATCGCGCTCGATTCAACCGCTGTAAGACTGAAGTCGATTCTCTGGCAACAAGGTTACGCTGACGCGGTGGTAACCAGCCGCAACAGTGTCGACGATAGCGCGAACACTTCGACAGTGCGTGTTGAAGTCGATCCGAAACGCAAGTCGACTATTGGCGAGATTGTTATTATGGGCAATAGCAAGGTCGACGCGCAGTCCATTAGAAATTCATTACTGATCGAGCCTGGCGACATCTTCCGCCGCTCGTCGGTTGGGCAGAGTCAACGAGCACTCTACGAATCGGGACTGTTCAAGCAGGCCACCATCGACACCCTTCCCGGACGTGACACCGTCAAGACCGTCGTCGTTCGCGTACAGGAAGCAACCCTGCGCGAAGCGCGCCTCAGCGGAGGTTTTACAACTGCCGATTTCGTTCAGGTGGAAGGGCGATTCACCGACAACTACTGGCTGGGTGGCGCCCGTCGACTCGACATCGGAATCACGTTTGGTAATCTCTTCGCGCAACAGCTTTCCAAGAGCAGCTTTTTCGCGGATATCGCCAACATCGTTGCGGACAACAACCTTGGTCGCTTCTATGCGCCAACGTATCAGGCCAGCGCCGATATCCGACAGCGCTGGTTTCAATCGCCACGTAACACTGTGGGTGTCGGCATCTTTACACATCGCCGCAGTTCGGCCGGTGTTTTTGTAGACCGGGGCTATGGAGCGAGCGGAACGTTTACGCGGGATGTCGTCGACCGTGGACCGCTGAGTCTCATCTACCGGTTCGAAGTGGCTAGAGTGGAGGCAGGCGATGTTTATTTCTGCGTCAACTACGGCGTCTGCGACAATGCAACGATTGGTGCGCTTCGAGGGCGGCACAAGCTCTCGCCAATTTCAACGACATTTTCGCTCAACCGAACCGACGCACCATTTTCTCCCACACGCGGAGTGCTCGGCCGAGCAGAGTTCGAGCACGCGTCGGCTTTCACAGCGTCCGATTTCCGATATAACAGAGCGTATGTCGAAGTTGCCGTCTACAAGCAGATTTCATTCCGGAATTCAGTGGCGGCCGCAAGAGTCCGCGGTGGATGGGTCGACCCGCTTAGTAGCACTGCCGCGGCGGTGGGCGCTCCCATAGAGACTGGCGACGTGGGCGGGGCTGTCGGCGGAATTCTGCATCCAAGAAAGCGCTTTTATGCCGGCGGCTCGCAGAGCGTTCGTGGCTTCGGTGAGAATCAACTCGGCCCGCGAGTGCTCACGATTGACCCCGATAAACTTCGCGGTAAGCGCGATTCCTCCGGGACGACGCTTTATAGCTGCAATCCGTCAATTGCGATTCAGAACTGCGGTGTCAACGCAGACGGACTCACGGACTCGGATTTTCAGTCCCGGCCTCTTGGAGGTACCACGCTTCTTGAAGCGGGAGTGGAGCTGCGTATTCCTGTGTGGGGGCCGCTCGTGGGAGCGCTGTTTGTGGACGGAGCAATATTGGGCGAAGGTGCGTTGAACTCGATCACCAAGGGAACGGGTGCCATCACGCCAGGTTTCGGCATCCGTTATGAATCGCCGGTTGGCCCTGTGCGAGTGGATCTGGGCTTTCGTCCAACACTTCGCGAGCCCCTCCGGGTAATTACGCAGGTTACCGACAGCCTTGGCAGAAGAACGCTCGTCGACCTGAGTCCATCAACTGGCTGCACCTCGGGAACTTTGCCGGGATGTCGCACGTACCCTGATCCAAATAAGACGCGGAGCTTTTTGGATCGCGTTACCAGCAGGTTGACCTTGCATCTTTCCATCGGACAGGCATTCTGATGCGGCGCGCATTGAAGATTGGATTGGCGATTATTGCATCCGTAGTAACTCTCGCGGTTGTTCTGGTGTTCGTGCTCACCAACACCGATTGGGGGCGAGAGAAGGTGCGCACCCGTGTTGTATCGGCGCTTGCTGGAGCGGTACATGGGCAGTTCAGTATCGGTCGGATCAGCGGCAATTTGTTGAAGGGAATTTCGCTTGACAGCCTCGTGATCGCCGACAGCTCGGGCGCCCCCTTCATAAGGGCAAGCGCGGTGCAGGTGGGATACAACTTGCGTCCGTTTCTGTCCAACAAGATCGAGCTCAACGACGTTCGCCTTGATAACCCCGTGATCGTGCTCGACCGTGGGCTGGATGGGCGCTGGAATTATGATCGGATCTTTCCGTCGGACTCGACGGCCGTGAAGACTGACACTGCGGGCATCCAGTTTGGCGACTGGATTGTTTTGCGCGATCTGCGAATTGCAAGTGGCGACATTACCATTCGAATGCCGTTAAGCATCGACAGTTCGCTTTCTTCTACACAGCGTGACAGCGCCATCGCTGTTGCAACGAGCGACTCCTCTCGCACTGTTGTGGTGCGAGTTGCTGGTGGGTATCAGCAGGTTCAGCAGTTTCGGACACTCGATGCAAAAATACCACTTGCTCGAATTGCCCATCCTGATTTCACCACGCGCCTTTTCGAAATCGACAGTTTGAGTACGATAGCGCTCGCATTTGCACCACCAGCCGCTGATGTTCGACAGCTTGCAGGTACGTTCGAGTTGACCACCGATTCGGTGTGGTTTCGTGTTCCGGAGCTCAAGCTCCCGTCGTCGAGCGCAACGCTCGTCGGCAGGTACACGATT
>JBBSTN010000363.1:0-3524 GCA_038235845.1 Gemmatimonadales bacterium | reverse complement strand
CGTTGGATCGATAGAATGCGATGTAGTCCGGTACGCCAGGTAACGGGGTGCGCTGTAGCTGTTCCGTTTGCGGACGGTACACAAGAACTGCACCCGGTACACCGATCCAGACGGCGTCTTCGACTGGGTCGCCAGTCATGAAACTGATCTGATCTCCGAACGAAAAACCATTCTCGCGAGTGAGCGGCGTTTGCCACGCATTAAACACGCGATCGTAAACTGCAATTCCACTCGGAGTGGCGGTGTATACGTAACGCCGCGAAACTCCTACGCTCCGCACCTCCGAATAGCTGCCGATAAACTGCCGCTCGCTCTGTCGCCCGAAAGTTGCTCCCAGCATGCGATCGTTCGCCCCGCCGAAGCCACCAGACCCTGCGCTGCCGGCGCAAGCAGTTGCAAGCAGGCAAATGATCGGAGCGGAGCTTAGCCTGGCGAACTGGTTTGCGACCGAGCGCAAACTTGACATTACGTTACCGGAGACGGGAACTCGCCTGACACATGAGGCGGAAAGGCACGATTGCTCGAGAATCGCTTCCAAGCGCGAGGTAGAGCCGCGAGGATTGCTTCGAGCGACAGACCCCGGATCGCATCCGCATCTGCGGTTGCGATTTCGGCAGCAGTTCCGTGCGCAGCTGCGCCAAGCATAGCAGCATCCTTTGCACAAATTCCTGATGCAAGCAATGCGCCTATTATTCCAGTGAGCAGATCGCCGCTACCGCCGGTCGCGAGCAATGCAGTACCAAATGCAAGAACCAGGGGTGGTTGCGAGTCGGGAGATGCGATCAGCGTCGGTGTGCCCTTGAGGAGTACTGTCACCCCCGCTTCCGTGGCGAACTTTGACAGTTTGTCCGATTTTTCCTCCCAATCCCCTGGTACGTCCCGCCCAAGCATTCGCGCAAATTCGCCCGGGTGAGGAGTACAGACGACATTTTCTCTCCCCTGCACCCATTGGCGGATCACCCGTGCGGCAGACAGCCCCCCGTTTGAGCTCGCCTGACCGGTGTTAGCCTCGACTGCTGCGAGAGTGAGAGCATCAGCATCGAGAACAAGAGGAGCACCGGAGTTGCTCGCCAAAGCGCTGGTTATTATCGCGCGCGACGTCGCCCCGCGGCCCAGACCAGGGCCGATCGCCAATGCATCCACCGGAGTGTTCCAATCACTATCCGACCACCGCCGCGCGATAGCCTGTGGTACCGCCTGCTGGACCACTTTTAGACTGTCGCCCTCAACGTGAAGCTCTGCCAGTCCCACGCCCGAACCCAACGCCGATCTACCAGCGAGCACGACAGCACCAGCCATGCCCTCCGAACCCCCGACGATCGCAAGTTTTCCGCGCGTGCCCTTATGAGCGTCCCAGGCGATGTGTGGCATCTTTCGGACAAGCAATTTTTGGTCGGCGAGAATCCATGCATTGTCATCCGAGTGCGGCGCCTCATCGAGCCCAATCTCCAGCGTGAATATTCGCCCCGCATGCCCGCGCTGAATGAGTACACCGCGTTTTACGCTACCAAAACAGAGCGTGACATCCGCAGCAACAGATTGGGCCGCAATCGCGCCGTTCGTGGCATCGAGGCCCGATGGCACGTCGAGAGCAACCACAAGCGCTCCGCTTTTTTTCGCCTGGGAGAGAAGACCGCACGCCTTGGCAACTCCGTTGCGAATGGACCCCTTAAAGCCGGTACCAAGCAGACCGTCAACTACGATGCCCTCGGCCCCGTGCGGAGCACCGTACACTAGATAAGGCAACGCAAGTGCTGCCGCCTGTCGCGAATCTTCAGTGCCAGGGGGGTAAGCGCTGTACACGCGGACGACCACCCCGGCGCGCGCGAGTTGCGCTGCAATTATCCACGCATCGCCGCCATTGTTACCACCACCGGCAAACAGCGCGACACCGTTGGCGAGACGATGAGAATATTCTCGAAGTATCAATTCTGCCGCGGCCGAACCGGCCCGGAGCATCAGCTCGAACGACGGCGTACCCGCGTCGATAGCAGCCTGGTCTCGTGCGGCCGCCTGGGCCGCTGTGGTAACACGAGTCGTCACCTCAAACGTGCGCCGTGCTCCAGGGATAGTTCTCTTCAAACACCGCAGCGAAATCGAACACACCAAAGAAATCGTCGCGTGAATCTTCGGGCTGACTGATAAGCAAACCCATGTCGACCAGAGTAAACACGATATCACCGATATCTATCGTACCCGTCAGGCCCCAATGCTCGAGAACGAGACGCGCCATGACGCCAAATCTCTCAAGAGCGAGCTCTCGACAGGCGTGAGCCAGCTCCGGTCCTGTGATGTGCCTGCGTGCTTTAAGACCAGACTGGCACTGTTCGAGCGCGCGCAATACGAAAAGATATGCGCGTTCATCGAACCGCGTTTCACGCAGCCTGATCTGGTCCATGATTCCGTCGCGGAATGCCAACTCAGTCAATGTCCCGCTCCTTCTCTCAGCACAAATGTTTCTGGCGATGACACCTGGTTCGCCTCTCCTGTCTTCTTTCGCTCGCCTCTGATGACTAATGATGCAATCGGACCAGAAGTGCCACAATGGTTGATTTTAATCGTGATCGTCACTCACCAAATGGATATAGGGGGAAACGATTCGTGAGCTGCCTTACATCTTCGCGAACCGAATCGGCCTCTCGCTCGTCGTCGGGCGAACGCAAAACTCTGTCGATCAGCTCCGCTATCGCCCTCATCTCGCCAGCGCGCATCCCGCGAGTTGTTACTGCGGGAGTGCCGATTCGGATCCCACTTGTCACAAATGGAGACTGAGTCTCCTTTGGTACAGTATTCTTGTTGACCGTAATCCCCGCTTTATCGAGTGCCTTCTCTGCCACCTTGCCAGTGAGCTCCCGATTCCGCAAGTCCAGCAACATGAGATGGTTGTCGGTGCCACCAGACACCACCTGAAAGCCTTTTGCCATAAGCGCATTAGCTAGCGCGCGCGCATTTTCCACGACCGTCTGGCAATACGACGTGAACTCGGGCTGCAACGCCTCTTTGAATGCAACGGCTTTTGCGGCAATCACATGTTCAAGTGGCCCACCCTGGGTGCCGGGAAACATTGCCTTGTCTACCGCTTTGGCATACTCCGTCTTGCAAAGGATTATGCCGCCGCGAGGACCCCGAAGAGTTTTGTGAGTCGTGCTCGTGACAACGTCAGCGAACGGAATTGGAGACGGATAAACTCCAGTTGCCGAAAGCCCGGCAAAGTGCGCCATGTCCACCATGAAGATTGCTCCAACCTCTTTCGCGACGTCCGCAAATGCCCCCCAGTCGATAGTGCGTGAATACGCACTATATCCGGCGATTATCATACGCGGCTTATGCGTGCGCGCCGCAGTGCGCATCGCGTCGTAATCGATGATGCCATCGTCGGTCACTCCATACGACACAGCATTGTAAAGCAGCCCGGAGAAATTTACCGGAGACCCGTGCGTGAGGTGACCACCCTGCGAGAGGTCCATGCCGAGGAAGGTGTCGCCGGGTTTCATGAACGCCAGAAACACCGCCGCATTCGCCTG
>JBBSTN010000362.1:0-3531 GCA_038235845.1 Gemmatimonadales bacterium | reverse complement strand
TACTCCTTGATCGTCTTCGTGTCGTAATACTCGGCATACCGACGCAGTACCGTGCGCGCGTTCTCCAAGCTTCGGATGTTTTCTGCGGCAAAGACGCCCGGGCCCGTCGAGTAGATACGGGGAGCCAGAACTGTTCCCGCCTTCTCCTGATCTTCGTATGTGAGCACGTCGGTCGTGCCCGTTTGCGGATCGCGCGCAGTGGTCACACCATACGCGAGATTCGCAGCGTAGCTCCATACGGGATCCCGGTGAATGTTGTTCTGAACCCGCAGATGCGCGTGTGTGTCAACGAATCCTGGCAGAATCGTCTTACCGGTTACATCAATCGTACGGGCACCCGAAGGCACTGATACCGTTCCGCTTGGCCCGATTGCCACGATGCGATTGTTCGTGATGACGATGTCACCGTTTTCAATGACGTTGCCAGCGGCACCACTCGCGTTGTCTGCCGCACCACCCGCAGGCGAATTGCCATTCATCGTAACAATCCGCGCACCACGCAGTACGACGCTGCTCTTTGGGATGTCCCGTGTCGCGTGAAGAAGGATGCGGGTTTCGACGGGCTTGAACAGAGGCAGCGGTGTTCTGCGCGCTGCGGCTGCGCCTGTGCTGTCACCACCACCGCCACCAGCACCAGTCGGCGCGGGGTTGCGAGGCGTCGGGTTTGCCCTTCGCACAGAGTCGTCGTATGCGATCGACGCTGCTATATCGTAGACTGCGTGCGCATTTCCGATCGTCCATTGTACGTACCTGCTGTCCGCCGTCCACTGCGGAAACTGCGCGCCAATGTCGGTGATCCGCCTGGAAGGAAAATCCTGCTGACCCCCCGTTCCACCAACACGAACCGTTGGCTCGGTACCTCCGGGCCAGGGAATATCGGGGATGTAGAACAGATCCAGGCCCACCTGGGCCAACAGTCGTTGGCCGTCGGGAGAAATCTGTGCCCAGCTTGCGGCCGGAGCGTTGCCGCCACCACCTCCGCCGGCACCTGCCGGCGGCGTTCCCGTTACCCGAATAATCGTCTTGACATCGGTACCGTCCCAGCGCATCGAGTAGACTCCTCGACCGCCGCTGTACGCGAACACACGCGACGTGTCACGTCGAGTAAAAAACGGATCGCCCGCTGCCGCGGCTATGAACGTTGCGTCTCCTCCTGACGACGGAATCCATACCAAGTCGGTTGCACCACCGTTTCGTCCGCCGCTGCCCGTGCGAAAGCCGCGAGACGGCCCTCGTGTCGCAACGATTCGCTTTCCATCCAGGGAGTACACAGGATTCGTCCAGAATCCGCCTTGCGGTGTGAGTCGCTGCACCGAGCCACTGCCATCGCTGCGCACTCGTGCGAGGTAGCCTATGGTGTCAGCCCAGGTGGTGAACGCGACGTAGCGTCCATCGGGGCTCCACACCGGTTCGAAGTCACCATACGACGCGTCTGTGAGTCGCCTCGGTGTGCCACTGGGGTAGTCCATCACGTACAAATGATCGAGCGCAACAAATGCCAGGCGCTTTCCGTCCGGACTCGGCGTTGCGTCGCGAATCTGCTTCACGACGAATGTCGCAGAATCTGAAATCGGGTACTTGAATGCGACTTTCGGGCCCAGCGGTTGTACCACGTCGGCTTCGAATGGAATCTCCGTCGCTTTCTTCGACGCTATATCCACTCGCCAGAATTTCCCGTCCCATGTAGTTATCAGGCTCTTCGAATCCGGCGTAAAACTCATTCCCGGATACACGTCGAGTGTAGCGCGAGACTCCTGATCGTCGCGCTGAACCGGACCAGTGAGCCAGTCTTCTTCGCTCGTGTCGAGATTGCGAATACGAAGACGGGTGTGGTCGACATAACGCGTGCCATATACGAGCCATTTGCCGTCGGGAGAAAGCGTCGGACGGAACGCTGATCCCCACCGACTTTCTTTCGAAATCACGCGACCCGTCTCGCGATCGTATTGCATCAAGTCGTAGTCGCCGAGTGGCGTGTTGTACACCCAGCTTCCGCGACGCTGCGCGAAGTAGAGATAGCGTGGATCTTTACCGAACGCTGGCCCCTCCTGACGCTCCACGTCGGGTGTGTTACCGCCGCCGCCGCCACCACCGGCACCGCGACCACCTGCCGGGTTGTCACGAATGAGCTGAATACCACTACCGCCCGTCTCCGGAAACAACCAGAGCTTGTTACCACGCGAGGCCACTATGTATTTGCCGTCCGGCGTCCACACGGGAGACTCGTAGCTGTTCGTGTTGCCGGTGGTAATCTGAACCGTATCCTTCTTGTCGAGCGAAATCGTCCAGAGGTTGTAGCCTCCACTCCGGTCGCTGACAAAGACGATCTTCTTACCGTCGGGTGAGAAGCGGGGTTGTGCATCGAAAGCCATCCCGCGTGTCAGCGGTGTGGCTTTACCGCCGCTCACTGGCATGGTGTAGATGTCGCCGAGCAAGTCGAACGCGATCATTTGCCCATCGGCGCGCACGTCTGATGACATCCAGTTACCAGTACTGGTTGTGAAGGTGAGCGTGCGTGTGGGCTTTAGCGGCAATCCTTCCTGCATCGGGTCGCGCGCGGTGTGGGAAGCGGCAGGGGTTTGTGATATGGCAATATCTGCTGATGCGAGGATACCAGCACCGAGCAGTGAAAAAATTGCGGCACGCAACGCTGTCCGACTGCGCGTCTGTCGGATGCGCGATGAGATCAGTTTGTCGGGGGTGTCGTCGGAGATAATGTCGGGGATATTGTCGGAGATATTCTTCATCATGTCGTTCATTGGTTTGGCTAGCGGCGGGAAACCAGGGAAGGGACGTCTGCATTCAGCGACTTTCAGTAAACTTTTTTCATCTCAACATCGAATATAAGGGTGGCCAGTCGCGGAACACTGCCGGGTTTACCGGCCTTTCCGTATGCCATCGACGGCGGGGCGACAATTATGCGGCGCCCTCCCTCGCGCAGCCCGCGCAGGGCTTCATCCCACGCAGCAACAACTTCGCGGTGCCCAAGCAGCACTCTGCGCGGCTCACGGCCTTTCTTGCGTGTATCGTCGAGCACAGTGCCGTCGGTAAGCCAGGTGGTGTAGTCTACCAATACCCATTTGTTGCTGTCTGCAGCAGCGCCTGTACCGACTTTTCGATCTCTCCAGTAGAGGCCACTTGGCGTTTTGGTCATCTTCGACAGATTTACGTCAAGCGACGGCGCGATTGCGGTGTCGACAGCAACGAGAGCGATTGCGTCGAGCGAGTCAGCTTGAGCTTTCGCCTGCGCAGCTGCAAGAATGCTGTC
Source organism: Gemmatimonadales bacterium (assembly GCA_038235845.1). GTDB lineage: Bacteria > Gemmatimonadota > Gemmatimonadetes > Gemmatimonadales > Gemmatimonadaceae > Gemmatimonas. Next base: position 263 of record JBBSTN010000362.1, on the reverse strand, counting down.
TGCCTGAGGGTCTCGCGCAGGTTTGTCGCTGCACGCACTTAAAACCATTGTAAACGCCATGGCAGTAGCGACAACCTTCACCATCGACGTAGCTGCCGACGACTCGGCTGTCGTTCGGGAAAATCCGTTGGGTGGAAATTTCATGCACTCAACTCACTTGTATGTGATTTAACGCGATTCCGAGCCTCGGAAGTCGCCCGTCGAGACAGCGAGAAAGTGGATTTCCGCGCCGCGGATGTCATAATGTGCGCGTGATGGGTACT
>JBBSTN010000361.1:0-3531 GCA_038235845.1 Gemmatimonadales bacterium | reverse complement strand
TAAACAGGCGGCGCGCATTAGTCGCCGAAAGTCCGGCAGCGCCGCAATGGACGACAAATCCTGCAGATCACGCTCCAGGTATGTGCGGACGTATCCGTCGAACCAGATTCGACGATCATCGGTTGTCACGAGATCCAGCGCGGGTGTGGGATAGCCTCCTCGCCGGGCAAGCGCGCGCCAATCTTCGGAGGGTGTATCGTCGGCGGAGAGTATGTCGCGCCACCTGCTATCTGGATTATCGAGCAACTCCTGCCACCTCCCGCCGCGACCGAGTCCGAGCTGCTCTCGTCGTGTCATGGGCCAGAGCGTGAGATAGCTCGCGCGGCCAGCGAGTGATTCCGACACTTGCCGCATAAGAGCAAGATTGGCCGACCCTGTGAGCAAGAAACGGCCAGGGGTGCGGTCTCGATCGATGGATCGCTTGACTGCCTGGAGAATCGAGGGCTCCCGCTGCACCTCGTCGAGGGTTATCAGCCCCTCACCTCCCAAAAGGATGTCGGGATCGCGGCGCGCGGCGTCACGCACGTCGAGATCATCGAGGCTGTAGTAGCGTCTCTCTCCTGGGACGAGTTCCTCGACAAGTGTGCTTTTGCCCGTTTGACGTGAGCCGGTCACGATTACGGCTGGCATGACTCCAAGACGTTCGGTGAGGGCCTGGCTGACGATTCGGGGAAGAGTATTCACACCATGAATGATAATCATTCATGCCGTGAATAGATATCTTGGACCTTTGGATTGGTGGAGCTTAGCTCTTTCGTTCGCGACTGCTATACTCGCAGGCGGGTCGCCCAGCCGTTCACGACGTGGCGGCGTCGGAGAACGTGGTATACTCGAAGCAGATCTTCGTCGTGAAACCTTGCATGAACATGGAAGCGCAGATGTGGCACTTCCTGATTGGCCGCAGCATCCTCGATCTTCACCTGCAGGCTAGCGTCACCTTCGATACTAGCGTCGCAGCACCGGTAGGTTCGCCCACCGCCGACGTGTCGATTACCATCGTCATCACCGCAAGCGTTGAATCCGAGAGCGCCACGGCGACAGGATTTGGGCTGAATGATGGAATGTTGGTCGCACCAAATTCCTTTAGCGAATTGTCTATTTCAGTAAAGAATCGCATTGATTCTTCCAGGTACGTCAACCACACTGTGCGATGCTTATCAAGACTGACAGCGGCGTAGCCGCTGTAGGTCGGCAGGATCGAAATCTTAGAGGGCGCAGCTTTCGCTGATCTTAGCTCGGCAAGCGGCGCCGTCATTAGACTCGCTGTTGGAGAGTTCCACAGGAAGGAAGTCCCTGTCACAATCTCCTCACCGTTCGTTCTGACCACCCGAGGCTGGGAAATATTTGGCTCGGGGTTGGGGTAAACCATTGTTGCCGATTCCCAGCCGTCGAGATAGTCGTGGTGTGCCAAGACTGGCGGCAATGAGCTCTTTCCATTGAACTGCCCATGCACCACATACACCGACACCCGCCGAGCATCAGTACTCGGGAGCGTGTACACCCATCGTGGATCTCTCGACGTATAGAGTGTGTCGAGAGTTACGTTCGAGACTTTGTCGGCCCCCGCGCGGAAACTCAGCATAATGAAGCCCTGGTTTCCGTGAGCAATTGAACGAGTCTGTCCCGACTGATCGAATCCAAATACGAAGAACAACTTGTCGTCGATCCTTGTCAGTCCTGAGATGAAGTCCGTGCTTAGTTTTGCATTGCCCACCTTTACGAGTTGGCGACGTTCGCTCCATTGGGACCCATCGAAATGCGCGTACCAGATTGTCGCGCTGTCCAGTGAAGAGAACGCGGGCTTCCGTTCCGCTAGTGGTTCGATGTAAAGCACGTGCCAACCACCTGAACCGTCTGCCGTGACTTGTGGAGCCTGGGCATTTTCCGCTGGAAGAGCTACAGGCCTGAACTTGCCGTTGAAATCACGAATTACTCCCAGGTACCGCGTCGGAACAGCGGTGGGCTTGCCTTGCACAGGCCATGCGTACGCGGAGTTGCCAAAGATGAACAATGAATTCTCGTCTCCTTCCGCGTTGCGTGCGTCGACGGACATGCTTCGACCATCGGCGAGTACAACACGATTTGTTTCGACACTCTTGATTGTGCATACAGGCGCCGGCGGTTGCGTAGCGGGCCAATAGCCCGAGAGCAGAACGAGCGAGGCGATCAAGGTTGCGTAGATCAACGGGTTTCCTGTCAATGGAAGTGCAGGGATTACCATGCAGTCAGTGGTGACGAATATTGGCAAAAGCTCAGTATGTGCGAACGCTACCCGAAACGTCTTCTCTTCGCTCTCTCAAGTCCGGGCATGGGCTCGTCCGTTATACGCAACTCCTCATCAGAAAATGTGCTCCAATAAGGCTGCCAAACGTCCTCCAGCAGATTCTGAATCACAGGGTCGGATACCCTGATCACAATCTCGATATCGGGTATGGTAGCACGGGCTTGCACGCTATTGCTGTCGCTGTCCTCCCTGACCGATGCCGCTGAATCTGGAATCGGGAGAAGAAACGGTTTCAAGTACCAGTCTCGCGCATTGGCCGGCAGCCACTGCAGTAGCGTTTCCAGGGCCTGTATATCGATCGTCGCGACAATCTTCGAGCGAAGATCAGGAGAGATCACAAACGTAGTATCGCGTTTTTCCAGCCGCACAAATTCTACCTCCGTCAGGATCGAGGAAACATTACCGATATTTCGGCCCGAGTTAAGTTACGCAGCTAATGGGCTGCGGGTATTTTACGTCGATTCTCGCTATGGCAACCAATCTTCATAGTGGTGTGCCGACAACCCGGCCATTTCCTGAAACCAAGCTCTGATGAACAGTCGAATCGCATCCAAAGGCCTTCCACATCGCGTTAGATCCGCCCTTACTAACATCAAGGGCGTCGAAGAGAAAAAGATGTTTGGAAGCACCGGATTCATGGTGCACGGCAAACTCTGCGTGAGCGCTCGTAACGAACGAATCATGTGTCGAATCGATCCGGATGCTCACGGCGCCGCGTTGGAACATGAAGGCTGTTCTACGGTTGTAATGAAGGAGCGTGAATACCCGGGATACGTGTACGTCGATGCAGGGGCGCTGAACACCAAATCAGCCCTGCAATATTGGATCGATCTCGCACTCGATTACAACAAAGTGCTCACTGCGGGCACTCACAACGAATCCTGAGTCGCATCTCCGGGCCAGCGTTAGTTTAGAATAACCGCCCTCCCTGCTTAAGCTCCTCATGCCTCGGTCAAAACTGTAAATGAGCACTGATTTCACACCCGACGACCTCCTCGAGCAGCTCCAGAACGATCTCGAGGCCATGGATTACGACCCGGCTGCTCACGGCGGCATCGGACGACGCCAGTTCATGTACATGTCTCTCGTGAGCGCCGCCGCAACCACACTGGGCGCGCGCGCGGCTCACGCTCAGGAGCTCGCGGCAGGTGTTGCCAACGCCCCCGAGGCAGCCAGCGCAGCGCTGGGCACCCGTCTTCAAGCGCCCTCGCAGCCCGCTGTCCCGCCCCCGGTGCTCGGCAACGGGG
>JBBSTN010000360.1:0-3543 GCA_038235845.1 Gemmatimonadales bacterium | reverse complement strand
CGGGCGAGGACAAGGCCGTCAGCTATATCATCAACCAGTTCAAGAAAATCGGTTTGACGTCAGGCAATCCAGATGGGTCGTATGTTCAGAACGTGACACTGCTTGGCTTGACCGCGCAACCCGAGGCTACATTTACGGTCGGTGCGCGCGTAATTCCCATGTCTTTCCCGACTGACTACGTAGCTGTTTCGCGACATGAACAGCCCACAGTAGACGTAAACTCGGAGATGATTTTTGTGGGGTACGGAGTGGTTGCACCTGAATACGGTTGGGACGATTACAAGGGGGTTGATGCGCGAGGCAAGACGCTCGTAATGCTTGTAAATGATCCCGCCGTTACCGACCCTTCGGATTCGACAAAGCTGGATTCGGCGATGTTCAAGGGAAATGCGATGACATACTATGGCCGCTGGAGCTACAAGTATGAAATTGCATCGGCTAAGGGTGCGACTGCCGCAATCATAATTCACGAAACCGGCCCTGCGGGCTATCCGTTCGAAGTGGTAAGCGGGAGCTGGTCACGCGAAAACTTTGATCTTTCCAAACCAGGCGGAAACCCCGGTCGAACACTTGTCGACGCGTGGATCACGCAGCAGAAAGCTGAGGAACTGCTCACTGCCGCGGGAAAAGATTTTGCATCGCTGAAAGCGGCCGCAAAGAAGAAAAACTTCAAGCCGGTGTCGTTAGGCGCAACTGCGCACTTTCATCTGCGCAATCAGACACGCCAGGTCATGTCAAAAAATGTGGTGGCAACACTTGAAGGCAGCGATCCGACATTGAAATCGGAATACGTTATCTACTCTGCGCACTGGGATCACCTGGGCAAGGATACGTCGTTGGCGGGCGACAAGATATATAACGGCGCCCTGGACAACGCGAGTGGAGTGGCGAGCCTGATAAGTCTCGCCAACGCGTACAGCAAGTTGCCCATAAAGCCCAAACGCTCGATCATGTTCATCGCGCTCACCGCCGAGGAGCAGGGATTGCTGGGTGCACGTTACTACGCCGAAAATCCGTTGGTTCCGTTGTCGAAGACACTTGCCAACATCAACATGGACGGATTCAACCAGTGGGGTCGTACAAAGGATCTTGTTGTGATTGGTTACGGCAATTCGACGCTGGAAGACGTGCTGGCGGATGTCGTGCGACCGGTCAATCGCGTGCTTGTCCCCGACCCTGAACCCGAAAAGGGATTCTTCTATCGTTCCGATCATTTCGAATTTGCCAAGAAGGGTGTGCCCGCACTGTATCTCGATGCAGGAACGCAATTCGTCGGGAAGGACTCTGCCTATGGTGCGCAAAAGCGCGAAGAATACACGGCGCGCGACTACCACAAGCCGAGCGATCAGATTTATCCTGAATGGAATTTGACCGGTGCTGTAGATGACGTCCGAGCGCTGTTCCAGGTGGGATATCGGGTGGCACAGTCCGATACATGGCCAAGCTGGCGCACAGGAAACGAATTCAAGGCCAGGCGTGACTCGGCCCTAAGCAAGCGCTGACTTTCCGGCGAATGGAATGCAGCGGGCCAGCTGATGGTAGTTCCGACATCGTGTCTCGAGCGCCCGTTGACCCAGGCACCGCGCCACGTCAGATTGCGCATCTCGGTTATGCGACACGATTGCTGAGAGGCGCGTGGCGTTGCAGTTGATACCGAAGGAGGGGTGGCCGAGAGGCTGAAGGCACCGGTTTGCTAAACCGGCATAGGGGGTTAACCTCTATCGCGGGTTCGAATCCCGCCCTCTCCGTTTTGCGATATCGCGGGTCCGTCAAACTTCCGGCGGGCCCGCATTTTCGTTACCGGCTGTACCGCGCCTACCACTCGCGGCCGGCTGCTATTGAAATTTTTCCATCTGGTGGTGGACCATGAAGGACTCAACTGCGTCGTCAGCATCGGGATCCGACGCCAATCCGTGCCCGGGCTCCCGCCCCCGACTTCGTTTCGCCCCTTCACCGACGGGATCACTTCACGTAGGAGGGGCTCGCACGGCGCTATTCAATTGGCTTTACGCGAAGAAATACGGCGGCGAGTTCCTGTTGCGGGTCGAGGATACCGACCGGGCTCGCAGCAGCGACGAAAGCACGCAGGCAATCTTCGACGGACTCGAGTGGCTGGGCCTCGATTGGCACGAACGGGTGGTGTTTCAGGGAGCAAACATCCAGCGACACCAGGCCGATGCGCTGCGCCTGCTCGAAACCGACGCGGCATACCGGGATTTTACTCCCGCTTCGGAGCTGGAGCGACTGCGCGCGGAAGCCAAGCAAAGCGGAGGCGCATTCAAGGTTGATCGCACGACCGCGAACCTGAGCGACGCAGATGTGGCCGAGAGGTTGGCCCGCAGCGATCCATTTGCGATTCGGTTTCGCGTTCCTGAAGGCGTGACAGAATGGGAAGACCTCGTGCACGGTCGCATCGCATTTCCAAACAAGGACATCGAAGACTTTATCGTGCTGCGCTCAGATGGGTCTCCCGTTTACAACCTCGCCGTTGTGTCAGACGACATCGCCATGGGCATAACGACGGTAATGCGGGGTGACGATCACATCTCCAATACTCCTAAGCAGATCTTGCTTTACAAGGCACTGGGCGAGAGCGTGCCGGAGTTTGCGCATGTCCCGATGATCAATGGTCCTGACGGTAAGAAACTTTCGAAGCGACACGGTGCCACGGCCGTTGGCGAGTATCAGCATGAGGGGCTACTTGCAGATGCTATGGTGAACTTTCTCGCGTTGCTCGGATGGTCTACGGGCGACGACACGGAAGTGATGACACGAGCGCAGCTTGTCGAGCGATTTGATACCAGGGGCCTGCAGAAGAAGGCCGCAATATTCGACACCGCCAAGCTAGAATGGATGAACGGACAGCACCTCGCGATGATGCCGCTGTCGGAGCTGGCGGAGATCGTCTCGCCGATGCTGGTGAGCGCGGGAGTGGCCACGACAGCCGAACTCGAAGGGCGCGAGGAATGGTTTCACGGTCTGCTCGACCTGATGCGTGTGCGTGCACGCAAGCTGGATGAAGTTGTCACGCTCATGCATGGGTACTTCGTCGATACGGTCGAATACGAAGAAGATGCGATTACGAAGCAATGGAAGGATCGTGAGAAAGCTTCGAATATTCTTGTCGCCTCACGCAAGCGACTCTCAGCGCTATCCGCGTGGGAGATCACGGCGATGGAGGAGTCTCTTCGCGCTCTCGCCCTCGAGATGGAGCTATCGCCCGGAAAAATATTTCAGCCGTTGCGTGTTGCGTTGACCGGTAGTGCGGTGAGCCCCGGCATTTTTGAGGTTGCGTACTTTCTTCGCCGCGAGCGCGCACTCGCCCGGATAGACAGGGCGATCGAGTACCTGCGGTGAACTCTGGTAAACCCAAACATTCGCAGCTGTCCGCTTTCAGCTCCCCGCGTTAGTAGGCGATCATTCCCGGAGATCGCGAGGGTTTAGCCCGAAGTTCGGGGGGGAAAACCACACGTAAGCTGTTGCATGGCTACGCGTTGAATGCATTTCACGCGTGCGCGCTACATGGGTACGATTTACCGCGGT
>JBBSTN010000359.1:0-3557 GCA_038235845.1 Gemmatimonadales bacterium | reverse complement strand
GGCCGACGTTGATCATCACGATTGGCGCTGCTATTCGCACCATGTCGCGAAGATCCTTACGCCACTGCTCGCCCTTTCGAGCGAATGGCATTACCGCGATAACGTGGCCTTCGCCTGCATTACAAGTTCACGAACTTCCCGTAGCAGCCGCTGAGCGTCGTACGGAATACCATCCTTGATCGTCCACGCGACCCCGCCACCAGTGCCCGCTGCCGCGTCCGGGCGCGGAGGATAAAACACTTTGAGATCTTCCAGCGGGTTACCGTTGACGATCACCACGTCTGCTAGAAAGCCGGTGCGCACCCGCCCAAGCCGAGAACTCTCGCCAAGGATCTGAGCGTTGTTAACCGTTGCATGTCGAAGAGCCTGCAGCGGCGTAAAGCCTGCCTCCTGATGCAGTTCCAATTCGCGAATCAGACCGAAACCATAGATCTGATAGATGAAGCCCGCATCTTCACCCGCTCCGACGGTTCCACCCATCTGTTCGAACCTTCGCACGGCGTCAAACCATATCCGATAATTCTCTTTCCAGAATGCTTCGTCAGTGCTGCTCCAGTTGGCAAAGTAGGAACCGTGGTTTGAAGGATCTGGTTTGAAATACTTTTCCAGAGTCGGGTGCAGATATTCACGAAACCAGGGCTGTGTTTCTGCGCGCTGAAGATCCCGACTTGCTTCGTAAATATCGAGCGTTGGATTCCAGGCAACATTGGCCTTTACGAGCTCATGTAGCACCTCGTCCAGCCGAACGGGGTCAGCTTCGCGCCACAGTCGTCCGGCCCAGCGAAAACGCATACCTTCGTCGGCGTAATTGAAATCAGACGGGAAGTGTTGAACACCGGAAAGAATCGCTGCGTCCGGTACGCCGTACCAATGTTCGATACTCGTAAGGCCATTCGCCGCTGCATCCCACGCATTGACTTCGTCAACCGCCATGTGCTGCGCAACACGAAGACCTTGCTTCTTCGCTTCGTCGAGAACTGGAGCGTAAAGATCCTTGTCCATGCCGAAGAGCTTGAGCCCATCCACTCCCATCGCCTTGAGATTTCGCACACGCTGACGCGCCTCCGCCTCGGTGGTGGGCACGGGGGCGTACGCGTAACGGGCATTCACGTAAATTCGAGGAGCAGCAACAGCTCCCGCCAGCCTGTTCGCGCGCAACTGCAACGTTCGCTCGCCATCGCGTCCTACATCACGAACGGTTGTTATTCCCATTCCCAGCCAGAGCTTGAGCTCGTAATCGAGTGGCTGAGCAACGCCTCCCCGCTCGTCCTGAACATGACCGTGAATATTGATGAGACCCGGCACGACGTACTTGCCGGTACCATCGATCTCGGCGTCGCCCGGCGCTGGACGTCTCGCTGTTCCATTGCTGATCGCAACGGGATCAAGTGAAACGATACTGACGATGCGATTGGCCTCGATCACGACGTCCTTAGGCCCTTCGGCCGGAGTGCCGTTTCCTTCGACCACCATCACGTTTCGAATCACCAGCCTCTTGGCGCGCACACCATGCACGGGATCCTTGACCGAAGTTGCCTGTGCGTTAGCCACGCCGCACGGGCCGGTAGCCATAGTCAGCAGCGCGAGCGTCAGATACAGAAATCGGAAGCGCATATTCACTCCCACTCGATGGTTGCGGGCGGCTTTGAGCTGATGTCATACACAACGCGGTTAACTCCATCGACCTCGTTGATTATGCGATTGGAAATGCGAGCCAGAACCTCATGAGGAAATGCAAACCAGTCAGCGGTCATCCCATCCGTGCTGGTAACGGCGCGCAATGCTATGACATTCTCATAAGTTCTGCCATCTCCCATGACTCCCACCGAGCGCACGGGAAGAAATACGGCAAACGCCTGCCAGATGTCATCATAGAGCTCTGCCGCCCGTATCTCTTCGAGATAAATGGCATCAGATCTTCTGAGCACATCGAGAGCTGATTCGCTGACTTCGCCGAGTATGCGAATCGCGAGCCCCGGTCCCGGAAAAGGATGTCGTCCAACCATCACCTCCGGCAATCCAAGTTCTCGACCGACATTGCGCACCTCATCCTTGAACAGTTCACGCAGCGGTTCGATGAGCGCAAACTTCATGTCGGGCTTGAGACCACCGACATTGTGATGTGTCTTTATCGTCACCGAAGGACCACCCGTTGCACTCAAAGACTCGATAACGTCCGGATACAGTGTGCCTTGTACCAGAAAGTCTGCGTCATGCCCGGCGTCCGCTGCGGCATCCTCGAACACGTCGATGAATGTGTGTCCAATCTTGCGGCGCTTTACCTCTGGGTCGGACTCGTTCGCAAGAGCTTCCAGAAAACGGTTCTCAGCACGAACTGTAACTACACGCATTCCGAGATTCGCACTCATCGTGCGTTCTACCTGTTCGCGCTCATGCAACCTGAGCAATCCCGTGTCCACGAAAATGCAGGTGAGTTGGTCACCAATGGCGCGATGAACCAACGCGGCAGCAACACTTGAATCGACGCCGCCGGAAAGACCGCAAATAACCTGCTTGTCGCCAACGAGTTCGCGGATACGATCGACCTCCATGTCGATGAAATTGCCGGGCGTCCAATCTGCTTTACAACCACACACGTCAAAAAGGAAACTTTGGATCATCTCGATTCCCCGTTGAGTATGCGCAACCTCAGCGTGAAACTGTATGGCGTGTATAGGACGGGTGGCGTGGCGAAATCCGGCAATCGTGGGAGCGTGGTGAGCGCTTCCGCCACTGGTTGCAGTTGCGATGTATCCCGTTGGTACGACCTCGACGTGATCGCCATGACTCATCCACACCCCGGTTCGCTCTCCCTCGGCAAAACCGACAAACAATCCGGATGTCTCCAACACCGATATCTCTGCCCGACCGTACTCGCGCTTGCCGCCGCCCACCACCCGACCACCTTCGAGGTGTGCAATCAGCTGCATGCCGTAACATACGCCCAGCACAGGACAGGTATCGAGCAGCTCGCGCTGGATCATGGGCGCGTGTTCGTCTCCGACGCTGCTTGGACCACCAGACAGGATTAGGCCGGTTGGCGCCCAGTTCCTGACCCACTCGATCGACCTCGTGGGCGGATGAATTTCCGAATATACGCGTGACTCACGTACACGTCGCGCAATCAACTGTGTAAACTGCGAGCCGCAATCCAGAATCAGAATTCGGCTGCCAGTTACGTTTTCCATTCGGGTCCGGAAAGCTTGAGGAACTCCACAGACTTTGTGTCCATGTCGAGAATAGCGCCAGTTGGTGCGCCAAAAAGCCAACCGCACGCTTCGCCCGGATTTACCAGCAAAGAACTGCCGCGTGTCTTCATTTCCGATACGTGAGTAAAGCCATGAACAACTACTTCATGCCTGTCGAGTGATCTCTGATGTACGTCGGCAATATCATGAATCAGCATTACCGACTTCCCATTGAGATCGAAGCTATGCGGAGATTCGTATAGTTCGGCACCGCCAAAACCTGTGGCCGCAGCTGCAATTAATGCATCATGGTCTCCATCATTCCGGCCAAACACGCCCAGCAATGGAATTGACAGATCCTGAAATAGC
>JBBSTN010000358.1:0-3559 GCA_038235845.1 Gemmatimonadales bacterium | reverse complement strand
TCAGAACCTTCCACGATGATGTTACCCGAGCGGTTGTTACGTGCATTGCCGACGATGATCAGTCCACCCCAGTCACCAGGTGAACGGTTACCGGCCGAGCGTTGCGCGGTAAATACGATCGGTTGTGCTTCAGTACCGATGGCACTGATCTGTGCGCCCCGTAGAACGAACAGAGCAGAACCAAGCGCGGTGGTATCGCCAACGATCCTGGTCCCGGCGTCGATGGTACGTGTTGCACCGCTGTTTACATACACAAAACCGCGAAGGACGTAGGTCGTATCTGACCGAAGCGTTCGACTTGCTGCGATGGATCCGCTCAGCGTCACAAGTGAGTTCGCCGCGATGGCATACAGAACCGAAACGGTGCCGCCTCCGCCGCTCGCGATCGTTGCGGGAGAGCCCGTGACGGTGGCGTTGTACCGCACCGCACCGACGCTCACCTGCGAGCCGGCCACCGAGTAGCTGCCTGCGGGAACTGAAAGCGTGGTAGTGGCGGTGACGCTCTGGGAATAGGAGTTTGGCCCGGTAACGGTAACGGCGGCGTTGGTGGCCGTCGGAAGGCCGGAGACGTTGACGACCAGCGAGCCAGTTGCTGCAGCTGCCAGTGAGTAGGTGACCGTCGACGTCGCTGTCGAATTGGATGTGACTGTTGCAGGCGAACCTGAGACGACAGCTGTATACGTACCGGTTCCCACAGCGACGTTGTTCGCAGCGATTGTGTAAGTGCCTGGAGGTACAGATGTAGATGAAGTCGACGTGATCGATTGGTTGTATGAGGCCGGGCCAGTGATAGTGACCGCCGCATTCGACCCCGCGGGTAAACCGTCAATCGTAACCGCGAGGGTTCCGTCGTTTATTACCGGGGTTACCGGATCATTACCGCAGCCCGATAACAGCACAAGTGAAGCGACACCAGCGACGAATGCGCGGGAGCGTAAAAATTTCGTCATCATTTGTCCTTTGGTTGTAGATAGGTGGCAGAAGGCCAGAACAGCAACGCAAGCACGGCCAGACTAATGAAAGTCTGACCGTGTGTTAGCTGTGTCATGGGCCCGTCACGTTCACGTCACGACCGGACTATTGACGCCAGGAGAAACCGACCGTGAAAGTTCGACCAGCATTATAGCCCTCGCGCTCCAACTCGCCCTGCCGGAAGCTATAGCGCGCATCCAGGAGGTTCTTCGCGTCAACTCGCCCCGTCAGATCGCCCCAAACCGGGAATCTGACCGACATATCTACGACATGACGTGGCTTCTCGAGAATGTTTGGTAGCGGCAAAACGCCCGCCGCCACAATGCGCTCCCCCACGACATTATAGAGCAGCGTCGCGTTCATGCTTCCGGAGAGATTTGAGTAAGTCAGGCCTGCGTTGAAGACATAGGGTGCCTGGCCCACGAGCCGACGCTCGGTGTCGGTGACGGTGAGGCCCTGCAATGTGTCCAGCGACACCGATGACTTCATTAATGTCACATTGGTGAAGCCACTAAATGGATCGAGCCAGGTGCCGAGGAATCCCAGCTGTTTGCGCGCTTCGATCTCCACACCAATGTTGGTTGCGCTCACTGCATTCTGAAAACGTGCCTGATAGGCGCCCGACGTAGCTGATTCCACTCTTTCAATCGGCCGGTCGAATTGCTTTGCGAAGACGCCGATGCTGAGCACTTCGCCCGGATTGGGGAAGATCTCGTAGCGCGCGTCGTAGTTGTTGATTAGCGATCGAACGAGATTTTCACTTCCGGTAACGCTGATTCCGCCCAGTACGTCACGGAAAGTCACTGGCGCCAGTTCGCGGTACTCCGGCCTCGCTAGCGTTCTGGTTACACCAAATCTAAGGTTCTGCGTTTCGGTGAGCCGCGTATTCACAAGGAGTGACGGAAGCACATCTGTGTTGTTCATGTTCGCCGTTGCTGTGAAGCCACCCTGCGTGCTCGAGTTTACGACAATATCGGCCTTCTCCACTCGTGCTCCGGCAATCACTCTTACGCTCGTTCCCAAACCCCAGTCTGCCATCAGGTAGCCTGCTGCAGTGTGGTCGGTCGCGTTGTACGACCCGGCCTGTCCAACGGGCTGCACATTGATGACGTTGCAATAGGCGCAAGACTGGGTGGATCCGAAAATAACCGATGGCTGCTGTTTGATAACAGAGGTTTCGGCGCGAGAGAGGAACGAGAAGATCGGAGCGTCAGCGCGACGATCGGTTGAACGATAATAGGCACCGATCTTAATGGTATTCTGCAGTGAAGTCTGGCCGACACTTACAGCGTGGTCCAATTGCACGGTGCGATTGTTTTCAGCAAGATCGAAGTAGAGGCGACGCGCGCCATCCAGTGAGCCAAGCAGAGCGTACTCCCCATCCCGACCCCGCGAGTAGACGACATCGGTGCGGTCGGGTTCGCGACGCGAGGTCTTGGCGTATGTAGCTGACCACGACGTCTTGTTCGAAACGCCCAGTTGATGCTCGCCCTGACCGGTTACAGTCGTAACGCCGCGTTCGATATACCGAAGCGTCGTTCTTGCAATGCTGTCAGAGAGATTCTCGTCAAAGCCGCGATCGACGCGAGCCTCGTTGTCAGCACTTCGGGTCGCAGTTGTGTTGAGTGACAGACGTGACGAGCTCCCCACGAGTTTCGAGAAGTTCGCAATACCGCCCCACTGGATACTCGAGCGGCCGGTGCTGCCATCAAGCGACGTCAATGGTACAACTGTGTTGTTCGCACCCTGTTGACCAACAGCGTAGTGCTCATCGGAGCGAACCTCTTCCGAGTATCCATAGCTTCCACTCAGCACGTACCCGATGCGCGATCCCAGTATCGAGTTTCCGCCAGTAGACGCCCCGAATGACCCGATGCCGCCACCATTTCTCGGTACTGCGTCCCAGACGTTTCGCTGCTGTGATGCAATCTGGTTGAACTGCGACTGAGTGACGTTCCCACGGAAGTTTGCCTGTGCCAATGCGAGTGGCATCTCACGTGAAGAATTCGTGCGTCCGAGAAGTTCTCCACCGGCTCGTGGTGCAAACGGTAGCATCTGTCCTAGCACCCGATCGTTTCCGCCAGCGGAGACAGTGTAGTCCACCTGTCGTCTCGCCGGAAATTCCTTTGTGCGAATGTTTACATTTGCACCGGCAAAATCACCGGGCTGGTCGGGAGTAAAGGTTTTGCTCGTTGTCACGTCCTGCAACAATCCAGCAGGGAAGAGATCGAGCGGAACTACCTTTCGCTCCGGTTCGGGACTCGGTATGCGAGCACCATTGAGCGAAGCCGTTGTATAGCGTTCGCCGAGCCCGCGCACCTGAAGATATTTTCCGTCCTGAACGGTAACTCCACTTACTCGCTGGGCGGCCTGCGCCGCGTCGCTATCCGGGCTTCTCGCCATCTGCTCAGCCGTTATCGAATTGACAACGTTGGTGGTATTCTTCTGCTGATTGAGTGCGTCACTAACGGTACCTTTTTCTTTCGACGCGGTCACAACCTGCGCAGTAAGCTGAAGTGTTGCGGCATCGAGCGACACGTTTTGTTCGAGTGTGCCGCCGGGGGCGACGATAATGCCGGTAATCGTT
>JBBSTN010000357.1:0-3568 GCA_038235845.1 Gemmatimonadales bacterium | reverse complement strand
GCTGCGCTGATTGGACGATTTACCGTCCTCGTCGATATTGCCGCCGGTAGTCATGATCCGCATGAGACTGGCGAGCGGCGCGTCGACGGTGACGATAACAGGCGCGAACAGTTGAGTAGTGCCGAGGAGGATCACACGCGCGGCGTTACCGATGCGGAGTGTTTCCTGCACCGGCGACGAGTTGCGTTTAGGCGCTGGTGCATAGAGACGCTGGTTGATAGCGTGGCCTTTGCATCGAGCTTAGAATACCGATCGACAATAAATTGTAACCAAAACGCAGACCATAAACTCATTGTTACAACGTAAGTACAAAGCGATGGGAATTCGATCACGACTCTCTTGCTTTGCTCGTTTATTTCGCCCAGGTAGGGGACATGATCGATAGGGTTGTCATTGCGCTGGTCGTTATTGGAATAACGGGTGGATGCACGTCAGCGGTGAACACGCAGGAGCAAAGAGATCGCGAGTGGCTCGCCGCGATGGAGACCACGTCTCCGTGTACGTCGACGGTGCCTTCGGGAGTTGTTCCGAAGGAGTTAACCGCGCACGAGGGCTGCGTGCTGACGGCGGCAGCCTTGCGAGAGATTGCAGCCGGCCGAGCGGCCGGGTTCGGAGTAGCCGCCGGTGATACCTCGGCGGTAAGGTTGGTGAATACGATTGCCTGGCATTTCGTGGGACTGAATGGTACACCGGACCAGCTTACGTGGAACGTGCATCTTGAATTTTCCAACGGAAAGCCGGCTGCCGAACTGGTATTTGACCGTACACATCATACGGTGAGCGTGACGCAATCCGAGCACGACGATTACCAGCCCGAAATGAATTTGTCGTAGTAATGAAGTCCCACCGCTAGTTACCA
Source organism: Gemmatimonadales bacterium (assembly GCA_038235845.1). Taxonomy (GTDB): domain Bacteria; phylum Gemmatimonadota; class Gemmatimonadetes; order Gemmatimonadales; family Gemmatimonadaceae; genus Gemmatimonas. The sequence continues at coordinate 2,709 of JBBSTN010000357.1, read as the reverse complement.
CTTCCCATGCACTCGTTGCAACTCGCGATTACGCTGCGTCAACTACGTCGTGCACCGCAATACGCGGTGGTAGCGATTTTCAGCATCGCTATTAGTGTCTGCGCAAATGCGATTGCCCTGGCGTGGATGCTCGGTGCATTCTATCCCGATTACCAGTTTCGAGAACCGCAGCGCATCCTGGCAATCCAGCATCACTTCCATACAAACTCGTTCCTGACAGGCGAGCAGTTTGCTGCCTTGCGCGAGCGTTTCCCCGCAGGCATTCAGTGGGGTGCATACCGGGCAGGAATGGCTGAGCGCGGAGCGGTGGCCGCCAGCTACGAGGGCCACGAAATGCAAGGCTTCGCAGTGTCCGCTTCTGCCTTTCAGCTTCTCGCTCCGCCGCTTCGATTAGGTCGCATGTTTTCACCAGAGGAGGAGCGGGCTGAAATGCCCGTTGCTTTAATCAGCGAGCACGGCTGGCGTGCGGTCTATGCATCACGTGACGATGTGATAGGCAAGAGCATCCTGCTTCGCGGAAGCTTGTACACAATCGTAGGCGTCCTGCCATCTGGTGCTACATTTCCGGGTACCGACGGTGACTTTGCTATTCCGCTCAGGGCGAGTGATCTGCAATCTGACCAGGTTTCCGTGATCGTCCGCGTCCCGAACGGTGTCGATATAAAAGGATTCTCAGCGCAACTGGCAAGCGCGGTCGCAGAAATTTACAGATCAAGCTCGGTTCTGAGTTCGAGTGGAGCAGGGGCTAAGGCAGGGCCAGCGCGCGCATCCGGATTCACTCGAGTCCAGCTCTGGACGGATGCGATGCGCCCGTCCGATGGGGGATTCTTTGTACTCATGCAGTTGGCTGCGTTTGCACTGGTTGTTGCTTTGCTCGCAAATTTGTGTTCGATCTCAATCGCTCGTGCGTTGGAACAGCAGAAAGCGTATTCAATACAACGCGCACTAGGCGCCAGAGTTGGTCAAGCGTTGCGGCCATTGTTCCTCGAGTCTGCATTGATCGCGTTTGGCAGTGCGACGGTAGCGTTGATCCTGACGCTAATCACATTTCGGTTGATTAGCCGGTTTATGCCAACCGCCATGGCGAGCATGATGGACCTGCGATGGGAAGTGGTAGCCGCTCTCCTTGCGTTGACTACTGTCATCTGCCTGATCGCACCTCTTGCAGCCGCTGGTGTGTTGGCCAAGAGACGAAACGACGTCAACGGAGGAGGTGGCCAGGCGCTGCAGAGAGTTACCTCTTCACGTGGTTGGTCTACCGCGCAGCATATCTTTACCGCTGTTCAGGCGGGTGTGGCGACGATACTGGTAGTTCTCATCTCGGGCCTTGCGGCATCCGGGCGGAGTACCGCATCTGTCAGGCAATCGCTCGCACCGTTCAGCGTAACGCGTGTCCATCTCAATCCTCAGCGAACCGACGCCGAACGCATGAGGGACAGTGCACTGTTCGGACAATATCTGTCGATCGTTGAATCAGACAAGCTTGGCGGAGGAGTGGCCACTTCTTTCACGCCAATAGGCAACAACGTTGTGCGAGTTACCAGAGAATCCGATCGAGTCACTCTCGACATGTTCTGCTCTTGTACATCGGCAAGCGTAACGGCTGGCCATACACTCAACGCACGCCTGCTCGCAGGTCACTGGCCATCTCCCAACGAGGCACGGGAAGAAGAGCTGCTTACAATAGACAGTGCTTCCGCCACTAAGCTGGGAGGAACGGCCGCAAGTGTTGGTGCATCGGTTGCGCTTCCAACAGTGGCGGGCGATACGATCACAGGGCGAATCGTTGCAGTTGTGAGTCATCTCGCGTCACTTGGCCGGGATCTCCCGGCGCTCGGCATAGAGGCCGTGTGGCATCAGGAGAGGAGCCCAAACCCACGATCGTTTATTTTTCAGAGCGTGCCCATCGGCCAGGAGGCTGTGCAGCGACAGTCATTGCTGAACAAGTGGACACAGGCCGGTGGCGACGCTGGAGCGCTTGGCTTCGATACGGCGGACGAGATTTTGTGGAGCCGAGAGAAGCCGATGCAGATTATTTTCTGGGTAGCACTCGGTTTGATTGTATGCGGTTGCGGTATCGCTGCAATCGGCGCGTTTGGTGTGGCAGCGGGCGCGATGGTTGTGCGGAGGCGCGAAGTTGCTATCAGAATCGCCTTGGGAGCGCCCGCAACTCATATACTAGCACGATACGGTTGGCGCGAGTTGCGATGGATTGCTTCTGGCGTGGTTGTGGGGATCGGCATCGGTGTTGGCGTCTGGACCGTTGCACGCTCTACAATCAATCATCTCGCCGCACCGCAGTTCGTAGTTGTGGTAGAACTGGTCGGGATGGTTTTGATAATCCTGGCATTGGCCTCCCTTTGGCCGGTGCGGCGAGTTCTGCGCCTTCCTTTGGCTCCGACGCTTCGTAGCGAAGGTTAGTTTCTGTCGAACCGGAAATCGAGCTTCTCGGTGGGAGGCTCGCTGGCATTGGTTGAATTCGGAATGCTTACAAACACGCGCACGGAGTCCAACTTGTTTCCGCTCCCGCCTGTGGCTGTGCCGACTACGCGCGAGGTTGCGACGGCAGTGAACGGTTCAGTATCGAGTCGCGTGTCGTTTGAACAGGACGCCGCAGATAGCAGCAAAAACGGCGCCGGCAGAATGTGAACGCATCGTCTCATAGATTTCTTCTCTGCATTTGGGAGATGCCGAACGTTAGTCCGGCTT
>JBBSTN010000356.1:0-3568 GCA_038235845.1 Gemmatimonadales bacterium | reverse complement strand
TGTTCGACAAGCCCATTGGGGGATTTCAGATTCAGCAGGTGCGACTTGCTGAGATGTTGACGGAGATAGTAAAGGGTCAGCTAGTCTCGCTGCACCTTGGACGTCTCAAGGACGTTGATAATTTTACGCCGGTCCAGGTGTCACTCGCCAAACGAAACAACGTGGACATAGCGACCAATGTTGCCCGTGAAACTCGCAGGCTCCTCGGCGCCAACGGCATACTTGCAGAATATTCCGCAATGCGCCACATGGCCAATCTGGAAAGTGTATACACTTATGAGGGTACGCACGACGTTCACTCGCTTGTGCTTGGCATGGCAATCACTGGCCTCAACGCATTCAAGTAACGTCAGTTGCATTCCGGTAGCGTTACGTTTTGCGCCACGATTAACATTACGTTTTTCGTGAAGTTGTACGTGGGTTATCCCGGCCGTGCATTGCCCGAGCCCTTATCCGTGCCTAGCTTGCGAGTTCGATCGCCAGCAGGTCCCAGTTTGTCTTTCCTTCAGATGGAGCATTCGCGGTGAAGATCGCCGTGTGTATAAAAAGAGTACCAGTGATGGAGGTGAAGTTCGTCATCTCTGCCGATGGGTCCCGTGTCAATGACGCGGGCCTCAAATACGATGTCAACGACTTCGACCTATGGGCAATTGAAGCGGCGCTTCAGCTCAAGGAAAAGAACGGTGACGGTGAGGTTGCTGTAATTACCATGGGGCCGGATTCGGCTCAGGAGCAGATTCGAAAGGCTCTTGCCATGGGTGCCGACCGTGGGGTGCTGTTAAAAACTGATGGTGCTCCATCCGACGGGTTTGCTGTGGCCCGTGCCCTGGCTTCTGAGCTTCGGGACGGCGGCTACGACCTGATTTTGTTTGGTCGAATCGCCATCGATTCCATGGGCCAGATGACCGGGCCGATGGTTGCTGAGTTGCTCGATTTGCCCTGTGTCACAAACGTTTTCAAGCTGGACATTTCGGGGGGCAAGGGTACTGCCCATCGGGCTCTCGAGGGTGCGTCGGAAGTAATGGAATTCCCACTTCCAGCGGTTCTCACGATCGACGACGGGCTCAACAAAGAACGCCTGCCGTCGTTGCGCGGAATCATGGCCGCGAAGAAAAAGCCTCTCGAAGTCAGGAACGCCGACACGGGTGACGCTCAAGTGCAAACCACGGCCATGGCTCTGCCCCCGGAGCGCGCAGCGGGACGCATCCTCGGCGACAGTGCCGACGCCGTGCCAGAACTCGTACGCCTCCTCCAAACTGAAGCAAAGGTTCTATAAAGATGGCCAACGTTCTCGTGTTCGCAGAATCACGCGCAGGTGAACTTCGGAAAGTGGCGTTCGAAGCGGTTACCGCGGGGTCCAAACTCGCCGGCATGGCTGGTGGAGGGAAAGTGCATGCTCTTGTAGCCGGTGTCGAAAACGCGAGCGCCTCTGCTGCATCGCTCGCTGCTCATGGCGCAGACTCCGTCCTCCTGCTCGAACATGCAGGCTTCGCGCAATACAATCCGGAGGCGCTTGCCGCCACCATCGCCGATCTGCTTGAGAAGGGTGAGTACCGTTACTGCGTTTTCAGTGCAACTTCGCAGGGTCGCGATCTCTCCCCCAGGGTGGCTGCGAAACTCGGTGTTGGCCTTATTGCCGATGCAACTTCGTTCGAGCTGTCCGGCGAAGACATAGTGGCGAAACACCCGCAGAATAACAGCAAGGTCGTGGCGACACTGAAGCTGTCTGCAAGTCCGGCAATTATCTCAATTCGTCCTGCCGCTATTCAGGCTGAGGAGAACCCGAAGCCGGTTGAAAGCAGGTCGATTGAGTCAGCAGTCGACCCTTTGGCGTCGAGGGTGAAGGTGGTCGAGCTCATCCAGGGAAACACAGGTAAGCTTGATCTGAACGATGCACCCGTGATAATTGCAGGCGGACGAGGCCTCAAAGCTCCCGAAAATTTCAAGCTCTGCGAAGATCTGGCCGATGCGTTTGGAAATGCCGCGGTGGGCGCTACTCGCGCGGTAACAGATGAAGGATGGCGGCCTCACTCCGACCAGATCGGTCAGACTGGTCGGAATGTCAGTCCGGATCTCTACATTGCTGTCGGTATTTCGGGAGCGATTCAACATCTCGCCGGAATGCGTACGTCACGGACAATCGTGGCGATCAACAAAGATAAGGATGCACCGATCTTCAAGATTGCGGACTACGGCATCGTCGGGGATGTATTCGACGTTGTTCCCGCGCTCACTGATGCGGTGCGAAAGGCCCGATCACAGGGTTGAGCGGGGTCGATGAAGTTTGAGATCGCTTCGCGCTGATTCAACTAGGGATACTGCAACTCAATGAGCGCCTCGAACATCATTTTTGCCATCATTCTTGTCGGCGCGCTGCTGGTCTTCGCGCGAAGTGCGAGACGACTAGTTCGTTGGCTGCACGTCGGACATGACGAAGACCGCACCGACCATCCCGACATAAGAACAAAAAATTTGCTCCTAATCGGACTCGCGCAGACAAAGATTCTGCGTGACCCGTTCGGCGGGTTGATGCACGCGCTTGTGTTCTGGGGCTTCTGCGTACTCGGCATCGGAACCGTCGAGATCATGATCCAGGGCTTGAGTACCGGATTTTCCTGGGAGGTAATACTTCCCCGGTTTCTGTATCTTCCCTACGTCGTGTCGCAGGAACTCTTCGCGGTATTTGTGCTGCTTCCGGTCGGGTTTCTTCTGTACCGGCGGCTTGTCATCAAACCTCGGCGGTTCACCGTCGATCCTGTGCGTGGAGGAGACGCGGTATTCGTGCTCGGCCTGATCGCTGCGTTGATGGTTACGTTGCTTCTGGTTTTTGCCATGGAAATCAGAACTGGTGCGCCATCAACAGGGCGCGTCGTCTCCGGCTTGCTGGCATCGACCGTCTTTGCTGGAGTTTCGCCCGAAACTGCACATGTGGTTGGCCTGATTGCGTGGTGGTCCCATGCACTTCTCATCCTTTACTTCCTTAATCATCTACCGAACTCCAAGCATCTGCATGTACTGACGTCGCTGCAAAACGTCTGGTTCGCTAACACCAGCGGGCCCGGGCGAAAGGGTGCCATGAGGCCAATGGACCTTGAAGCAGAAGATGCAGAACAGTTCGGCGCGTCCGACGTAGAGCATCTTTCCTGGAAAAACCTTCTCGACGGCTACTCCTGCACAGAGTGCGGGCGATGCACTGCAGTCTGTCCCGCCAACATCACTGGCAAGATGCTTTCACCGCGAATGATCGTGGTGAAGACTCGCGCGAGACTCACCGAGAAGGCCTCGATCCTCGACGAAATCGCGGCCAATGGCACTTCAACCACCGAAGAGGAATCCGCCCTCCGAACCGCAGTTCTCGACAAGAATCTTCTCGATGATTACATCACCGAAGAGGAACTGTGGGCGTGCACCAGCTGTCGCGCATGCGTTGAAGAATGTCCCGTGTCAATCGACCAGCTCGACATCATCAACGAGCTGCGTCGCGATCTAATGCTCATGGAATCGCGATTTCCTGAAGAGTTGCAGCCGGCGCTGCAATCACTGGAACGCAATGGAAGTCCCTGGGCGT
>JBBSTN010000355.1:0-3581 GCA_038235845.1 Gemmatimonadales bacterium | reverse complement strand
GTATGCGCGACTGACGCGCCCGTATGGGCTGCTGCACCGTCATCGACGCGTAGTAGTTGAGCGAGCGACTGTACGGGTCGGAGCGCGCGCCAGGACAGAAGTCCGGCGCGCCACCAAGCGGCTCACCAATTCCGATCTTGCTCAAACGCGCAGTCAAATCCATGCGTTGCGCGATCGGCAGAAAGTCTCGATCGGTTATACTGGCCTGCATGCGGAAACAGTCGAGCGTGGCCCAGCCAATTCCGCCACGCGCGGCGTACCGGTCACCTTCAACCACCGTCACCGTGAGATTCACGATCGAATCGCCGGCAGGTTGGATGGAATCCGGGCGCAGGTCGACACGCTGAAACGCGTCCGTCTGATAGAGATTGCGCTGCGCGTCGATGATTTCGCGTGCGGAATACCAGTCGCCACTTTCGAGCGCCATGGTACGCCGGATTGTGCGCTCAGAAATGCGGCGCTCCCCCGCTCGGCTCGTATCCACGACAAGCGTGATGTCGCCTAGCTTCGCGCGCACACCCGGCACGACATCGATTTCCACCACCGCCGTCCGCGCGCTGTCGTCTGTTGTGTACGCCAGCAGCGCCTCGGCCTGCGGCCATCCCCGATTGCGCAGTCGCCGCACGAGCGTGTCGCGACCGGTCTCGAGCGCCCCTCGGTCGAATACTCCTCCCACTTGTAGCGGGAAATTCCGCGCCGCACCACTCACCTCGCCGTTGCCCTCGGTGCCACGAATGGCCAACGAAGTCACGCGAAGAGGTGTTCCCTCGACGATGGTGAAAGTGATGTCAATAATGCCAGGCTGACGCTGAGTGACGATCGTGTCGACCTTTGCGTCGGGAAAACCTCGGCGGCGATAAAGTGTTTCCAGCCTGCGCACATCGCGCGCAAATTCGATCGGGTCGAGACAGCGACGCTCGCCTATGATCGGAAGGCCGGCAAACGACGACGGCCTCGTTGCAATGGAAGCCGCCAGTTCGACGTCGGTATACTCCCTGTTACCGGTAAAGCTTAGCCCCCGCACCTCGCGATCTCCACGATCACAAAACACATCCTGCGCTGCCACGGGCGTTACTACGCACAGGAGCAGCAGGGAGACGGCGAAGCCGGAAAGGAATCGATGTACGGAAGCTCTGGCTCCCCGCACGCTTGGTAGATTGGATGACAACTATGGAAGCTCTCCCTTCACCCGCTCAGGGTCAACTAGATATGCGACATATGCGCCATTCGCGATTGAATGCCTCGATCGCCAGTCGCGCCCTTCGCGTTCTGTTAATGAGTTCAACCCTCGGTGCATCGATTGCAGGCTGTCGGAGCGCCGATCCGGGCGCAGATCGACATACTCTCGTCGATTCGCGCGATCGTTACGATCCACGGTCGCTCGATCCGGCCCGTGCCACGGACGTGCCCAGTGGTCGCGCCGTGTCTTATCTGTTCGACGGCCTCACGCAATTCACGCCCGACGCGCAACTCGAGCCCGCGCTTGCGACCAGATGGGAAGTTTCACCGGATGGACTTGTCTACACGTTTCATCTTCGCTCCAATGTGAGATTCCACGACGGTCGCCCTTTCCTTGCGCGTCATGTCGATCAGTCTTTCCGACGTGTTCTCGACCCGTCTACCGGAGGCGGGTCGCAGTGGCCACTGTACCCAATCAAGGGCGCACGCTCCTTTGCGGCGGGAACGGGCAAAGCGCTTGGTATCGAAACGCCGAATGATACGACCGTCATCATCACGCTCGATGCACCATTTGCGATATTTCCGAAGCTTCTCGCCATGCCTGTGGCGTCGATCGTACCCGATAGTGCCGGTAAAGATTTCAGCGAACATCCCATAGGCACTGGCCCGTGGAAGCTCGTGGAATGGAAACACGACGACTACGTGAAGTTTGCGCGCAACATGACCTATTTCGGTGAAGTGCCGAGCATAGACACACTCGTCGCACGAATTATCCCGGAACCGTCCACGACTGTTGCCGAATTCGAAAGCGGAACGGTGGATGTGCTCTACGTCCCGGAAGATCAGACCCGCGAATGGGAGAATACCGACGAGCGCCGCTCCCAGCTGCTCAGCGCGTCGGCGCTTCAGCTCTGGTACGTGGGTCTCAACGTCACCCGTGGGCCACTTAAGGATGTGCGGGTGAGGAGAGCAATTGCTCAGGCAATCGACATTCCAGCTCTGCTCAACAATCTCATGGCGGGCCGGGGAAGTGTGGCAGCAGGTGTCGTCCCGCCTTCTCTCGATGGTTTTGACAAGACACGAAAACCCCTGTCATTCGACACCGCGGCAGCTCGTCAGGCACTTGTCGCAGCCGGATACCCTAACGGACTTGATCTCGAACTCTGGTGTTCGCAGTCCCCGCCCTTTCCCCGTCTCGCCGAGTCGATACAGGGATACCTGGCGGCAGTGGGAGTACGTGTAAAAATCGTGCAACGCGACGCTGCCTCAATGCGCGCAGCGGCCCGCGCTGGGCAGACTGACATGGTCGTGAAGGATTGGTACGCCGACTATCCCGATGCGGAAAACTTTTTGTACCCGCTTCTGCACACTGACAACAAGGGCGCAGGCGGCAACGTCTCTTTTTTCTCCGATCCTGCCTTCGACCAGCTTGTCAGTGCCTCTCGGCGCGAACCAGATGCTGCCCGACGCGCCGAGCTCTATCGTCAGGCCGACTCGGTCGCATACGCCAGCCTTCCCATCATTCCGCTCTGGTTTTACAACGAGCTTTACGCGGTCCAGCCATGGGTAAAGGGCTTTCAGGTGCCGGTAATTTTCAATGGCCAGCGATGGCGTAAGGTGAGCTTTCGCTGATGTGCGGAAGTTCTGTCCTGGCGTCCGCTGACATAAGGTGATCTCGCTCTTCATCCGGCGTTTCCTGCTCGCGCTGCCCACACTTTTCGGTGTGCTGGTAGTTGTGTTTCTCCTGCTTTACGTCGCGCCGGGCGACCCGGTTCAGAGCATGGTGGGTGAGCGTGCCGACGCGGCCACAATTGCGAGACTTCGCGCCGAGCTGCGGCTGGATGACCCGCTGGTCTCGCAGTTCGCGCACTACGCGGGCGGCATCCTTCGCGGCGATCTCGGACGGTCCTACATCACCAATCGGCCTATATCGCAGGATATTCTCGAGCGATTTCCGCGCACGCTTCTGCTTGCGTCGGCAGCCATGCTGCTGGCCACCATTACCGGAATCACCGTTGGAGTGCTTGCCGCGATTCGCCCAAACGGCTGGTTCGACCGCATTGCTCTCGCCGGTACCTACCTCGGCGTTTCCTTCCCGGTTTATTGGGTTGGCCTGCTCTTAATCGTGCTCTTTGCCGTTACGCTTCGATGGCTGCCGGCATCGGGCTACGGCGGCGTCAAGTATCTGATTCTGCCCGCACTTGCTCTGGGCTCGCGTTCCATCGCGTATCTCGCGCGCGTGACACGATCGGCAATGCTGGAAACTCTTGGCGCAGATTTCGTTCGCACCGCAAGAGCCAAGGGACTCAGCGAGCGGTCGGTGTTGCTTAAACACGCTCTGCGTACGGCACTGATACCCGTGGTAACCGTGATCGGCCTCGATTTTGGCGCGTATCTCACGG
>JBBSTN010000354.1:0-3588 GCA_038235845.1 Gemmatimonadales bacterium | reverse complement strand
GGCTAAATCTGACGCCGAGCTGCGGCAGGTTCTCACGGCAATGGTTGGTCGTCTCGGCCAATCGCATTTCAGCATCATTCCGCGCGAGGCGAGTGGTGTCGTAAATGGCTCAAGAGACAACGCGTTGCCGGACAAAAGCGGCACCGTTGGTGTGGTCCTGCGCCTGCTCGATGGGCGACTCCTCGTCACGAGGGTGGAGTCCGGATCGAGCGCTGCAAACTCGGGGGTGATGCCTGGTTGGGTGCTCGAGTCGGTGAACGGAAAACCGGTTGCGCTCGCTCTGGACCTCAGACCCGCGGCGACCGACAGCCGTCGCGCCTCGCTTCTTGCATATTCGATTGGCCTTGCGGCGCTCAGCGGGCCCGTAGGCGAGGCGGTCGCGCTTCGCTTTCTGTCGGACGGCGACAGACGCGTGGAAGTCAATCTTGTTCGCGAGCCGCCGCCGGGCGTTGTCGCCAGATTTGGAAACCTCCCGCCACTTCCGGCGCACCTCGAATTCGAGCGAAGAAGGATCGGTGTTAAAACTGTCGGCATCATTCGATTCAATATCTGGATGCCGGTATTGGCCGCCAAATTTGACGCGGCCGTGGACTCTCTTCGCGACAGTGATGCCATTGTACTTGACCTTCGGGGCAACTTCGGTGGTGTCGGCAACATGTCGACGGGCATCGCTGGACATTTTCTGGACTCAGCCCGAGTCATCGGAACCATGCTGCAGCGCACTCAAGGGCCATTGCGATTTGTGGCCAATCCCCGCCGAGTCGACACTCGATCGCAAAGCGTGAAGCCATTTTCAGGGCCGTTGGCGATCGTAGTAGACGAATTATCGGTAAGTACGACCGAGATCTTTGCGGGAGGCTTGCAGGCGATGAACCGTGCACGCGTCTTCGGGGTGCAAACTGCAGGACAGGCGTTGCCATCTATCCCGGAACGACTTCCAAATGGCGACATTCTTTATCATGCAATAGCGAACTTCAAGTCACCGACTGGTAAGGACATCGAAGGCGATGGAGTCATTCCGGACAGGATTGTTCCGTTGAAACGCTCCGCGCTCCTGCTGGGTAAAGATCCTGCGTTGGACGCCGCAATTAAGTGGGCCGCGTCAGGCTCTCAACTTTTACGACCGAACCGATAACAACATGGATTCACTTATAAGAGCCGCAGTAGTGGCAACCTTGGCGGGCACTGTAGCGGCACCCGCTTTTGCACAGCAACTCCCGGCCGCGTCCGCGGTCATCGACAAATATCTCGTCGCAGTTGGCGGAAAAGATGCGTTGACGAAAATCAGCTCACTCCATCAGACGGCGACCATGGATATTCCTACGATGGGTTTGAGTGCGACCATGGAGATGTATCGCGCCGCTCCAAACCTTATGTTGATCAAGCAGAATGTTCCTGGGGTGGGCGAAATCGTTCAGGGCTTTGACGGCACCGTGGGCTGGAGCACGAATCCGATGCAGGGGCCGCGGTTACAGGTTGGCAAGGAACTCGAGCAGCTCAATGAGCAGGCTCGCTTCATGGATAACATGCTGTATTCGCCCAACCGTTTTTCCGTCATGGAAACCGTCGGTCTTGTCGATTTCAATGGCGAGAAAGCCTACAAGCTTCGGCTTGTAAGCGTTCCCGGCGGCTTTGAGACATTCGAGTATTTCTCAGCCGCTACCGGTCTTCAGATCGGCACCGAGACCACACAGGAATCGGAAATGGGCGCCGTCAATATCGCGATCACCCAAGGCGACTACGCGAAGTTTGGCGACATCATGCTTGCGACAAAGACGGAAATGAAGATGGGCGCCAATCAGATCGTAACGAGAATCACCGACGTCAAGTTCAACTCCGTACCGCCAGACATTTTCGAATTGCCGGCGCAGGTAAAAGCACTCATCAAGCCCTGATCCGAAGGACTATAAGACCATTGGTCGACAGTAGCGCCGCTGCAAAACTTCGGCGCAAAGTCCAGCGGGTAGTTTGAGACCTGCTTATCCTTCTCGCAGGCAGCGACGACGTGGTCCGGTCGAGAGGCTGAACTTCCCAGAATGAGCGTTGCGACTCCCGATGCGGCGGCAACAACGTATCACCGGAATCAATTGTGGGAGAAGATGGTGATAGTCATGCGAACTCCGGATAATCTGTAGTGAGTGTTGACATGCGTTCCAAGGCAAGTGGCGGTCCCCGCGGGTCTTTTCGCAATCGCGGCGTAACGCTACTCGAGCTGCTGGTGGTGATCGTGATCATGGCAATGATCGCTTCTATTGTGCTGCCGACGATCAGGTCACGCAGGCTGAGCATTGACGACTCCAAACATTCTGTTGAGGATGTAGTTGTCGCCGCACGAAAGACGGCGGTGCTAAAGGGAATGCCACTCCGCCTGAGAATCGACCTGGATGGCGCCTGGGCGCTGGCCGGAGACGCCTCGGGAGAAGTGATGGGCGGCGGCGTCATTCAGGAATCCACGCGTAAAGCGAGATCGTCAATCCTGCAGGGCGAAATGACGTTGCTAGTAGATGCAGTTGGTGCCTGCATGCCGGAAGGAAGTTTGAATGGATCGGGAACCATTGCCGCATTTGATCCCATCGCCTGTCGAATGGTTACGGCGAATACGCCATGACATTACTGGAAGTGGTGGTTTCATTTGTGCTGCTCGCTGTGGTGGGAGTCGCCTGTCTCGAACTCTCCCGCAGCGCTACCGAGCTGGAACGTCGAAGCGTCGAGTGGGCGCAGGCTGTGGCCGAAGGCGAAGCAGCTCTTACGTCTGCCGTCGCCGACGGTAGTAGCTCGTTGCCGATGGGCTCAGCGATTGGCTCAAGAAGAAGTGCAACTTCCCGAGGTTCTGGATCGGCGAGGCCTGTTGTCGTAACCCGTGAGCCATGGAGTGCCGAGGCTGACGTCGACCTGATTACAGTCGACGTGAGTGTAAGTGCTGGAAAGACCTTTCGAATCTCAAAGCTGGTGAGGGCCTCCCGGGCTTCAAGGCGCACATCAGACAACAGCGGGTTCGCACCGTGATGTGCGCACCTCTCAAGTCCCGGGCGACAGGTCGACGCGGTTTCACGCTGATCGAACTGGTAACTGCCATCACCCTCAGCGCGATCGTCCTTGCAATCGCCGGTTCGGCGCTTATGGCTGCGACCCACGCACAAACAGTCATCGAGCGAAACCAGCGCACCATTGATGCGGAATCGAGGTGGCGTCTGAAATTGTCTGATATGCTCCGACATGCTCCCCGGCCCGATGCTGTAGACGAGCCCCTGCTCCAGATCTCGCGTGGTAGTCAATCCGCGTCATCGCTCACATTTCTTTCGCAAGGCGTGACACAGCCTTATGGAGTCGGACGCATCTGGCGTGTAACGCTGACAAACGGTGCTCACGGCGTCATGCTCGACGCCGAAGCGATCGGACGCGGTCCACGCATGACGAGACTTCATTCGGAGCTCACGCACTTGATGGTCACCGATATCGAAGTGCTCGAAGCAGGAATCAGTGGCACAGTCGACGGCGCTGCCAGCAGTAGTGACCACGAGCGCGGGGAGTGGAGAATCGACTGGCCTATTGAACGCAGCCGGCCTGCATTCCTGCGACTGCGTTTTG
>JBBSTN010000353.1:0-3607 GCA_038235845.1 Gemmatimonadales bacterium | reverse complement strand
GACGGTTCTCTGCACCTCGTCGCCACTGTACCCAAATTTGCCGAGGTGTCCTTGCACCTGACGTCGCTCCCAGAGGGGACGCTGCTTTTCGATGACGCTGTAAATCGTCGCATCGAGTGGCAGATGCGCCAGGTCCTGACGATAGTACGCCACCGTCGTACTCGGCCCGATCTTTACGCGTCCGTTTGAAGGCTCATGTTCACCGATCAACGTTTTGATGAGCGTACTCTTGCCGGCGCCATTGGGCCCCAACAATGCCACAACTTCGCCGCGCTCGAGAACGACTGTCAGGTCGTGAATGAGCGTGCGCGAACCCACCTTGACGGTTGCATGCTCTGTTTCCACCACGCGGTCTCCGCTCCTCGCGCCCGCGGACAGACGAAGTCCCATCACACCGTCTTCACCAATTGGTGCGGACAATCGCGGCATACGCGCCAGCAGCTTTCGACGACCCTTCGCCTGACGCGTGTTCTGCCCGGCCAGATTTCGCGCGATGTAATCCTCTTCTGACGAAATCTTTTTTTGCTGCTGACTGAACTGACGCTGTTGAGTTAGCCGACGTTCTTCGCGCTGCTCTATGAACGACTGGTATCCGCCGGTATAGGCGAACGCAGTTCCGCCTTCGAAGTGCAACACATGATCGGCCATCGCCGCCAGAAACGCTCGGTCGTGGCTGATACAGACCACCGTACGCTCGGTATTCCGCAGGTATTCCTCGAGCCACGCAGTGGTATCAAGATCTAGATGATTGGTGGGCTCGTCCAGCAGCAGTAGTTCGGCTGGCGTGGCCAACTGGCGGGCCAGTGCTACACGACCACGCTCTCCCCCGCTAAGCGTACCGATGGTTGTCACGCGCGCTGCGGCAGGGTCGAATCCCACGCCCTGTAGTACAGCGTCGACGTTGGCGGCCATCTGATAGCCACCCTCACGTTCGAATCGCTCGAGATCTCGGCCGTATTTCTCCATCGCCGCTTCGCCATGGTCGTGCTCGAGATTGGACGCCTGGCGCGCCAGCGAGTGCTCGAGTTCCACGAGTTCGCCAAACGCACCCGCCACGATATCCCAAAGAGACATGTCGTCGGGAAAGCGCCGATGCTGATCGAGCAAAGCAATTTTGAGAGTGGGCTGGCGAGCGACGCTTCCCCGCGTTGGAGCCAGCTCGCCGGTGATCAATTTCACCAGCGTGGTTTTGCCTGTACCGTTGCGTCCGACTATCGCCCACCGATCGCCAGCGGCAATCGTGAGCGTTACATCCCGGAAAATTTCCGTAGGGCCGAAGTCGACGCCTGCATTTCCGACGGAGATCAGCGTCATGCTCTATTACTCAGACAAAACTCACACATAACTCACTTCTGTACCAATTGATTGAGATGCCAGGCCTCGCAAAGAGTGGCCATGGACTGCGTAATCTGGTCACGATCGACCTTCGACAACCTTCGCACGGCCCGGTGCAGCAGATATCGCCGCAAGCGATGATACCAGCACACCGCCAGATCGCCGAGCCGGGGAAGAAGCACGATGAACAGCGCGGTCACCGTCAGAGTGCTACCCCACGAAAAGCGTGACAGCCGCAGCGTCGATATCAACGCCACGGCGAGCATCGCGTACCAGACGATTACAAGATAAAGACCCGGCACGATTGCGCGCGCGGCTCTGTCGCCCAAGTCCGCCGCCAAGTGAACCGCACTTCGCCAGATCGCGAGGAAAAGAGGGGCGTGCAGCAAGAGGGCGGGAATGGCCAGAGGCGCGGTCCAGAGGAGGAAAAGCGCATGGCGATTGGCAATGTCGGTCGTGCGCCCCTCCCCACTGCCGCCGCCACGTCCGCCGCCCCCGCCCGCTGCGCTCATGACGATGGCGCAGTCTCCAGCGGAGGTCGCCACACCTCCACCTTGCTCTACCGCGGCCGCTATCGTTCCGACCGCACCCACCAACGCGGCGCTTTCCAGCAATTCGGCCCAGCCGCACCGGAGCGCATCCAGCCAACGGCTCTCGTCGAAAGCTGCGGCTGTGCCCGTCAATTCAGAATTTATTGTAGCCGGCGGCGCGACCCTCCACCCGTTGAAAAAACCCGCTCTCATCCGGCTTCCGGCCTCCGTTGTTGCTCCCCACTTTGCCGACGACATTGCGGCAATAAACTTGTCCCGCTGGGCCGCTGCTTGCGCATCCGGTGCGGTGCGGCTCACCGACTCCAGCAGTTCGCGAAGCTTGGCGGTAAACGCCGCATGCGGTGGCGAGGGAGCGTCCAGTAGCCATTGGTCCAAGGACACCGCATCGCCGATCAACGCCGTGAGGTGGCTCCCAGGCCGCTCGGGCGCGTCGTAGTGAAGCCCCACCGGCACCACCCAAACGTCATTGCCTGCACAGCTATCCAGCACCATCTTGGCAATCCCCGAACGTATCGGCCCGATTCCCGGCCCGCGAAAAACACCCCCCTCCGGAAACAGCCCCACAACGTCTCCGTGGCTCAGCGCGCTCGATATCTCCGACAGCGCCGCCTCGTTTATCGCGGCGATATCAACTCCCCTCTTCCGCAATGCGCGCACATCCCTGACGCGCGCTACCGGAATGACTCCCAGACCCCTGTAAACAAAATTCACCGGCGGCGACAGCGCGGCCGCCGCGGTAGCTACGTGGCGTATCGGCCGCGTCGTACACTGAAAGCTGACCAGCACATCCGGTAGATCGTTGGGATGATTGCTTATCAGCAGCACCGCCCCCTCAGGGGGAATGCGCTCGGCGCCGACAATTCGCACGTCCCGGTAAAACCAACGCAACGCGCGACCGCCGAGCCATCTCACGATCCGATGAATCAACCTGTTCCCCCGCGGCTATGGCTTATCCAGCCATACTTTCCACTCCGGCTCCTTGAGTCCGATCGTCAATTTCTGCTGCATTCGCACAAGCGGCTGCACCAACACCAGCGGTTCATCGGCCAGAATCGTTAGCCATCGCTCTCCGCCATACAACGCCGTGCGCAGACCCAGTTCGCTGAAGCGCTTCGAACTCCGGTCGATCAACGCGTCGACGCCAAACTTCTGGGCGAATCTTTTTAGCTCGCCGAGCGCCGCAGCTCGCTCCATCAGGTCTACGAAGTGCGTCTTGACGCGTCGCTCGGCAAAAAAGCGCAGCGCCTTTCGCGTGTCCGCGTTCTTCTTTGTTCCGAATATCTGCACCTGCAACGTGCCAACGGTACTCACTTGTTCTATTGGTGAATGGTTACTGATCTATAGTTCGACGGCGAGATCGACATTTACTTTTTCACCGCATGATCATATCAGGGTTTGCCTCGGCAAGGTCGCGTTTTGCGTCGTCAAACGCACCTTCACTACGTGAAATTACAAGCGTCGCGACACCGTTGCCGATAAGGTTTGTTATTGCCCTCGCTTCCGACATGAAACGGTCGACCCCAAGTAACAGCGCAACACCTTCCACCGGCACCGTACGCGTGGCGGCAAGTGTGCTCGCGAGCACTATAAAACCCGAACCCGTCACACCTGCTGCGCCCTTCGAAGTGAGCATGAGAATTCCGAGGAGCGTCAGTTGCTGGCCGATCGTCAACGGCACGCTGTAAACCTGCGCGATGAATATCGTTGCCATCGACAGATAG
>JBBSTN010000352.1:0-3624 GCA_038235845.1 Gemmatimonadales bacterium | reverse complement strand
CCCATTAAGTATCGGACGGAGCCACCAGCCTGGCGACTCCGCTTACTTGAACCGCATCCCGTTCGGCGCGACACTCCCCTTCTTCGGGACGAACCCTGGCTTCGCATTAGCTGGCCCCGACGCCTTGCCAGCGCCGCGATCTCCCGCTCCCTGTCCACCACGACGGTCATTCGCTCCCCGACCGCCCCGAGCACCCCGCTCTCCAGCCGCACCAGCGCCACCCGCGGGCGCACCCGTCGACGTGCCGCCGCCCGCCGTCGCCTCCGCATCCGTCCGCATCGTCAACGCAATTCGGCCACGCGCCAAGTCCACGCCCTGCACGGTTACCTTCACACGCTGTCCAACCTTCACCACCTCGTTCGGATCGCGCACATATCGGTTCGCCAACTGACTCACATGCACCAACCCGTCCTGGTGCACACCGACGTCCACAAAACATCCAAATGCAACGATGTTTGTCACCACGCCCTCAAGCACCATTCCCGGTAACAGGTCCGCAGGCTTGGTAATGTCATCGCGAAATGCAGGCGGTTCGAACGCAGCACGTGGATCGCGGCCCGGCTTCTTCAACTCGGCCACAATATCCCGCAGCGTGGGCATGCCCACGTCGTCACTTACATAACGCGACAGGTCGATCTTGTCGACAAGTTCTTCGTTGCCAACAAAACTCGCTACGTCCGCACCACTGTCACGCGCCATCTGCTCGACAAGCGCATAACGCTCAGGGTGCACTGCACTACCGTCCAGTGGATGACTTCCACCACGCACGCGAAGAAACCCTGCAGCCTGTTCAAACGCCTTTGCACCGAGCCGCGGTACATCACGCAGCGTTGCACGTGATTCAAAACGACCACGATCGTTGCGCAGTGTGACAATTGCATTCGCCAAACCAGGGCCGATGCCCGCTACGTAGGCGAGCAGTGCGGCAGACGCTGTGTTCACCTCTACACCAACACGGTTCACGCAACTCTCCACCACATCATCAAGACGCTGCTTGAGCTTTGGCTGATGCACATCGTGCTGATACTGCCCAACACCAATCGACTTGGGATCAATCTTCACTAGTTCGGCGAGCGGGTCTTGCAATCTGCGCGCAATGGAAACCGCACCACGCAACGACACGTCGAGATCGGGGAACTCCTCGCGCGCAAGATCGGATGCGGAATACACAGACGCACCCGCTTCGCTAACCACAACTACGACGGGGTTCGCGTAAGACTCTGCGCGCGAGGCACTGTTGGGGGCAGTCTTGTCACCGTCTCGGTCTGCATCCCGCAACGCCTGCTTTACAACGGTCTCAGTTTCGCGACTTGCAGTGCCGTTGCCAACGGCCACAAGATCGGGATTGAACTTGGCGACCAGACCGCGCACCGCCGACGAGAAACGATCTTCCTGATGCAGATACAGTGTGTCGGTATGAAGTAGTGCGCCGGTTGCACTCACCACCGCGACTTTCACACCGGTGCGAAAGCCGGGGTCAAAACCAATCACTCTTTTCTCGCCCGCAGGCGATGACAACAAAAGCTGCTCGAGATTGCGACCGAATATCGTAATCGCCTCATCATCTGCACGCGTCTTGAGTTCCACGCGTAGCTCAACCTCGATTGCCGGCGCAAGAATACGCTTATACGCGTCGGCAACAGTTGTACTGAGTTGCGTGACGGCCTTGCGCGGCGCAACTATCTCGCGATTGAGACGCTCGACGATTTCATCCACCGGCGATACAACCCGCCACAACAATTCTCCTTCACTCTCGCCTCTGCGAATGGCGAGCATACGATGACTGGGTATGGAGCCGAGCGATTCGCTGAATTCGAAGTAGTCTTTGAACTTGGAGTCGTCACTGCGCTTGGACGCAATCACCGAGCTGGTTACAGTTCCGCGAGCACGTGTAATGTCGCGAATCCACCCGCGTACTTCCGCGACTTCTGCAATCTGCTCGGCGAGAATGTCCCGCGCACCTTGAAGCGCAGCTTCCACGGTGGGTACATCGGCGGCGGATGTTGCGGCATCTGACTCGTTTACCACGCCCGCAGAGTCGGCGGTCGAACTCGCAGTCACAAACGATTCCGCCATCGCCTCAGCCTCCGCGTCGGTAACTCTACCGTTCCAGATTGCTTCGGCCAACGGTGCGAGACCACGTTCGCGGGCGATCATGGCACGTGTGCGACGCTTGGGCTTGTATGGGAGGTACAGATCTTCGAGCGCCTGCTTGGAATCCGCAGCGAGGATTGCACCCCGAAGCTTGCCGTCGAGTTTTCCTTGTTCGTGAATGCTGGTCATGATCGCAACACGCCGATCTTCCATTTCGCGCAGGTATTCGGCGCGATCTCGCACGTCGCGCAGCTGCACTTCATCGAGGCCGCCGGTTACTTCCTTGCGATAGCGCGCAATAAACGGAAGCGTTGCGCCATCGCCGAAGAGTTCGAGCGTTTTCTCCACTTGCGAAGGTGCGAGCGACAGCTCGGCCGCGACACGCCTTTGTATCTCGACGCGCGAAACTGTTGGGATGGGCGGTGGCGCGTTTGCAGCGCTAGTCGCGTCGGCGCTAGTCGCGTCGGCTGTCGGAGAATCAATCATATGTACGTCTACTGTACGTCAGTGCGTTTGCGTTTCCAAGTCTTGATATTGCGTTGAATTGCACTTCCGGAGAATGATTTGGTGACGCGATTATCGGGTCGCGAGAACATTCTTCTGAATGCGCTCTTGCCTTTTCCCGATTTCGCCGAGCATTGTATGGGTATGCCCGCAGTTGAAGACCGTCGCTGGACGGCAGATGAAGTTCGTGAGTTGCCGGATGAACCTGGCAAGCGATACGAGTGTGTGGACGGCGAACTGCTGGTGAGTCCGGGGCCACGCATATCTCACCAGTACGCTGTTGCGTTTCTGCTCGAGCGTCTTCAGGTGTACTGTCGGGAACGGCAGGCTGGAGCGGTACTGATGGCTCCGGGCGAAATTGAACTCGACTCGCACACGCTCGTCCAGCCAGACGTGTTTATCGTGCCGCTAGTGAACGGGCGTCGTCCCCAGACGACCGAGGAGTTAGGAAACCCAATTCTGGTCGTCGAGGTTCTCTCGCCGAGTACTGCGCGTCATGACCGTATCGTGAAGCGTGCTCGGTATCAGCGGCAGGGCGTGGAGATGTGGATTGTCGATCTCGACTCGCGACTGGTCGAGCGATGGATGCCGGACAGCGAGCGTCCGGAGATCGTCACCGATAGACTCGCGTGGCAACCATCGGGTGCACCCGCTCCGCTCGAAATCAACCTTAACGATCTTTTCGAGGAAGCACTCGGCGAAATCTGACCCTCGCGGACTTTTGGTGACGCGAGCAGCGTTTTGATGACGCGAGCAATGGTGCGAGATCGTATAGTGCCGCATGCGCTATTGCTTTTTACTGATCTCGCCGAGCATTGTATGGGTATGCCTGCAGTTGAGGACCGTCGCTGGACGGCAGACGAAGTTCGTGCGTTGCCGGATGAACATGGCAAGCGATACGAGTGTGTTAATGGCGAACTGCGGGTGAGTCCAGGGCCTGGATACAGGCATCAGTATGCGGTGGGACGTTTGTTTCGCTTACTGGACGAATATTGCGATCGCCACAGTTGCGGTGCCGTGTTGATG
>JBBSTN010000351.1:0-3652 GCA_038235845.1 Gemmatimonadales bacterium | reverse complement strand
TGCAACCAGTTGTCGATGAACGTCGACTGCAACTGTGTGACGACCGGCCCCTCGACCTTGAAATGCGTGTCGCGCCAGTGTTGCGGATCTTGTGCATCGCCGCTCCATTTGTCGCTCAAGCCGACACCGCCGATGAATCCGGTTCTCCCGTCCACGACGAGAAGGCGCCTGTGAGAACGATGGTTGATTTGCTGAAGCGTGTCCCATCGTGGCGGGTTGTAGCGACGGATGTCGATTCCGCTGTCACGCATGTCATCGAGCAATTCGTCGTCCAAGCTGCTGCCAAACCAGTCGAGCAGCACCTTGATCTTTATGCCCTCTTCAGCGCGCTCTATCAACGCGTTTGTGAACTTACTTCCAACCTCGCCCGACCAGTAGATGTAGGTTTCGAGCGTGATCGTCGTCTCGGCCGAACGGATCGCTTCGAGCATCGCAGGGAAGATTTCATCGCCGTTGACCAAAGCCTGGGTGCGATTGCCCCCAACTAATTCCGGTGTCAGAACAGCGCCCATGACCCACTGGAAGTCTGGAGATTCGACCGGGTAGAGTCGTTCCAGGCGGCTGTCGATATTCTTGTTGCCGAGGCTCAAATTGAGGACGACAATCGCCACGACAAGCGAAGCAATCATGCTGCCTCCGATCAGGGCGACCTGTTTCCACCTTTGCATTGCGTTCCTTCGAAGTGATTCAAACGCTCAGTTGCAGTTGAACGTGTGTCGTTCTCGGTTTTCAGTGCGAAATTCAACCACGCCGGAAAACAAATAGCTCGTCACGACCTTGTTCCACGATTTTCCTAGAACGCCATGCCGATCGCATCAACCACACTTATATTGCGCTTTGCGTTGGCAAGCTCGGTCAGGGTGATGGTTCCGTCGCCGTTCTCATCGGCGAAGCCCAGTTCAGAATCAATACGTCGACCGAATTCGCCCCGTGTGATGACTCCATCTCCGTTGGCGTCCAGCAACGGAAACAGACGCGAAAGAAGCTCGTGATCAGGCGTTCCTTTCGCAATCTTTTGCTGAAGACGTTTTGAAACGAAGGCGCTTCGTGTGATCGAATCGTGACCGGTGCCAGCAATGCTATTGAAGACCTGCTGGCTGTTTGCGCGGATCTCGGAAACAGTCACTGACTCACCCCCAGTGACTGAATCGGGAAGTGTGTTCTGCGCCGAGCCAGCCACCGCTGTGCCGCCCAGTAAAACGACCATTGCCAACTGTCGGATCCAGATCATGTTCATTTCATAATTCTCCCAAGCGCGGCAACTACTGGCGTGGCATGGCCAATTCACCGCAGAAACTGCGAGCGTTTGAGTTGCCGCCCAAGGCGGGAATAGTGCCACACGCGCGCACAACGGTTCATGAGCGCACGAAAAAAAGTTCAGGTTCAACAGCGGGCGACAACTTGCGTTGATCAAGATTCCTGCGGCCGCGTCGGTCGCTTGTGTTGGAGCAATGAAGCATCAAGTAAACCGCCGGGAGCCACGGCCACGATTCGGCCTACTGCTATGGAATGTTCTTGAAGGCTAGTCAACAAAACGAACGCCGGCAGGATGCCAATTTATTCCGCTGCATCGAAACAAGGACAGGCGATAGTGACGCCATGCATCGCGCACTTAAATGCCAGGATGATTGTGACCCGCCATTACAGACTCAAGAGTGCTTTGGGCAGGCGCATGACGACGTACCAATAAATCCAGCGACAACTCATCGTTGATGAGGCAAAGCCGAGCGGTTCACGGTCGAAGTGTCGATCGTGGTTGGCGGCAATCAGACGCAACGTGATAGCCGACCCCACGGTCGAATCATTTGTTCTTGATTATCGCAGTGCTGGCGCACTCTAAAGCGGAGGTCGAGGTTTTTCTTACCCGCCTATCCGATCGCAGCAGCGATCAGCAAGATGAACACGATTAAGGCGATCAGCGCGTGGATGTACATCAGCTCTTTGGGTAGCGGTTTGGGTTGTTGCTGATCGAATCCTGAGGACTATTGCGAGTGCAAAAACGCTGATTGTGGAACGTCGCCGCCAGAAATGATGGGGACTCCAGATCAGAATTATAGTGCGGCAAAACCGAAGATCTAAGAATGAAGCACGCGGGCGGGACTACAAGTTTGTATGTACCCGGCTCTTGCTCACCGTTGTCCGAATCCATGCCCCTGGTCGTGATGTTGCATTGCTGCGCGAGTCGCCGGTTGATTTCGCTAGGGACACACGAATGAAAGGATACGCGGAAGCGCAAGATTCGCAGCAGAAATATGCGACCGTAGCAGCTTGGCGATACAGAGAGTCAACAGCGAGCGTGCCCAGAACGTGACTGATCAAATCACTTTTGCAGCGTGTTTTCTCACCCTTATCCCGCACGGCTCTCCACGTTCGCATGACGAAGTCGATCTTTGGCTGGAAATTCTCCCTACGTATCCGCGTTGCGCGAAATGAAAATTTCGTCGTCGCGTGATTGAGTGACGCCGGTGTCTGTTCTCCCTCAGTTCACCCAGTCGCGGACAGAGTGGCGAACTCACAGCCCGGAGTTCGATATGGCGACCAAGAAAGATTCCTCCTCCCGATCGCGCGGCTCCGATGGCGCGTCTACTCGCAGAGAGAGTCGCGGAAACGCCGACGAATTGCATCAGATTGCAGGCGGCGAGTATCCGCCTCTGTCCACAAATCAGGGCGTGCCGGTTCGTGATGACCAAAATTCGCTGAAGTCGTCGCCGCGGGGTCCGGTGCTGCTCGAAGACTTTATCCTCCGCGAAAAAATTACCCACTTCGATCACGAGCGCATACCTGAGCGTATCGTGCACGCCCGCGGCTCGGCTGCACACGGCTATTTCGAGCTGACTCAATCGCTGGGCAAATACACCACCGCGAAAATCCTCACTGAGGTCGGCAAGAAGACGCCGTTGTTCACGCGCTTCTCCACAGTCGCCGGCGGCGCTGGTTCAATCGACACTCCACGCGACGCACGCGGCATCGCGACGAAGATCTACACCGTCGAGGGCAACTGGGATCTGGTCGGCATCAACTTCGCCGCATTCTTTATCCAGGACGCAATGAAGTTTCCGGACCTGATCCACGCCCTCAAAATGGAGCCGGATCGCGGATATCCACAGGCCGCAAGCGCACACGACACATTCTGGGATTACATTTCGTTGACCCCGGAGAGCATGCACGCAATTACGTGGTTGATGTCGGATCGAGCTATCCCTCGCTCATTGCGGATGATGGAAGGCTTCATGATCCATAGCTTCCGCCTGCTCAGGGCCGACGGCAGCAGCACATTCGTGAAGTTCCACTGGCGCCCGAAACTTGGGCTCCAATCGACCGTTTGGGATGAGACCGTGAAAATCACGGGTGCTGATCCGGATTTCCATCGACGCGACCTGTTCGAATCAATCCAGCGCGGAGCCTTTCCGGAATGGGAACTCGGTGTCCAGCTCTTCAGCCAGGAAGAGGCTGACAAGTTCCCGTTCGATCATCTGGATGCTACCAAGCTGATTCCGGAAGAGCTGGTCCCTCTCACCATTGTCGGACGGATGGTATTGGATCGCTGGCCGGACAATTTCTTCGCGGAAACCGAGCAGGTGGCGTTTTGTCCCTCGCACCTTGTGCCGGGAATCGATTTCTCAAACGACCCGCTTCTTCAGGGCCGACTGTT
>JBBSTN010000350.1:0-3653 GCA_038235845.1 Gemmatimonadales bacterium | reverse complement strand
TTTCCCGGCACGTCCTTTTTCAATCGCATGCGAAGAAAACTTGGATGGGGTGGGCTTTCCGAACGTGACGGCGACACGCAATAGTCATCTGCCCCATTCTGCCCCCAAAAGGTAATGCTCGTCGAACTGCGAATTCGTAATGTGGCGGTCATCGACAAAGTCGATTTGCCTTTGTCCAGGGGGCTCAATGTTCTCTCCGGAGAAACTGGCGCAGGCAAGTCACTGATAGTTGGAGCACTTGGCCTCCTTCTCGGAGACCGGGCTGCCTCTGATCGTGTGCGTCCCGGCGAGGAGAAAGCGTCAGTAGAGGGAATTTTTGATGTCACCGATGCTAGCGGACTCCGCGAAATTGTCGACGCAAAGGGCATCGAGTTGGATGACAACACCCTCGTACTCAAGCGTGAGGTGAACGTCAACGGGCGCTCTCGTGCGTGGATCAATTCTTCTCCGGTCACTATCGGAGTATTGTCGGAAGTTGGTGCGCTTCTGGTAAGCGTGCATGGCCAGCACGATTCAAGACAATTGCTGGAAGCAGATCACCAGCGCGATTTGCTCGACGAATTTTCCAATGCCAACTCTGTCAGGCAGGCGGTTGCAGACTGTCATCGCACGCTGGCAGATCTCCGGCGACGTGAACACGAAATGCTGGAGCGACAACGGGATGCGCGGAAACGGGCAGACTACCTGCGTTTCGTTGTCAAGGAAATCGGCGAGGTCGCCCCAAGAAGTGGTGAACTCGACACAATCGATGTCGATCTCTCGCGTCTTACACATGCGGAAGACTTGCAACGTCTTGCCGGCGAGGCGGCCAGCCGTATCAATGGCGACAGCGATTCGGCCATCGGTCAGCTTGGGTCGGTTACGCGGGCGCTGACGCAGCTAACGCGAATCGATTCGTCTACCGAAACCTGGCAGAGCATCGTGGACGGCGCCGTGTACGCATTGGAAGATCTTTCCCGCGAGCTCGAGGACTATGCGGCCAAAGTTGATGTTGATCCGCTGAAACTTGCACGTCTCGAAGAACGACGTCATTCGCTTGCATCGCTTACTCGGAAGTACGGCCCGAACATAGACGATGTGTTACTGGAGCATGAGAAGGCAGCAAGCGAATTGGAGTTTGTAGACAGCGTTTCATCCGACCTTCAGGTAATGGCAGTATCCATCGCTGATGCGATGCGGAAACTGGACAGCACAGCCGCCGAACTGACTGAGATACGCACTGCCAGTGCACACTGCCTGGCGGCATTGGTAACAAAATTGTTGCCAGAGTTGGGAATGCCAAATGGTAGTTTTGCCATTGGGCTCACACCACTCGATGCCGTCGGAGTCAACGGTGCAGAGGCTGTTTCGTTCGAAGTCGCACTGAACGCGGGTGGAGAAAGCCGCGCGCTTTCACGGGTTGCCTCGGGTGGCGAACTTGCGCGAATCATGTTGGCGCTAAGTACAGTCCTTTCGCGATTGCAGCGTGTGCCGACTCTGGTCTTCGACGAGGTCGACGCAGGCGTCGGCGGCGCGGTTGCGTGGCAGGTTGGAGCGCTGATGCGGCGTGTGGCCGGACATCATCAGGTTATCGCGATCTCGCATCTCGCTCAGATTGCCGCTACGGCGCATCATCATTTGCTTGTTCGTAAGAGCGCGGTCGGAACCGTCACATCAGCTGACACAACGGTTCTGGGCGAGGACGACAGAGTGGGAGAAATTGCCCGCATGTTGAGTGGCGACTCCGAGCGCGAAGTCAGTCGTGCGCACGCGCGCGAACTCCTCGATCGCGGCAGGTTGAATGAAGGTGTGCATGAAGGTGTGCACGAAGGTGGGAATGAGGGTGCGCAGGTGGTGCCGTCGCCAACGAGCAAGAAGAAGTCTGGTCGCCCCGCGTCGGCGAGCTAACGCACCGGTAACGGTAACGCCAGGTTGGGTGCCGCTGTGGGATTAGCCATTAACGCGTCAACAGGTACAACGTCTCATGCCCGCCGAGCGTGTTGACTGCGGCAACTACTCAAGAGATTGCGGGTGTGGCGATGTCATATGCGCAGTAGCCACCGATGAGGACCACCAATATCCCGCCGACAAGGGCTGGCGCTTTCATGAATCGAGGTCGTTGTTAGAGTGACCTGACGCGGCAATCGTTCAGCGCTTGGGAAAGCCCGTGTAGATTCGCAGCTCCAGTCGATCCGTAGCTACAGCTGGTATAAATCCCCCTGACGCCGAAACGGATGTCGTATGCACATACGAAAGCTCCAGTGGAAGCTTCGATCTGTTCCGGATGTAGCTGGTAAGCGTAGAGAAGCTCGCGCCAAATGAAATTGCCTGATAATTCGACGCTTGCGTTGCGCGGAAAAACAGCTGATCAATGTCTGCCGGGAGAGCGGAGCTACCCGCGGAAAGCGAGTCGGCGATACCCGCGTTCCCGTTTGCATCGAGCGAGGATGTGCCGATTCGCCGAAAGATATAAGCCGCCGACAGTCCGAAAAAATCACCGAACGAAATGCGAGGAGCGAGTTCAAATGCCAACTGTGTTCCCGGTGAGCGCTTCGCCGATGCCAGACTGAATGGGGTGAAAATCGCCGAGTCAGTACGAAGGGGGATTGCCACCACCACATTGTCGGAAAACGGCTTCACCAGTCGAACACTGGCGCTGGCCCAGAAACGTCGATTGAGTATCAGGTCTCCGGTAGCTCGGCCTAGCAATGCGTTGTATCCCGACCCAACCGGGACATCAAAGGCGTCAAGTGCCCGGTCTGCACCCGCCGAGCCAAACCTCCAACCGAGCGAGACAAGTGCCCGAGCTGCACGGCCGGTGCTGGTTAATCGCGCTCGTTGATTTGCCCTGAAAGTGTCGAATAACAGATAGGAAGCGGTAAGATCAACATCGCCGATACCCGCGCGACGGGTGTTGCCGAGCCTGTCGTAGCCCAGGCCAAACGCACTGTCACCAGCCAGTGCGGCGAGGGTGCCCGGCCCGTACGCAGATGTCGCCCCGACAACCCGTGACGTCTCGGAGATTGAGGTCACACCAAACCCCTCGAACGAAGTTCGCAGCGTGGAGATAGTACCTGCAATCTGCTCTCCCAGCAGAGATGCTGAAAACGGTACGACCGGTGACCCGCCTCGTATGCTGTCTCCATAAACGGTGGCGATGGCGCCAAGCGCGGTGTTGGATCGAGAAAGTAGATCCTGCGCGCCGGATGGATTCGCGCGAATTTCGTCGCACATTGTGGCCTGAGCGTTTGTACAGCGTGCAATTTCCGCAGAGAGTTGGGTACGCGCGAGTGCGATTTCCGCCAGCAGCGTGCCGTTGATTGCTCTTGCTGCCGACCCGTTGTCGATTGTGGTGCCTGCGGCAGCCGGCGTACCTATCCGGCCATAGGCTGGGTTCGCCCCTACCGAGGCGCCATTGCCCCGACGATTGAGAATGAGCTGGGTATTATCGCGGCTCTCAACGTAGGGGATCAGCAAGCCGATCGAAAGTCGGTTGGTCACGCCAATATCTACGGAAATGGGCGCTGTGCTCTGTCTTACGTCTCCACGAGCATTGAGGGCGCCCAGTGAAAGTGAAAACGCCGGTCGTCCGGACAAACTTCTGATTGCAGATTCGGCAGGCTGAAGCTGCGGCAGCGATTGCGTATCTAGTTCACGCGCCAAACCCGCAAGCA
>JBBSTN010000349.1:0-3659 GCA_038235845.1 Gemmatimonadales bacterium | reverse complement strand
CAGGCCGACATCGCGGCGAGCAATGGTGTCATTCATATTGTCGATGCGGTGTTGATACCACCTCCACGAAACTAGCGCCACTCCTGCCGCTCTCCTGCGGTTGTCCTGCCAGTCTCCTTCCCGTTTTGTCATGCTGAAAAATCGTCTTGCGGTTGCTGCTCTTCTTTTGTCGGCGCCGTTAGCGCAGGCCGCTGCGCAACCCGCTCAGCGGCCTGCGTCACCCGCGCCGGCAGAGCTGATAGTCACTAACGCGCGCGTCTACACCGCAGACGAAGCACATCCGCTTGCGCAGGCCTTCGCAGTGCGCGATGGAAAGATTGTTTTTGTCGGCTCCGCCACTGAAGCAGAGGCGCTCAAGGGCGCGTCGACGCGGACCATCGATGCGGAAGGAAAGACTGTCATTCCCGGTATAGTCGACGCTCACGGTCACTTTGGCGGGCTGGCGCAAAAGCTTCGCTCCGTCGATCTCGTGGGCACGCGCAGCTACGACGAAGTGATTGCCCGTGTTGTCGAACGTGCCAGGACACTTCCCAAAGGAACGTGGATCCAGGGGCGCGGCTGGGATCAGAATGCGTGGGGCGATACGCGATTCCCGACGCATGAAAAGCTCTCTGCAGCCACGCCCGACAATCCGGTCTATCTCACACGTGTCGATGGGCATGCCGGTCTGGTAAACACCGCCGCGATGCGGGCCGCGTCGCTCACGGCGGCGTCGAAGGATCCTTCTGGCGGTAAGATCATCCGCGACGCCTCGGGCGCGCCTACCGGCGTACTCATCGACCGCGCGCAAGGGATGGTGGGGGAGAAGGTGCCGGCAGCGTCTGCGGCAGACACCCGCGCTGCACTCAAAGACGCCATCAACGTGATGCATCGCTGGGGTCTGGTTGGAATGCACGACGCGGGTGCGAGCAGAGGGATGATCGATATGTACGAAGACATGGCGAAATCCGGAGAGCTCAATCTCAGACTCTACGTCATGATCAGCGACGACTCGGCCGCCATTCAACACTATTTCGAAGTTGGGCCGAGGTCTGGACTATACGGCGGACAGCTGTGGGTGCGCTCCATAAAGCTTTATGCCGACGGCGCGATGGGGTCGCGCGGTGCTGCGCTGCTCGAGCCCTACTCGGATGATCCGAACAACAGCGGTCTGCTGCTCAGTGCACCCGCACACATTCAGGATGTTGCTGAACGTGCGCTGAAGCAGGGTTTCCAGGTGAACACACATGCCATTGGAGATCGCGGCAATCGTGTTGTGCTCGACGCATACGAGGCTGCGCTAAAGAAGAATCCCACTGCCGATCATCGTTTTCGCGTCGAACATGCGCAGATTCTCAACTACGATGACATTCCGCGATTTGCTCAACTAGGTGTGATTCCATCTATGCAGGCCAGTCATCAAACGAGTGACATGTACTGGATCGGCAAACGGCTCGGCCCTACGCGATTGTTGGGAGCATATGCGTGGCGGTCGCTGCTCAACAGCGGCGTCGTTATTCCCAATGGAAGCGACTTTCCGGTGGAACAGGTCAATCCGCTTATCTCATTTCACGCTGCAATAGCACGACAGGATGCGAACGATTGGCCTGCAGGCGGATGGCTGCCCGAGCAGAAAATGACGCGTGAAGAGGCACTGCGCAGCATCACACTCTGGCCTGCGTACGCCGCTTTTCAGGAGAAGGACATGGGGTCGATCACCCCCGGCAAATTCGCTGACTTCGTGATGCTCGATCAGGACATCATGCGCGTTCCGGTTGAACTTGTGCTGGGCACCAAGGTGCTCTCCACGTGGATTGGCGGCAAGGAGGTTTACGCCGCAACACGAACGCCTTGACCAGGGTCGTTTCACTTCTCCCTGCCGCAACTGAAATATTGGCCGCGCTTGGCGTGGTGGACAAAATCGTCGGCGTTTCACATGCGTGCAATTATCCGGGCGAGATAGACGCGCTGGAACGTGTGCCTGTTCTCAACGAAAAAACAATGAGCGTGGGAGTGAACTGGGCGCGCATTCGTGAACTCGCGCCCGATGTGATAATCACTCAGAACTTGTGCGACGTATGCGCGATAAGTGAGCGCGACGTTGTTGCGCTTGCGGCGATGATGTCGGCATCACCGACTGTGCTGACGCTTGCCGCATCAACGATCGACGGCATAATCGATGAAGTGCTCGCTGTCGCTCGCGTTGTGGATGCAGCGAGCGAAGCCGAAGAGATTGTTTCCGGCTTGAAAGCACGCATGCGCCGAGTGCATTCCAAGTTGAAGGCAACACGTGCGCCTCGTCCGCGGGTAGCGCTCGTGGAGTGGGTCGAACCGATCTTTCCGGGCGGCCATTGGGTGCCGGAGCAGATCCACCGCGCGGGCGGGGTTGATGTGGTGGGCGTGACGGGAGGGCATTCAGTGGCGGTGGGGATGGAGCGACTGGTAGATGCGAATCCCGATTTTGTACTCGTCGCGCCATGCGGTTATTCGCTGGAGCGCGCGACGGTTGTTGCGCGTGACTTGCTAGCCACCGACGGGTGGAGCTGGCTCGCTGGCCGTCAGGTATGGGCAATGGACGGCGATTCACTGACAAGCCGTCCCGGACCGCGAGTGGTGGACGGAATCGAAACGATGGCGAGGATCTTCAACCCGCTGCTATTCAGCAGAGTCGACCCGCGTTACGCCTCGAGGGTGCAGTAACGGCAGCAACAGCGCTAGGCGCCGAACTACTCGGCGCGCGCTATTTCTGCCACATCTTCACAGCCATCACCACCAGCAGCACTGCAAATGCGCGCTTGAGTATCAGAGCTTCCACATGTGTAGCTACCTGCGCACCCAGAAACGCACCCACCATCATGCCTAGCGCTATGTAAAGTGCGGGCACGACGTCGAGCTGACCTGCCTTGTAATAGGTGTAGGCCCCAACCGCTGCGCCAAGTGGAAGTACAAGTGCAGCAAGCGATGTCGCTGCTGCCTGCTGGGGCTGCATCTTCACAATGAAGACGAGCGCGGGGACGATGACTATACCGCCTCCGATTCCAAAGATGCCTGAAAGAATTCCGGCGCCAAGGCCGATGAGCAGTAGAACTATCGTCGACATTCAGATTGGGTTTGGGTAACGGCGCGGGCAGCGTGATAGCAGTCTAACGTGTAGGTTTCCGCGATGCTTTCCCAACCCTCCGTATCATTTCTGAAACGTCTTCTGGACACGCCCGGGCCATCCGGATTTGAAGGCGCTCCCGCACGGGTCTGGCGCGACGAAGCCAGTGCATTCTCCTCAGTGTCGAGCGACGTTGTCGGCAACAGCTACGCAACAGTCGATGGAACAGGTGGCCCGACGATTCTCTTGGCTGGCCATATCGACGAAATCGGCATCATCGTCACGTACATTGACGACGACGGCTACGCATACTTCGAGCCGATCGGCGGCTGGGATCCCCAGGTACTGGTGGGGCAACGAATCCGTTTTATCGGCCGCAATGGCGACGTCTTCGGTGTGATCGGAAAGAAACCGATCCATCTCATAAAGCCCGACGAGCGCGAAAAGGCCTCCAAGATCACCGATCTCTGGGTGGACATCGGCGCAAGCAACAAAGCTGACGCGCGTCAGCATCTCGAGATCGGAGACGCTGGAGTGATCGACTCCCGCACGATCGAGATGCCCAACAACCGCATCGTGT
>JBBSTN010000348.1:0-3673 GCA_038235845.1 Gemmatimonadales bacterium | reverse complement strand
TCGGTTTGCCGCCACTCAGTGGGTTGAAGATGATGCGCAGGCGTGCGATTGCGCGGACAAACTCTCCGCGGGTGGACGACATGAAGCGGCACGAGTGCAGTACAAACGTGCGCGCCAACTCGTGGAGAATCGACCGGAGTACGCGCGCAATTTCTCCTGGCTGCGTGCTGCCAGAGGCGAGGCACGTTCACTCTGTTTTCTACAGCAAGGGCATAGCGCGCTGCCGTTGATGCGGAGCGCAGGTTCGGCGCATCCAAATAACGTGGAAGTGAACGCGCTCTTTGCCTGCAGCGCCGCGAGCGCTTCGCAGAAAGGGGAGCTCGAACCGTTAGTTGCGAGAAACGCGATGATTCGGCTTTTGCGTATGGACATCAGAAGTCCGGCCTTGCTTCACTTCGTAGGTGACGCTGCATTGGCGATGGGTGAAGACTCGCTTGCGCTCGATTTTTATCGTCGGGCGCTGGCGATCGATCCAAACCGCCCTTCGCCGAGGGTCTCCATCGCGCGATTGCTGCGACGACGTGGTGAGCTACTGGCAGCACGACTTGAACTTGTAGCAGCGTTGGCAGTTGCTCCCGACCTGGGGGAGGCGACGTTGGAGCTCGCGAGAATCAACTTTGACGCCGGCAGATTTGCGTCAGCTCTCGAGATACTTTCGCGCTATCTGCTTGTCCGCCCATCTGATGACGACGCGCTCAAGCTGCTTGCCGAGGTTTTGGTGGCGCTTGATCGTGCTCAGGAAGCAGCCACGGTTGTCGACAGGATTAAGAGGAAACGGGCATCGTGAGGAGCAGGTGACTCTGGAAGGTCGACTTCGCGAGCTGGCGATCGAGGAGCTGCTTCAGCTACTGAGTGCCGGAAGGAAAACCGGAACCTTGCGGATATCTGCGGCGCTGGAGGGCAGCTCTTCGGAGATTGTGTTCGAGCGAGGTGCAATCGTTGGCGCGACGCTCTGCGCACCGACGGCTGTAAGGACGGTCGCTCGACAATTCGTTGCAAGCACTCCCGCCCGCGAGCGCGAGAGCATTGAAGAATGCGTGCTCCAGCTGCTTACCTGGAAACACGGAGAGTTTCACTTTACGGCATCCAGGCTCACAGGTTCGGCTTCCGGTCTTCGGTTGGCTGTGGAACCACTGCTAGTGGAGGCGGCCAACAGAGCCCAGGTGTGGGCTGCGGTTGCCGACCGGGTGGCGGATGGCACCCAGATCCCTGTTTATGTGGACGCACGTGACAAGATCAGCGCTCTAAGGCTTACTCCAAAGGAATGGGAGGCGCTTAGCCGTGTCGATGGAAAGCTCAGCATAGGAGAAATCGCAGTAAGCTTCGACAAACCCCTGCTGGAGCTCGTGCAGATCATTCACGGACTTATCGGCCATGGTCTTATCTCGCTGTCTGACGTCCCAGCTCGTACCAGCGCCCACCCAACACCACCAAGTTCGGCGTTCGTCCCCGCCGATGACATTTTTGGTCACGTTGCTTCGGACGAGGTGGAAACAACTCGCGATGGTGCGGAAACAGCAGAAACGAAGTGTCGAGCCGATACTTCACTAATCAGCCAGCCAGGCGACGATGCGGCACGCACCGGTGATTTCATCGCTGCGATCTCGCATTGGAATTCTGCGTTGGACGAAATCTCACGCAGCTTTGGCATGCATAGAATGGTGGAAGAAGCTCGCATTCGCGAATCGATCGCGTTGGCTACTCGATTGAATTCAATTCTCGGAAATCCGTCGTGCGGAACATCAGACAACCGGTGATAGGGTGAACGGATTGCTGGAAAGCGGCTTTCGATTTGATAATTTTGTGGTCGGAGCTTCCAATAGGCTCGCGATAAGCGCCGCTCGTGCCGTCGCTCAGGCACCGGGTGCAGCGTATAATCCGCTTCTGGTTTACGGCGCATCGGGTCTCGGCAAGACGCACCTGGTGTCGGCAATAGCTCATCATGCGCGGATTGCACGGCCTGAATTGCGGGTAGAGTTCAGCACCGGCGAAGAGCTCGCAGAGCGCCTGCACCGCGCGATAAGTGCCGGCCAACAGACAACGTTTTCGCGGCGATTTCAGGACGTTGATCTCCTGCTGCTTGACGACGTGCAATTCCTTTCGGGCCAGCGCGAGACGCAGTCGGAGCTACTTCGACTGTTTAACGTTCTGCAGGGAAAGGGGCGTCAGTTGGTGATGACGAGCGATCGGGCGCCCGCCGAGATTCCCGATGTCGACCAGAGGCTGCTTTCGAGATTGTCCGGCGGCCTGGTGGTGGATGTCGGTAACCCGGACTACGAAATGCGGCTCGCGATTCTTCGCAACGTCAGCGCCGATCGCGACATCGAGGCAAACGATGGAGTACTCGAAGAAGTTGCCCGCTTGGCGTACGCAAATGTACGTGAGCTTAAAGGTGCGTTGAACAAGCTTGCCGCTTTTCAGCAACTGCAGAATAGCCCAATCGACCATGGCGATGTCCGCGCGGTGCTGGGCGAACAGCTATCGGGGGCGGGGTCGATCCCCAATGGTCTCGTGCCAACCCCGCAAAATCATGTTGGTGCCGAGTATGAAGGATTTCTCGCGGATATCGTTCTGGAAGTTGAGACACGTGTAGAGAAGTGGCGACTGCACTTGGGCGAGGCTTGTAACTTCTGGCGTGCGGAAGGATATACGACGGGAGTTCTGGAGCGCGCCATGTCCTTGTCCAGCGCGCCCGACGTGAACGGATTGCTCACAACGTTTACTGCGGCCGTTGAGCATCTAAGAGATTTGGAACAGCAGGCGACTGCCATTGATCCGTCGTTGCGTGCAAATCCAGCGTTCCGTAATCCCGAGCTCGTGGGCACCGCCCGTTCGGTGCTCGATCGCGCCATGGCGTCGGTTGCTCCACTGCCTGCGCCGATCCCGTTCCTCACACGCGCCGCACTCGAATCGGGCACCGCTAACCAGCTTGCGCTGAAGGCCTTTGACTCCATCATCGAGAATCCCGGACGACGTTACAATCCACTCTTTCTTTACGGTCCGAGCGGCGTGGGCAAAACTCACATCGCAAACGCACTCGGGAATTCGATGCGTGCGGCATGGCCGACCAAAACGGTTACCTGCATGCAGACTACCGCGTTCGTTGATGAACTGGTAGCGGCGATGCAGGAAGGCTCCATCGAACGGTGGCGTGCCCGCTTCCGCGCGAGTGATGTGCTCATCCTGGACGACGTGCATCAACTTTGCGAGAAGGATAGAAGCCAGGAGGAGCTGTTTCATTTGTTCAATCATCTTTACGACCGCGATTGTCAGATCGTTCTCACTTCGGATTGCGCGCCCAGATCGATATCGGGAATGGCAGATCGACTACGAACGCGCTTCACGGGTGGGCTCGTCGCGCATGTGCAGCGGCCCGATCGGGGTCTGCGAGAACGACTCGTGCAACGGTGGTTACTCGAGTCTGGCGAGGAGCCCGCCCAATCGACCGTCGCCATTCTGGCGGACTACGAGGCCGGTGATATTCGTGAACTGGGTGGATTGGTGCGACGTTGCATTGCATCGGCGCAATTGCGTGGCCAGTCATTGTCATGCGAAATGGTTCGCCTGGAACTCGGCGTCGAGCACAACACGCCGGTCTACTCGGTTGGCCCAGAAGATTCATCGCAGACGCTCGACGACTTCTTCCTCGATCGGGAAAAGATGATCTGGGAAT
>JBBSTN010000347.1:0-3676 GCA_038235845.1 Gemmatimonadales bacterium | reverse complement strand
TCTCCGCCGACACGTCAACCTGACGACCGAGACGTAGCTCTTCGACGGTGCGACCTGGAATTGCCTGTAGCTCTCGGCTGCCGACAGCGATGAGCGACGACAGCATGTTTTCCTTTATCTGCAGCTGCGCCAGATATGCGTTTACCAGGCGAGGGACCACCTCGCGTCGGAACTGATTCAGTTCGGCCAGCGGTATCGTTACTTCCTTGTTGATTTCGGTATAGCTCTCGCGCGCCTTGCGCAGCTTGTTTTCCCGCTCGATTTCCTCATTCAGCGCATTGCGGAGGTTAACGGCCGCAGGGTCGGTGGTGACACTGGGAATGGACAGCACTGCCTCGCGGGAAATTTCACCATTGGCTCTGCTCTGCTCGGCGACGCGCTGGAGCGCCTGCCTGTCGCGTTGAATAGCCGCGAGCTCGCTTTTCTGCTGAAAGTATTTGTCGATGACCGGAACGGTGGTCATCTCGATACCCGGCTGAATACTCTGTCGCTCATTGGGGAGAGTTACCACGTTTGTGCGGAAACTTACCAGAGCCTGTTCGGCGGCGGCCAACTTATCCGCCGCGAACTCGCGCTGCCCTTCGAGAATCGTGGCGAGCGAGGTCACACGGCTCTTTTTGAGCGCCGTGGCTTCACTCACAAACCGGTCGACCCACGCGTTCAGCGTAGCCGCAGTTCGATTGGCATCGTCTCCGGTGAGCTTGAGAAAGAGGTAAGGACTGTCTTCGGCAAGCTGCATGTCCAAGCGTCTGATCAGGTTGTTGGACGCCTCGCGAGGAGTCTGGACATGAAATTCGACCTCTTTCTTGCCTGACAGGCGCCGGGCATCTGGCTGCCATTGGAAGCCGCGCGTCCGTCCTATAGAATCGCCAAGTGCACCGCGCTCCACTTCTACGCCGGGCTTGAGCGAGAGGACGTAATTACTGCCGTTGACTGCGAGCACGTAGGTGCCGGGTATCAAACGCTGCTGTTCCACCCGAAACGAATTGAAAAGCGAGCTATCGGCGCTGTTAGCGGGTGAAACGAAAAGCGCGAGGTCGATAACAACCGGGTCGGCAATACGGTATGACCGCAGCAGGTCTTTCCATCCCGAGGCGGCCAGAAGCTCTGGCGCCTGAATTGGTCCGCTAGCTGTTCCTCCTGAGGTGCCAGTCTGCATTTTCAGAATGACATTCGACTCTACTTCGTACTCGGGCGCGATGAAGCGCGTTGCCGCGTATCCGCCGCCGGCGCCAATGAGTACGAAAAGAACGATAAGCCACTTGAACCGATTAAGCGCCGAGAGATAGCGCCCGATCTTGGGGCCGGACGGAGCCGGCGGAGCTTCCTGACCCCCACCCCAATCCGCTGGCGGACCAGTGTCGGGAAGCAAGTCGACTGAAGCGTCGCGAGAAGCAACGGATTGAATGTGATTACCTGACATTGTGTTGACGGTCTGAGTTCCCACCTCACCCGGTTGAGGCGAAGTGTTTTGAATCTACCTTTTTACTTATAAATAACGTGCCGCTACGATGACGATCGAGATGTACGAAGCGCTACTGCTACAAACCTTGTGACCTTTCGCCAGGTGTGGCGGTCGTGAAACGGTAACTGTTGAGTCAAAGCTACGAAATAAGTGTCAGATCTGATGAACCGACTGTGAAACCGCTATTCCCGTCACCGCTCGCGTTGCTTATGTGCACCGACTGTCGAACTTATACCGCAACTGATTCACCGTTGGTGATGAAAGTCGCTGCGACTGCCGTAACTGGTGACGATTCTTTCCAACTGACGATACGCCGACACCTTCCTGGGTTCTGGCTGTAACAAAAATTCATGACTGAGCCTTTTCTGAGCGATTCCCCTACAAAGCCTGTTTCAGAACCCGGAACGAGCTTGCGTATTCTGGTCGTAGACGATGACCGCACCCTGAGAGAGGGATGCGCCTCGGTGTTGCAGATGGATGGTCACACCGTGGTTTCCTGCGGCCGAGGTGATGAGGCGCTGGAAATAGTGAGGCGTCGCAAATTCGAAATTGTGCTTGTTGATCTCTATATGAGCCCCATTACCGGCATGGAGATCCTTAGTGCGGCTGTGGAAGCGAATAAAGATGCCATTGTTGTGGTAATGACCGGCAATCCAAGTGTGGCCTCGAGCATCGAGGCGCTTCGCGCGGGGGCCTGGGATTACCTGCCCAAGCCCTTCTCCGCTTCGCATCTTCAGGTGCTGGTGGGGCGGGCAGCGCACGCGCTCAAGAGTTCCAACGGTTCGGGTGAGTCAAAGCCGGCGTCAGTAGCGCAGGGAGCTCCGGGCGAAGCTTCGGCGTTGCTGGGCATCTCGCCCTCTTTCCGGAAGGCGGTCGAGCTGGCTCAGAAGGTGGCGGCCACCGATGCATCCGTGATGATCAGCGGCGAAAGCGGTACCGGCAAGGAGATGATTGCCCAGTTCATTCATGCGCACAGCCGGCGGGCGGCGAAGAAACTTGTGCCGATAAACTGTGCTGCACTGCCGGAGAACCTGCTTGAGTCCGAGATGTTTGGGCATCGCAAGGGAGCGTTCACTGGCGCCGATCGCGACAAGGCCGGCCTGCTCGAGGTCGCTCACAACAGCACGCTGTTTCTGGACGAGCTGACTGAGATGACGATGCCGTTGCAGGCCAAGCTCCTGCGCGTACTTCAGGACGGTGTGGTGCGAAGACTGGGCAGCGAGGTTCAGGATGCAGTCGTGAATGTTCGTTTCGTATCGGCAACCAACCGCGACCCGCAGGAATCGGTGCAGCAGGGAATTCTTCGCGAAGATCTCTACTATCGTCTCAGGGTGGTGCCCATAAAGTTGCCGCCTCTCAGACAGCGTCTCGAGGACATTCCGCTGATGGCGGAGTTCTTTCTTACCCGTTCGTGGGAACGGCATCGCGCAAAGGGATCGAAGGCGCCGGAGTTCACTCCCGATGCCATCGCGTTTCTGCAGTCGCGGCCGTGGCGGGGAAATGTTCGCGAGTTGCAGAACGTAATCGAGCATGTGGCGGTGATCGCGGACGCCGGTTCGTCGATAAGCCCGGATGATATTCCTGTTTACGATGACGACTTGGGGAGCGCGTCCGACCCGGCGCTGCCGACGGCGATCATGAACGAGTCGTTTCACATCGCCAAGGACAGCCTCGTTTCGCACTTCGAGAAGGAGTACCTGTCGCGTCTCACTACGCGCGCGGGTGGTAACATGTCCAAGGCGGCGCGATTGGCGGGAATAGACCGTACAACTCTCTATCGTCTGATGGAGAAACATGGATTTCGGCGGGAGTCGCACGCAGGCGCGGAGTGATGCTGGGGGTGTGAGGCCCAGACCCTCCCTGAACATTTCGGGTTCACGCACGTGGTGTGTTGAATAGATTTGCATGGACGACGCTACCGAAAGCGTACTGCAGAACACTCAGGGAGCTGTTTTAGATGACTTCAGACAAAGCTACGAACGACGCCTCTGCTGGCGAGCTCGAAATCCGCGACACGAGAACGGATAAGAGTTACTCATCTCCTATCGTTACAGAAGGTCCGGAGGGCGATACCTACGTTCGCGCCATGGATCTTCGGGCGATAAAGAAGGAAGAGGGCGAGTTTGGCCTTCTGAGCTACGATCCGGCGTTCATGAACACTGCATCGTGCCGAAGTTCGATCACTTTTATCGATGGTGAGAAAGGAATCCT
>JBBSTN010000346.1:0-3682 GCA_038235845.1 Gemmatimonadales bacterium | reverse complement strand
GAAGCGCCGGACGAGACTATGCACCTGCTGCCTTGTCGGCAGTAATTGATTCAACCTTGGGCGGAGTGCGCGACGGACGTGGCGAGATGGTCGCCAGAATGATGAGAGTTTCTTCTCCTGCCTCCATCCCGTGAACCTCACCCGGCTCGTAGGCCACGATTTCCCCCGGCGCCACGGCACGCTCCTCGTCGCCACCGGTAACCGATCCGCTGCCCGCAAGCACCGAGAGAATGACTGTCGAATCGCTGGTGTGCGGAGGAACGCGCTGCCCGGGCTCGATACGAAACAGAACGAGTCGCGCGTCGGGACTATCGTGAAGGATGCTGATCGCGGGGCGCTTACGTTGAGCACTCGCCGTCAAGGCGACAGCATGCGGATTATAGATTTTCATAGCATGAACCTGCCCTCAGGCAATGACAGCAGTCATGACTGTTGTCACAGGCACCAGAAATTGTCCACGATGGCGCCACCCGGTAACTCAAGCGAATGGACACCGTCAGCTTTCTCCGTCAGATCCCGCTCTTCTCGAACCTCGAAGACGAGATGCTTGGCAAACTTGCCGCACGTTGTGTGAGTCGCGACGTTAGCGCGGGTGTTGTCCTGTTCACGACCGGCGAGGAGTATCGCGGCGTCTACATGATCGAGTCTGGACGAATTCGCGTCTATCGAATCAGCAGTGATGGCCGAGAACAGGTCCTGCACATCGAGGGAGCGGGTCGGATGGTAGCCGAGCTGCCGTTGTTCGATGGCGGTTCCTATCCGGCGTCGGCGATCACGATGGAAGAGTCGCGACTCGTGTTCCTGCCGCAGGCCGACTTCGAGCAGGCTTATCGTACCAATCCGGACTTTGCCCATTCGATTATTCAGTCGCTCGGAAAGCGGCTCCGGCATTTCGTTCATGTAACGGAGACCCTGGCGTTTCGAGACGTCGCTTCGAGGCTTGCACTGTTACTCGCAGGTTACGCGGAACGGCGAGGACGGACCACTCCGGAAGGTGTCGAGCTATTGCTCGCCCGAACGCAGGAAGAGATTGCCCTCGAGATCGGAGCCGCGCGCGAGTCGGTCTCGCGGGCGTTCAAGCAACTTCAGACGAAAGGGCTGATCGTTTTCATCGACAGGGATCGACTGCTCATTCCGGACCTCAAGCGCCTCCGGACACTAGCCGCACCGGGGAAGCGAGCCCGAAAATGAGAGCCGGTTACCGCCGATGCCGCCGCGGCGGATTCAAGAACAGGGATTGACGGATGCGGCGGATCTCCTGAGACAACCGTCACGGGCCTCGCGTGGGTTCAGTAATAGGTTATGTGCATGAAGTCACATTCAGAAGTGCAAGCCGATCCGACATCTGCTTTAGCTAACGACTCCGATTTACCGAGCGCCGCTTCCGAACACCCTCTAGCTGCTCCGAGCAGCCGCCGCGCCTTTCTCGCGCGTGCGTCGACGCTCTCGCTCGCCCTTCCGGGTATTGGCGCTGCCCTCGCCAGTTGCGCGCCCGACGGAAGTGGCGGTCTCAAGGACAGCGCGGCGTCCGCTGCCGGAACGGCCGGAGGCGCTGCCGGCCACGATTCGCTGAGCCTCCAAAATTCGAATAGTCGGCTTGATAGCGCTCTGCTGAGGGATCCGGGGCATGGAGCATTGTCGGCAACAGCAGCCAATACTGATTCGGCAGCAGTGGCGCTCCGTCGCTATAGCCCGGAGCTGCCGCCGCTCTCGACAAATCGCACTCTCAAATTGCACTGGCGGGCCATGGAAGCTCCGCTGAGGATCAGTGGAGATACTGTCGTCGCAGCGTGGACGTTCGAGGGAGATATACCTGGGCCAATCGTGCACTGCCGGGTCGGGGACACCGTGGAATTCACGCTGACCAACGAAGTAAACGTGCCGCACTCAATGGATTTTCACGCGGCGCAGATCAACCCAAAAACCGCTTTCCGCTCAGTGGGCAAGGGGGAGTCCGTCACATTTTCATTCCAGCCCAAGTGGGCCGGCGCGTTCATGTATCACTGCGGTACTGCACCAGTGCTCATGCACATCGGCTCGGGAATGTATGGGGCTCTCGTCGTCTCACCGCGCGAACCACTGCCGCCGGCAAAGGAATTCGTTCTTGTCCAGAGCGAGTTCTATCTCGCCGAAGGCAAAGATGGTGTGCGTGCGTTCGACTACAACAAGATGCTGTCGACGGTTCCTGACTACCTGGCATTCAATGGCCGACCGAACCAGTACATTGACAATCCAATTCGGGTTAAAGTGGGCGATCGCGTAAGGTTCTGGGTTGTAAACTGCGGCCCGACGCATCCGTCCGCTTTTCACGTAGTTGGTGAGCAATTTGACACAGTGTACCTTGGAGCTCCCCCGGGCTCGCCGATACGAGGTATGCAAACCGGAGACGTTCCACCCGGCGGCGGGATGTGCTTTGAACTGGTGTGCGACGTGCCCGGGGAGTTCCCGTTCGTGAACCACGGGTTCGGACATGCACAGAAGGGCGCCATCGGAATTCTTATTGTTGAGCCATGACGATTCGAGTGGATGGGAAAGCATGATTGAAATGGCGGCGAACGTAGAACTAGCGCTGACGGGTGCACGCTCAGATCTCTGCGACGAA
Organism: Gemmatimonadales bacterium; assembly: GCA_038235845.1. Classification (GTDB taxonomy): domain Bacteria; phylum Gemmatimonadota; class Gemmatimonadetes; order Gemmatimonadales; family Gemmatimonadaceae; genus Gemmatimonas. Next base: position 1,080 of record JBBSTN010000346.1, on the reverse strand, counting down.
GACCTGGAAGGGGTACTCGTAGCTTTCTATGCGGCGGTTGCTGAAGATGCCCTTCTCGCACCGTACTTCGCTGAAGTTGACATGACTGCCCACATGCCGACGATAGTTGCGTTCTGGTCTACCATGCTCTTCCATACCGGGCGCTACTCGGGTAACGCATTTCGTCCGCACCAGAGCATGCCCGGGCTCACCGCCGAACACTTTCGGCATTGGGTTGCAACGCTCGAACGCACTGTAGATGCGGGCTTCGCGGGGAAGATTACGGAGCTGATGAAAGACCTTGCGAGTCGTATCGCCTACAGCATGCAGCTCAGGCTAGGCATCACTCCCGTTTGAGTCGTGAAACTGCGCGCAACGTTACGAAGGCCCACCTGAATTTCGTGTCCCGAAGGAGGCTCTAGGTGCTACCGACTTCCCTCATCGTCGTGCTGGCTACTGTTGGACTAACCCTTGGCCCCGCGCTCGTGCTCGCGTGGGCGTGGCGCCGCGGCTTTTTTCGCGATCTGGAAGCCCAGAGTCGCATTATCTTCGACCCCCGTGACTGGCGCGTAGAGCGACCGTGGGAATCGCCGACCGAGCAGCTCAGGCGTGAAGTAACCTACGGCGATCCGCTTCCTCCCGCCCCGGGCGAGTGGGGAGGTGCCGCTTGAACGCACCTGGAGTAGGCGCACCTCCTGCGCCGGTCTCCGGCTCGCTCGCCGCCCACGACGTCGACGCGGTCGCTGCATCTCGTGGATTGGTACCCGAAGACCTCGCGATCCGACTGCAAGCCGACGCGTCGAGCCGCTGGGTCGTGCTTACGCTCTACAGCGTCGCCATCGTATGGCTGCTCATCGGATCAGTGTTCGGTGAAATCGCCAGCATGAAACTTCACTGGCCCGATTTCCTTACCCATCAGGCGTGGCTAACCTTTGGCCGGGTGCGAACCGCGCACCTCCACGCGGTGAACTACGGCTGGGGCACCGCAGCACTCATCGGCACCTGTCTGTGGTTAATGCCGCGACTCGTGCACGCCGAGCTCAAGTTCACGAAAATAGCCATACTGGGCTCGGCGCTGTTCACTCTCGGTGTGGCTATCGG
>JBBSTN010000345.1:0-3685 GCA_038235845.1 Gemmatimonadales bacterium | reverse complement strand
GATTGGCAGGTTGCCTTCGGCTTGCATCCCGCTCCAACGCCATCCGTGACGCGCACAGCGTTCACGCTTTTCTGGACGTGGTGTGCGTTCATTGGCCTCCGGGCCATCTGGCTACGCGACGCGCGCGCAGGAAGGGCGCTTCTTGTTCTGCTCGCCAGCGGGACAGTCGGAGTTGTAGTCTGGCTCAACCTCCGCGCAGGGCCAACATTTGGAGTCGGGATAGTGCCAGCTGGCGCCATGCACGAAGCGCGCGAACGGGACTACTTTTTCGTACTGGGATTCTGGGCGTGGGGGCTTCTTGCTGGTGCTGGAATCGCGACAATGGCCCGCCGGATCGGCGACCATTACCGGATTAGGTCGGCACCGCGAATCGGAGCGGTGCTGACAACGGCCGCGATACTTGTCGCGGCCCTGCCGATAATGACCAATGGCCCCGTAATGAGCCGAGGCCGCGAGCCTCTTTCGACGCTCCCGAGAACATACGCCCGCTTGCTTCTTGACGCTGTTCCGCCAAATGGTGTGCTTTTTTCGGCCGGCGACAATGACACGTTTCCCCTATGGTATCTGCAGCAGGTGGAAGCATATAGAGTCGACGTGCAGGTGGTGACCATCCCGCTTCTGGGGGCCGAGTGGTATCGGAGGCAGCTCGCTACTCGGAGTCATTTGCTTCGCGCGGAGGATGCCGGAGAGTGGCGCGGGCTCGATACGCTACTGGGCACCATTGTTCGGAGCGTAGAGGAGCAGCGGCAGGAGTACCGCGTGAGCTCGCTACTGCCGGCCGGGGAAAGAATGCGGATTGAGCCAAGGGCGGGATGGGTTCTTCTTGGTCTTGTGTATAGACCAGAGCGAAATGGCCGGTCTGGCAAACTTCTGGTGGATAGCGCTCGCACCCGTTTCTGGTTCGAGCGGGTGCCACCCTCCGCGTTTGAAGCAGTTCCCGCCGGTAGCGACGACGCTGTACGTCGAATACAGGAATTGCTCCGTTGCTCGTCGGTGACGTCGGCTACCGACACTTTACTTGTGTCGTTCTGCAACGGTGCCTAACCTTAAATGCTATGCCCATTTCGGAACACTTTACAGACATGGTCGCGAGCCATGTCGTTGAGGCACGGGCCCGGATTTCGTCAGCGCGCGATCGTGGCGGACATGGGCAGCAGGTAACGCTGGTGGCGGTCACAAAGACGCTTGGAATGGAAGCTATTCGAGCTGCATACGACGCTGACGTGCATGACCTTGGCGAAAATAAGGTTCAGGAAGCTGAGGGCAAGATGGAGGCGGTCGATTTTCCGGTGCGCTGGCACCTGATTGGCCATCTTCAGCGAAACAAGGCGAAATCGGCAGTTGGATTCTCGCTCATACATTCGATGGACAGTGAACGCCTCGCTCTCGCGCTCAATGACGTTGCGACAAAGGCGGGGAAGATATTTGAGGTTCTGTTGCAGGTGAACGCCAGCGGGGAGACAAGCAAGGGCGGTGTAGCGCCGGGTGAGGTTTCCAGATTGGCGGACAGGCTGATGTCGCTCGAGGGATTAAAGGTGATGGGTGCGATGACGATAGCTCCCTTCGATGCTGCTGAGCCGGTGCTGAGACAGGTGTTTTCGGAAACACGCAGGTCAGGCGAATTATTGATGAACGCAGGTTTACCGGCGCGCTTATTGAGCATGGGTATGTCGGGAGATTTCGAGATTGCAGTGGAGGAGGGTGCAACCCATGTGCGCCTTGGTACCGTTCTGTTCGGTCGTCGACTATAGGATCACATCAAGCAAATAAAAATGGACGACGCCTTTCACCTGACAGCGCTGGATGTACGGCGCTATGATTTCGGCAACGCGCTTCGCGGTTACGATCGCGCACGGGTCGATCAGTTCCGCGAACAGGTAGCCGAGGAGTTCGAACGACTTGCGCGCCTCAATCAGGATCTCGAGCAGAAGGCCCGTAATTTTCACGAGCAGCTCAAGTCTTTTCGCGATCGCGATAAGGCATTGAACGACGCGCTTGTCAGCGCTCAGCAGTTGCGGGATGATATTCGTCAGCAGGCTGAGCGCGAGGCGTCGCTGATAGTTCGGGAAGCGGGTGCTGAGGCCGAGCGTCAGCTCAAGGATCTTCACGAAAGTATCCGTCGCGCGCAGGACGAACTTCAGAATCTCTGGCGTGCCCGGCGGGCGTATCTCTCGCAGCTGCGTCATCATCTCGAACGTCACACGGCAGAGTTGAATGCCGCCGACTCCGAACCAGCGCCGCCTTTCATAGCATCGCGGGAGAACTCGATTGGCGCACAGGCCGGGGCCAATCCGGATGCCGCATCATCCGTGAGTTCGGCACTGACAACGCAACAGCCGCCATCGCAGCAATCGATCTCAGCCTCGGATATATCGTCAAGGAATGTCGGTAGTGCCGGGGCAAAGACGCCCCTTTCCGGCACTCCACAAGCGTCGTCACCGCAGACATACGAGGAGGGTTTTGTCGAACTCACGCCTGAACTGCGCGAACTCGATGTTCTTCGAGATGTGCGCAAAACACGTCAACGTCCGGCGGCGCCCACGCCGTCCTGGCTCGATGTAGTAATCGAAGAGTAGCTCAGTATGACGACACGAAATACACCGCCCGGTAGCCCTGGTAATACGTCCCGCCATACTCCCGAGTCGTTTCCTCAGCTTCAATACACTCAGGAACACAAGGCGGTGGCGCTCGCCAACCCCGCGCTTGGGTTGCACGCAAACGAGCGGATCGAAGCGTGCGCACACGCTGTTCGTCAGCGCTTTGGCACGGTGCCGGATGTGGCAATTATTCTTGGCACAGGACTCGGTGCGCTCGCTGAAGAGATGAGTGTCGATGCAATTGTTGAGTATCGAGACCTACCGAACTTTCCATTATCAACTGTGGAATCGCACAGCGGTCGTCTCCTTTGCGGCACCTTCGCCGGGAAGACAGTAATCGCGATGCAAGGCCGCTTTCATCGGTACGAAGGTTATTCGCTTCAACAGGTGACTTTTCCGGTGAGAGTGCTACGCGCTCTTGGTGCGCAAACGCTTGTTATAAGCAACGCGTGCGGCGGGATGCACCCGCTATGGGCACCTGGCGATCTAATGCTCATCTCGGATCACATGAATCTGCTAGGTGACAATCCCCTGATCGGCCCGAACGACGATGCACTTGGACCTCGATTTCCCGACATGTCGGAGCCCTATGACGCGAACCTTCGCGTGTTGGCCAGGAAGGTGGCGAGGGATAACCGAATACCGCTTCGTGAGGGAGTTTACGCGGCTGTTCAGGGGCCCAATCTCGAAACACGTGCTGAATATCGGATGCTGCGTACGCTTGGTGCCGATGTGGTGGGAATGAGCACCGTACCGGAGGTCATCGTTGCCCGGCACGGTGGCATGAAGGTATTGGGGCTTTCCATAATTACAGATCAGTGCTTACCCGATTCACTCGAACCTGCGAGCGTTTCGGAAATAATTGCAGTCGCTCGCGAAGCTGAACCAAAGCTGACAGCGGTCGTGCGTGGCGTGTTACAGCAACTCGAACTGTCATGAGTAGTCGCAATGGTTGATGATACCCGGAGTGCGCCGCTATACTCGGCGGTGCCTGACGACGGTGTCGACGATTTCGAATGCAAGTTGCTCGAGCAATGGAAAGCGGAAAAACTTTTCGAAGTCACTCAGGAAGCCCGAAAGGACGGAGT
>JBBSTN010000344.1:0-3724 GCA_038235845.1 Gemmatimonadales bacterium | reverse complement strand
CTGAGCAGGAGCTTCAGCTTGCCGGTTCTCGCCAACCTGCGGCGATTCTGGCGGATGAGGAGCGATCACGCGGTGGCGGCCGGCTTCGTTCTCGTGGGTGGAGCCGGCAATTTCGGCATCGCGCAACCAATCCCCGTTCAGTACCAGTCACCGAAGGATGTACCCTGCATCGAGTGCAACTCGTTTCCCGGCCCACAGGTGGCGGGAATTGCGGCGCTGATGCTCTCCGAACGACCATCTATGACGGTGTGGCGGCGGCGGGAGATCCTTGAACGAACGGCACACGATCTAGGTTCGGGGCTCCTGCCGGCGCAAGACCCAGAATCCAGGGGATGGAAGGAATTTGCGATTCCTCCCCGTAGCCATGCGCACGGGGGAGCGAGCTCACGCTATGCCCCCGCAACTCTCGGTTAAAAACTATGCTGGCAGAACGCCGCGCGTGCCGCTAAAATGATGGCATGTCAAAGACGGTTACGATCAGAGACGTTCCTGACGACGTTGGGGACGAGCTTTCGGCTCGAGCAGCCGCCACTGGCCGTTCGCTCCAAGAGTACTTGCGAGCGCACATGATCGACCTTGCACAGCGAGTTGATCCAGAAGTTTTTGTTGCGCGACTGCGCCAGCGGAAGAAGCTCACAGGAAGTAGTATCAAGAAGAAAGCTATTCTCCGCCATTTGAGAGCTGACCGACGGTGACTGTGGTGGTCGATGCAAGCGTCGTCGTCGCGGCGCTCGTCGATGTAGGAGAGACAGGACGGTGGGCCGAAGAGATACTTGTTTCTAGCCAGCTCGCGGCTCCACACCTCATGCCGGCGGAGGTCGCGAACGTTCTTCGGCGCGCCAGCTTCGCCGGAGATATTTCGGCTGATGTCGCCTCTCTCGCCCATGCCGACTTGCAGGCGATTACCGTCGATCTCTTTCCTTACAGACTCATTGCAGAAAGAGCATGGGACATGCGCCAAAATATCACGATTTATGATGCCTTTTACGTCGCGCTGGCTGAGCTTCTTGACGCAGATCTTGCCACGCTGGATGAACGGCTGGCACGAGCTCCCGGAACAACGTGCCGCTTTCTACTCCAGTCGCGCTAGCCTTAGCCCACTTGTGAGCGAGTCAGATAAAAGCGTATGCACATCACAAGCACTCATTGAATCGACCGTCAGGTGCAGCGTTTTTTATCTGTGTGACGCATCGACATCACACAAGCTTCGACCAGCCATTGAACGTCTTCCCTCCCAAACCGATCTCGCGAGTTTTGCGTATACCCAACGGCGGAGAGTGTCCCTCTAATCCGTAGCCCAGCCGTTCTCGAGGAGCGAATCATGTCCGGTAATCGAGTCGTATGACGGGTGCTACTGATTGCAGGAGCGCTTCTAGTGGTCGCGGGCGGAAACCAGAATCCCCGGATCGGATGGCCGAGACGCTCGCGGATCCGGGTTGGTTCAATCGCACGCCACGGCGACAGTCGGCTATGTGCTGCTGAGTTTCGGCATGCTGCTGTTTCGTCGCACGACCGGACCTGCATCCCGCACCCGGTGGTGGGCCGGCATCGCCACGATGATACTGGCATGCGAGGCGTTTGAAAAGGCAGGGCATTCAATCGGCAGCTGTCCGATCACCGGTCATGTGCTCATCGGACTGACGGTGTCAGGCATGAAGGAGCGGGTTTATCGGCTCGCCGTGGATCAGTCCGTCGGGATTCATTGGCGCGGCTCCGCACGCATCGGTTATGCCGCTCGTGTATATCGCCCGCATCGGTGCGACGGCAAGTTCATTTCCGACGATTCTCTTTCTCATACTCTGGTTCTCCCTTTCGGCAGCTTGGCCGGTGCGCAGAGCAGTCCTGCTTCCGGATGGCCTGAATTGCGAACTTCGGACTGCTACCGGTTGCTGGCATCATCTGCCACAGTTGGCATAGCCCAGGATTTGTGCCCGCGTGGCGAGCTTGATTCTAAGTGCGCAATCAAGGCCTCGACGTCAGACCTTGCTGGCCAGCTTGCGAGTCATGTCGGCCATAACGGATTCTGCGGATCTTATTCGGCCGAGTACCACTTAAAGTATGTCACCGTTGTAGTCAACTTCGTCTGCGCGTTCGACATCAAATCCGAGCTTTTCGGCCGATTAACAAATTCCTAGCATGTAGACGTCGAGAAAGCTCGAGCTCTCGTCCTTTCGCCCAAACATTCGCTCCTGGTTGCTTCATCGACGAATGCTGAACTGCATCCTGACGCCGAGCTCACCCGCCGCTGAAAGCGCACCGAATGTAGTGAGGAGGAAAGTCGAACGAACTGAATGGAGCCAGACGCGGTCGTGTGCAGCGCGTTATCAGCCCGCTGCTATCGCGATGCACGACCGGAGTTCCGTTTACAAACGCTGAAAATTTCTTTACGCCTGACTAGATAGCCGGCTCTTTTCATCGAATGCAAAAGTCACAATAACATGGCAAGTACAAACGATTTGTGAACGCGTATTATTCTTTCGTCCCAACAAATCATGGAGAGGGTGGACGATGAACCATTGAAGTAAAGCTTGCGGCCGGGATAATCGATGATCCACACTCGGTCGGCAAACCACGCACTACCAAGGAATCCATCAACGCGGAGATTCGATACATCCTCAGGTGCCGAGTCGTGCAGAACCATCAATCGCGGCAGTCCACGGGCGAGAGGTATGGTCGGGAAAATGTCGTAGCCGATTGCGACAGGGAAACGCGCATACCGCCGCGTGCGGTCTGTCACGAACGTGTCAACCGGGCACGCAGGCGCGACATCGCGCCAGCATAGAGAATGACAAGCCCGCCCCAGTGTCGAGATAGAAGCGAGCTCTTCACCGTCCTGTTGTCGCCAGCGGGCAAAGAATCGATTGCCAACCACATCCACCGGAACCGGTGTCGCGTTGTGGCGGAGCGCGCACTGTGCCATCGCGGGTTGCGCCGTGATAACTAACGCGCCGCAGCGCCGATGCGGGAACATCCGAGGGAGTGGAAACAAGAATCAGATGCGAGACGCGGTCTGGATATCGAACCGCGTATTCCGGGGCGAGCACGCCACCGAAGGAATGGCCAACGACAGCGATTTGCGTCACACCCAGTGCGATGCGCAGCCCTTCAACGTCGTTCACCAAGGTGTTCATGGCATAGTCGCCCTGTCGTAGGTCGCTCCGAGTGACCGCTCCCCCGCTGGTCGAAATACACCATTCGCAGCGCTCCCTCTAGCCGCGGACCTTCGAGCATTGAGAAGGAATAGCTGTTGTACCCCCGGCCTCCGTGCAGGAACACGACAGGCGGCAACGGAGACGTCTGATTGCCAGCGACTCGATACCAAAGCCGAGCCGAGCACCATTTATGGTGGTCTCGTGCACCCCCACCAAGTTCGAGACCACGACCCGCATTGCCGGAGGCTTGGGCCGAGAGGCGGAGCGTGCTAATAACCACAGCCAAAGCGCTCATCGAGCACATCAATCTTCGAAGGTGCCTTCTCGTCAGGGCGGCACTGCGGTCTTGTGCCATTAAGATCACATTCCGCCCTTCAGGATGAAACATGTAGTCACCTAATAGTTTGCGGTCACCCGCAAAACGCGGCGGACCGTTCGGACGGGGCAACGCCGGAGCGAGGCAAGGCAGTGGAGGGTTTCGTCGGTGTGCATCCGCGCGTTATGAGGCATTGCCCCCTGCCCGTCTTTCCTACGCCTCGGCCGTCGTTGGGTCGATGATCGCCTTGACCTGG
>JBBSTN010000343.1:0-3732 GCA_038235845.1 Gemmatimonadales bacterium | reverse complement strand
CGATCAGTTTTCACGTGTGGCAGACGCAAGACTCTTTGGCGGCAGCGTCCGCGCCACGTTCGACTCTGGACACATGCGAGTCGACACGCTCTCGATCGAAAGCTCGGCGCTAAGAATGACCGCACGAGGCGCAATTGGTCTGGTTGCCGAACGGCGTGACTCGCTTGATTTCGTGGTGAGTGTGGATTCGCTGGGAGGACTTCGGCCGTGGCTTCAGTCGGCAACGGTGGGTCGCGATACGCTCAAGGGCTACGCGCAGATTCGGGGTCAGTTGAGCGGTTCGCTCGACACTCTAGACCCCCGCGGTCTTTCACTATCGGCGCTTATGGATGTTCGCGACTTGAACTACCTGGGCACAACCGCGCTGCGTGCGAATGCGACGATGGACATGCAACAGCTTCTCAAAGGCGGCACGGGCACGATTTCTCTCACTGTCGACTCAGCGTACGCTGCGGGAATTGAGATCTCGGCGGCGGCAGGGAAATCCCGTGTCGTCGATGGTGTAGCTCAGCATTTTTCATTCAATGCACGCACGCCGTCGCAGTCGCGAATTCTCGTTGCCGGCGGCGTCGTCAACCTGGAGAGCGCAGGCACGAATATTATTACGCTCGACACACTCAATATTCGCGTTGACAGCAGCGGTACCAACAGACGTGGATTTTCACTGCTGTCGCCAGCCGTGTTTCGCGTAACCGACCGAAAGTTCGGGTCGCTGGATTCGCTCGTTCTTCTGCACAGCGATACTGGGCGCCTTGCACTTAGCGGCGCTATTTCAGAGGGCGGCGATGTACGTGGCTGTGTCGATGCCACCAACGTTCCACTCGCCGACATAGGACGTCTTCTGCGAAATGGTCGGCTTACTGGTGGCACTGCCAGTGCAACGATTGACGTGTCCGGCACGCGCGAGATGCCTCGTCTCGACGCCAGGCTGCAGGCAATGAATGCAACTGCGGGCCGGATTCGCGTAACCGGCCTCGATGCCAGAGCGCATTATGATTCGACTCGCTTTTCGATAGACGGAACACTCAGTATCGACGGCAAGCCCGCGCTCGAGGCGAACGCTTCGATACCTATCGATCTCGCGCTCTATCCCGGACGCAAACGACAGCTCGATGATGCGCTCACCGGGCGCATCGTAAGCAAACGGACGGATCTCTCGCTGATCGAGGCGATCTTTCCAGACGTAACGCGAGCGCGCGGAAGTCTTTCCACCGACATTACGCTTGCGGGAACATGGCAACGTCCACGTGTTAACGGCTCCGTTCTAATGGATAGCGCCGCGCTCTCTCTGGACAACCTCGGCATTCGTCTCGAAAGTGCAAGTGCAAACATCGAACTTGCGGGTGATTCCGTTTTCCTTCGTCGCTTTCGCGCTGTGAGTGGCGGCCCGGCGGATACACTTGGCATATCCGGCGTGGTGAGTATCGCCGACGGATCCAACCCCGGCTTTGATCTTTCGCTGTCTGCCAACAATTTCCTGGGCATCGACAAGGCACGCACCGCATCGATGACGTTTACCACGACTTCACCTATAACGCTGCGAGGTTCGAAAAACGATTCGCGTCTTCGCGGCGCTTTGCGCATCGACCGGGGGCGCGTCTACATCAACGCGCTCACACAACAGCGCGGAATTGACATCGACGACGAACTGCAGTTTGAGGATTCGACAGCTCTTGGTATCAATTCGCTTCTCCCGGAAGCGCCCCACGGGCTGATTCAGAATCTCACGGTGGACAACGTCCGCATCAATATCGGCGACGATGTCTGGCTTCGATCGCCGGAGGCAAATCTCAAGTTGGGCGGCGAACTACGCGTCACGCGCGCGGCGGAACAGGCGGGACGCGCAACCCGGTTGGCATTGAGCGATTCGCTTACGGTCGAGCGCGGAACGTACCAGCTCAATCTTGGCATCGCACGTCCGAATTTCGAAGTGGAGCGCGGCGTTGTGCGTTTTTATGGCGACCCGGACCTCCAGCCTGCTCTCGACGTCACTGCGTTGCACACTGTGCGTGAAACGCGCGCCAATTCCAATCGGCAGAATGTGCGCATTCGCGTGAGCATTGGCGGAACGATCGACAAACCATCGCTCACGTTGGCAAGTGCAGACAACCCACCGTTGCCGGAGAGCGATATGCTGAGCTATCTGATCACGGGCGAGCCCGCGTATGCACTTCTGGGCACGAGCACTTACGCCGATCAGGGTGCGACGCTCGCACTTAGACTCGCCAGCAGCTACCTGTCTAGCCGTCTGGCGGGCGGCCGGTTCGACGTAGTGCAGGTGGAGCCTACCGCTATCGCGCCGGGCGAGGCCGCCAATCTCCGCTCGAGTGGCCTGGGAATTCTCGCCGCTACTCGCGTCGGCCTTGGCTTTCAGGTCGCGCGAAATACGTACGTATCCTTGAGTGGCGGTCTCTGTGGGCTGGCTCCGCAGAACGCTGGCGGAAGCGATGCGCTGTCGCTTTTCGCGCAGGGGCTGGGGGTAAAGATTGAACGCCGTTTCGACGACGGTCTTTCCGTGGCGCTTGGTCTCGAGCCTGCATCCAGTGCGCAGGCATGCGGGCGGCTCGGCCTCTCACGCACCTTCCAGCAGACTCCCCCACAGATCGGAATCGACTTTTTCAGGTCATGGATATTCTGAGCGGTTTCGTGAGCGCTCGCGGTTCGTCTATGACTACAGCATGTCCTCGCTAAGGTCAGCGGGTCTCCCGCCTGAGTTTTCCATATTATCAGCCTTCGACCAAATCGACCGGGCCGACTCGGCCGTTTCCCGTGTTCAGGCTGCCGCTAAGGCCTTGCATGACTTTGGCTTCGACCGGGTGGTAATCACGCTGCGTGATTTGTCGCTCAACGTGACGCACCTCGAGGTATCAGGCAAGACAGACATCGACCAGGCCACGCGTCATGGGCTGACGCCTTTGCCGGGCGCCGTGTGGAGACGGCGCCTCCCGGTAATTGAACGATATCGTATCGACGGTCTTTTCATGCTCGATGGTGGCGACGCCTGGGTGGCGCGCGAGTTCTTTGGTACCAACGCTACCGAGAAGGGCGACGGCAAGTCATGGCTTTCCACCGACCTTATCGTCGCCCTCCTGTGCGGTGCCGAGCAGGAACTGCTGGGAATCGTCAAACTGACGGACCCGCGCGATCGGCTTCGCCCCGATGCGGATAAGCTAAAGGATCTCTCGGCGATTATGCGGCATCTTAGCGCCCGTCTCGCCTATGACGGAAGTCGCGAGGTCGCCCGAAAACGAGCCGCTCGACTGCAGAGACTGCAGGAAGCAGGTGCAGCACTGGCGCGGACGCTGGACGAACACGAGATAGTGCGGGAGCTCGCCCGGCAGGCGATGCGAGCGACTGGTACCGACGGCGTAACCATCGCTGCTCCCAATCTCGATGACGATACGCTCACTACTTCGCTTTGCGTTGTGCGCGGCAAGGAGCAGACGAGACCGGTGTGCAAGCTTGGAGACGGCATCGTCGCGGAAGTGGCTCGTACCGGGCGACCAGTTCGCATTGGTGATCGCGAGGCCGACCGCGCACGCAAGCGCGCCAGTCTGGAGACACCGCTATCGATGTACGATGTCGTTGGCGACGAGGGCGTTGCAGCATCCGTGCTTGCCGTGCCGATGCTCGTCAACATTCAGCTCGTGGGGGTGCTCGTGGTTCAAGCTGTCGAAACCGAGGTTTTTGGTTCAGAAGATGAGGAGATGCTGGCCACGTTGGCTTCGATGG
>JBBSTN010000342.1:0-3733 GCA_038235845.1 Gemmatimonadales bacterium | reverse complement strand
GCAGCAACTCGACGCAGCTGACGCTGGGGCCATCGCCAGGCGATTCGCAGGTGGTCAGGCTGAGCAACGACACCGAGCTTGTGGTGATGGCTGCAAACGGTGCAAAGTATCGTGTGCAGCTCAACAATGGCGTTTCGGGCTACCTTTCGGCAACGTCATTCCGCACCCTCGTACGAACCACTGACAATCAGTGAAGTTGTGGTTGCTGCACCTGTCGCGCAAATACTCGTCTAATCATGACAGTACGCTCGAGTTCATCACGTGACTGAAGCACCTTTTGACGCAAATCAGAAGGCAGCGCCGGATGAGCGCTTAGCCACGCGTCGAGAGCGACAAGTGATTCGGCATCACGCTGCCCACCGATAGTGGCCGAGAGCCAGCTACCGAGAAAAAAGATTCTCCGGTTCGCTTGAATCCATCGGAGGCTGTCCAGTGCTGGAACCAGATAAGATCGTGTGAGGGCGTCCTGATCCTGGTCATGAAATGCCCGAAGACTCGAGGTGACCCATTCTTCGTTTAGCGTGGTATCGCTGAACCAGCGAGTAAAATACTCACGCTTTACTTCGGCGCGCGGGGCCGCAGCGCCGGCAACAAACGCTTGCCGCCGGCCTTCGGTGGTTGAATCACGAAGTGACTGTTGACGAAGTCTGCCCGATGCGGTTGGTGCATCTTCCGAAACGAGATGAATTACGATGGCCCAGCGTGTTGGCGGGCGAAGCGCAATTCCAAGTGCCGAGTCTGCGTCGAGCCAACTGTCGATCTGAGCGATCGAAGCTTGCGAGCTTGCCAAGGCAATCATTCCATCCAACTGCGCCTTACGCATTCCGTATGGGAGGGCCGGGTTGGATGCACCAACACCGAGAACTCGTTCCGCAGTGGGAAGCAGTGAATCGCGTTGAGACTCGGATGCATATCGGGTGAGCGCGACTCCCAACCTGCCAACGAGCCCCGATGCAATCTGTTCATCGGTTTCCTTCGGTAATTCACGCAACACCAGCGCTGCATAGCGAGAGGGAGATAATCTGGCTTCGCGAACGAGATCCCAAAGCGATCCCCATAACATGGCACGCAGGAAATCATCCTTGACGTCGGTGACGTGCATCTCGAGCCATCCCACACTTGCGCTATCTGGAAGTACCAGCGCATATCCGTAGTCACCTTCGTTGGCGAAGACGAACGCAGGTGCAGGCAGCCCGGTTGCCTGTGGAATTGTCAGTGAGTCCGAGTTCATCGTGACAGTGATGCGCACCGGCTCGCGATCAGCGTAGTAAAGAAGTAGTTGCAGTGAGAGTGGCCACGCGCCGGTGTGCGAAAGTCCAGGTTGTGCAGGGCGCTGCGCCAGCGTTAACGAAGAAATGCGGCCGCCACTGACCTCGAGCAGCTGCTCGACCACCGGCATTCCCGGTCTCAGAATCCATGCGCTGCCCCAACTCGTCAGATCCCGACCTGCTGCATCTCCCACGCTCTTGAGCAGGTCACGCCATCCGGCATTTCCATACGCATGTGTCTTGAGAAATTGGCTGACGCCCTTCTGAAATGCGTCCTCGCCAACGCTGAACTCCAATTGTCGTAATACGCCCGGCGCCTTGTTGTAAACAATCGGGCCGTAATTGCTCTTCGCCTGATCGAGGTTTAGGAGCGACTGCCAGATTGGAGTCGTGCCGGCCGTCGCGTCTGTCGCATAGGCCACGGGCTTGTTGCGCAAGTAGAAGGTTTTCCAGGCGTTCGAAGAAGGATCGAGCGACGCTTGCATACGAGCGGCCATGAATGTCGCAAACCCTTCCTTGAGCCAAAGGTCATCAAACCACCGCATGGTCATGTAGTCGCCGAACCACTGATGTGCGACCTCGTGAAAAATCGTCGCCTGCCGTCCGAGAAGTTGCGACACCGTTGGCCGCTCGCGGAAAATAAAACTTTCTTCGTTGTAGAACACGGCGCCGGGATGTTCCATGCCGCCAAAGGGAAAGGCCGGGGCAAGAAGCGCGTCAAACTTGCCAAATGGAAATGGAATATCGAACCACCTTCCAAGCCAGTTGAGCGCTCTTGCATTCATAGCAATGAGTGTGTCTGATTCCGCTTCATTGACTCTGGATGCGCGCACCCAAAGATCGATGGACGCCGGTTCGGTGCCTGGTGAAATCACATGTTTGCGTGAAACAGTCTTCCACGGGCCTGCGGCAAAGGCAATCAGATAGGTGCTTATAGGTTCAGTCGGCGCGAACTTGAATACGTAGGCAGACGAAGCACTCGACGTCGAGACGGTGTCGATTCCCAGCAGCTTTCCGTTGCCAAGAGCTTTCCATCCCCCCACTGTGGTAAGCTCAAGGGTGACTCTTGCTTTGATGTCAGGTTGATCGAAACAGGGGAATAAAAGATTTGCATCAGACGGTACCAGCAGCGTATACAGGTAATCGGCGCCATCAGTGACGTCATGCGTGCGAATGATACTTGCACCTGCAGGCGCGATTGGTGATGTGAAGGCCAACGTCAGCGCGTTCTCTCCGTCGTGCAAAATATTCGCCGGTATTCGTGCATGCGCTCCGTTCCATACTTCTTTCCGTTTCGGGTCGAGCACTTTTCCGTTCGCGACTATTCGAGTAATTGATGTTCCACGAAAGTCGATAATTACGTCGTCGTTGCCGCGTTTCTGGAAAGAGATGTTGACAGTTCCGGTGGCGAAGTCGGAGTTGGTAACATCGAGAGCGAGATTGTAATGGACCATCCTCAGCTGCAACGCACGCTTTGTCGCCAGCGTCGCGGACACGCCAGTCTGCATGTCTTCAGTGAGTGCGTGTTGTGCGGAAATCGAAAGCGGCGACAAAACAACGGTCACAGCCGCAAACATAAACGGAAACATAAACGACTTGGATGCTGGCCTGGCTTTCATTCGCTCGGGTTGCGGGTAATCACGCTGCAGCGTTGCGTCTATTCGCATCTCGCTGTCATTCAGGGCAAGAGAGTCCGTCAGGATCCACAAACATGCTATCCGCTATAGCGGCGATCTCTTCTGCGTCTCGCCATGCAGCCTCGAGTTCAAGAAGATGTCCCTGCATCGCATTTCGCTCGGCGTCCTCGTGAACCGCGATTTCGAGGGCCAGTCGTTCATTCGATGTGAGACCCAGTACGCCGACATCATCGTTCCAGAATATTGTATTCTTCTTGCGACGGGATTCACGTAGCGCGCCGGAGTCCCGAATAAAACGATCCGCGTCGCCACTTTCTTCAATGCGTTGAGTTGCGTACCGGATCTGAGCTCTGCTTCCACCCGCCACGTTGATGTTTGAAAGCAGATGGCCCGCGATCATCATGGCGTTATGGCCAGAAAAGCTGCTCACTCCATCGGAATGAGCGACGCGAAGCACCCAGGGTTCAGAAGGCTGATTGGGAATGATTTCCAGCCTTGCGATATGACTGAATCGAAGCGCGCGCCATTTGCCTTCGGGGGTCCGGACTCTGGCCAGCACCCGCCCGAATGCGATATTGGCCTCGGCCTGTTCCATCGGCTCGAGAATGTTTCGTCTCATCGCCTTGCTGCCAGTGAGCATGCACGCGATTCCAACAAGTTCGGCGATCGATCCCACGGCCATGCTCGCGGTTGTCGTCGCGGCAACAGCGGCCATATCTGCAGCCGCCCTGATCCGTCGTCGTCTCAGCCGGGAGCCGTACCGCCACGCGGCAAATTCCGGCCGCAGCGGCTTTCCAACCCGGACGAGATCCAGGCCCTCCGAAAGAG
>JBBSTN010000341.1:0-3755 GCA_038235845.1 Gemmatimonadales bacterium | reverse complement strand
TTCGGGGGGTCCGTACACTTCCCCCCGCCCGGCGCCGCCCCGTCGCGCTCGCACGTCAGTGGACAGACCGCGATCTGGATTGCCCCACGGCTGTCTGTACTCAAGTCCGCGATTTAGATGAACTACGAGATGCTCAAGACGCGGTAGATGCGCTAACTCTTGCCACACACGCTCAGTCGGGGTGCGCCACAGATCATGCGTGCTACCACTCGGCGCGGCTACGCGTGGAAATGTTTCCCTCCAAATCGGCGTGCCGTAGCGAAAATATGCGTGTTGATCTTGTGGGCCCACTTTAGTAGCCACGCGGGAGGCGCCAACAGTGTTCGAGTGTGCGACGGCGGTGACGACGGCGATTTGCTCATCCGCATGTTGGAAGGTGCTGTCTGGAAGCTCCAGAATACTTACCTCGTCATACGACCGATCTAATTGGCGACGGACATCGCGATAGCGCGTACTGTGGATAAACGCCATAGGCAGCACGAGCCCAAGCAAGGGCGGAGGTGTCATCAGAATGCGCCGCACGGCTTCCAGTGCCTTCGGAGTGGAGTGCGTACTAGTTGACGGAGTGAATTTCGAGTAGGGCGGATTGCAGAGCACGACAGTTGCCGCAGCCAGTTGAACATCAAACGCCGCGGAGTTGAAGGCGTCACCCTCGAGGACATTCCAACCATTGCCGTACGGATAGTCTGCGAGGACTAGCGATTGCTGGGCGACCTCCGCTGCAAAGGCGTCAATCTCCATGCCCCACAGCATGCGAGTGAGGTATTCGTGCCGCTTGCTCCCGTTGTACGAGTTCGGTAACAACGTTTTCAGCTGGCCCATGGCCGCGGTTAAGAACGGCGCATGGCCGGAGAACGGTTCGAACACGCGACGCGCCTCAGGAGCGAAATCCGCGAACGGCAAATTGCGCACGACGTACTCGGCGACATCCGGCGGTGTCGCATGAATGTCGAGGGCACGACGCGCCTCTCGATTGACTAAAGTGTTTTCGTACACGTACGCGAGCGCTTCTCCTGAGATGTGACTGAGGTTGACCCCGTGACGCAACTCCGCCCATACGGCCGACTGCACGTCCACGTCCGTGAGTACCGCGACACTGGTGGCGTTTGGCAGAAATACTCGCAGCACCTCGCTGAGCACATCCGGCGCGGTTTGATACAAGTGGTAGCCTGGGTGTTCCCGGTCTCCGAGGACTTTCGCAATCAGTAGTCGAAATACCAAGCGGTAGAGTTGCTGTATCTGCCGTTGATCGATGTCATCGCCGCGCCGCCGGAGCATCGCATGACCGACGCGGAGTACGCGTCCAAGCAACTCGTCCAGCTTTTCGCGCACGTCTGCATCAAGGGCTGGGATCAGGCCAAGATCGAAGAAATCAAACTGTCGCGGAGGTGACGGCGCGGCGATCATCTTCGCGCGAAAGACTTGGGCAGGTCCCAACGTATGGCCTTCGCGTCGGATCCATGCTGGTAGATCCATGGCGGCTTCACGACACACATGGCGTGCATCACCGTGCGCGGACATTCGCCATGCGTGTACAGTGTCGTCCCCAGCTTGCAACGAGAGGACTATAGGCGCCCCGAGCCCACGATAGCGAGCGATTTGGTCCGGAAGCGGGGCCTCATTCACGACGGCAATACAGGCGGTCCGATACGAGGTCGGCTCCTGCGCGAATGTCGCGAGCAAGACCTGACGTGGTTGCGGCCCCGCGCCGACAATGTCGACGTATGCATAATCGCGACGCACTAACGTCTCTCGATAGTCGATATCGAGAAATGCTTGATTGATCTCTGCAAGGAGGCTGTTGTCATCAAAGAGCACTCGCGCCTCCAGTTTGGCGTCGCAACTCAACGGTCCTCATGAACGCTCCTGCCCCGACGCTTTGTTTACGCGCCGGTGTCCGAGCCAGCGCAGCCACGCGGCAATCGTCTGAAAGCCATCACCCGATGCCGCGGTGTCAAAGGCGTCCTTCTGATCGCGCGACAGGCGCAGTTCGACCCGCTCGCTAAGACGTTGGTTGTCCGGCTTGGGCTTCCGGGGCATCCGTTAGCATACTGCCGGCACACGGCCCCCGCAACTTCACCGTCGGAATAACGCCGTACAAAAACCGCTTATTTGGCGCAAATAGCCGGGAAAACACGGGTTGATCCCTTGGTGGGTCTGTTTTTCGGTGTCATTGCGACCCCCTTTAGCACTGACCCATCGCGAAGCCAGGGGTTCTACCAAGAGTTGCAGATCGATGCACCGGGTCCCGGGTCGGCGCGCCGCGAAGCGGGCGGGAACGCAAGGCTAGCACTATGTGCACCCCGTCAGAAAATCGTCACCACACTAAAACGATACGCAATCGGCAAACACTAACCGCCGATTGCGTCCGCTTCGGCCGCCTACCGCCCCCTCTGCACTAGAGGTTTCGCTTAACGGCGGCGGGCTCCCTTGTCCACGAAGCTCTCGAGGTCAGTTCATGAACGTGTTCACGCGCATTCTGGCGCCATCAGCGGGCGCGGGTCGGTTCCGTACTCGCTTTGGCCTGTGTCGAGGCGTCCACGGCCCCTGACGACGCCCTGGCCTGTGCGTCGCAGCGACCTGGCCCTTGTGCGCGCGGCGGCGACTATGCCCCCACATGGCACTGTTTTCAACTTAACGGTAGCGGCTAGCCGGGTTTTAACCAGATCCCGTGGTGCGAATGCCAGCATACTCATCTCACCTGGTGCTCACGCGCTCGGCGACGTGGGCGCTCCCGGGATTCACTCCGCGCTCACGGTGCAGCGGTAGGTGGCCGTATTCCGAGCTGCAGTGTGCGTCCCGCAATATTGACCTCGATGCGCGAGACGAGGGCGCGCACAAGATCTCGGCGCTCTTGAAGGCCGGCGTTGTCCCAGAGCATGCGAAAGGTTGGACGGGGTACACACCACGCCTCAACGCTGTGTCCCGCTGGATCCTCGAGAGCGGTGCGTTCAGCACGCAGGCGCGCTGTCTTTCGTTCGAGGTCTGCGAGCAGGCGGTGTCCGCGCTCGGCGATGCTTTCGCCATGACTGGCGAGCGCTTGCAGCACGTTGTCGATCTGCTGTTGCACTTCGGTCTCCCGCTGCACCAGGACCTCTCGTTGATTCGTGCGGCCTGAATCGCCGGCGGCAAGCAGATGCTGCTCCATCGCGAGCGCTTGCTGTAGAACTGGATGCGAGATCAAATCGTCAAGCGCGGCGACGACGTCATTTTCCACGATGTCCGCGCGCACTCGCTGCGCGCACGCCTTGCATCGTTCTGGGTCAGACACCCGCCAGGGGCTTGAAACTCGGTAGTAGCGAATGCTGCCGTTCTTCCACCGCTGCAACTCGCCGCTGAACGCGGATGTGCACACCGCACACGTGATCAGCCCGGACAGCGGAAAGTCGCTAGAAATGCCCCGCCCGACGGCACGATTGGACGCGATGCGATCCTGCACGCGTTGAAAGAGGTTGCGATCAACGATTGGCGCCCACAGTCCGGCGTGCTCGAAGCCCTCCGCATCGTACTGCACAGCGATGAATGTAGGATTGGTGAGCAGGGTTTGCAGGGACGACCGACGCCATTCATGGCTTGGAATCGGCGATGCCATCGCTCCAGAATTCAGCCGACGATGGATCTCGTTAATCGAAAGAGGTTCGCCCTTTTCGCCGTCGGCAACCAGGGTGAAGAGTTGACGGATCGCGTCAGCCGCCGCCGTTGGCCGCAAGAGCGTGACTGTTCCATCCCACCCGTTCCGGCAACCGGGCGCGAGT
>JBBSTN010000340.1:0-3805 GCA_038235845.1 Gemmatimonadales bacterium | reverse complement strand
CGGCTTCGCTGGTCTCTTCATCGCATTCGAAATCGGGTGGATCGGCTGGACTACCGTTCTGGCTCGGGGATTGGGTGATCTGAGCTGGCTACAGGTGTTCGCGGCGAATCTTATCGGCGCAGCAGCCATGGGCTTCTACATGTGGAAACAGCACCCCGGCCTTGGCAAGCGAGTGGATGGAGTTCTGGCAGGCAGAGCGGAATAGGACGGCGGTAGGAAGATTCGGCTGGCAGAGAGTGGTGAGCTGCCTGCCGGCTTAACGGCCGTCGGCGAGTCTTCCCGGAGATTGCGAGCTGTTTTGCTGCCAGCGTCGGCGATCAGCATGAGCGCCAGCGTCGCTGAAGGCTCTCAGCTGAGGGAAAATGCCGGCCTCTGAGAGCGCTGACGACTCAAGAGAGGCAAAATCCCCTTACGAGCTTACAGCTATCCGCACCGCTGGTGCTCGTGCTCACAGCCGACACTGGCAGCTCAACCCGGGGGGAGCTGTTTATCGCCAGAGCGTCGGCATGTCATCACACCGACAATAGCTCATAAGCCCAGGAACCTTCGTATTACGTAGGGCACTCCGCCGTCATCACTCCGCCGTCCGGCAACTGCGCCGTCGGGCAACTCCGCCGTCCTCACTCTGCCATCATCGCCGCAAGCCGCTCCAGCGACCACCGCCACGCTTCGCGCGCCTCACCCGCACGCGTCGCATCCGGGAATCCGCGCTGGAGCACGGTAACCGCGCTACGGGCGTTCCCTTTTCGCGCGATTAGCACACTGGCAGTAGTTCCGTCGGCGAAACCAAGTATCAGAGATCGAGGCGCCACCGTCCCGCGCACCGCATAACCTCGCTCATGACACCAACCGCGCTGACGAGTGTCGTTGAAGGCGCGGTAAATCAGCGACACCGGGGCCTCGATGGTGTGCGATACAGTGGCCTCGAACTTCGGTGCCACCGGTTCGAACGGATCGATTGGCGCTGGGGGCGGGCCGAGCGGAGCTGAACCCGGTAGACGCGTCCTCGATTGCTCCGCCTGGGTCCATACCTTGGGCTTCTTTCCGCCCTTCTCCGCCGCCTTGCGAGCCGACACACCAAACTTCTTTTCAGCCGCCTTCGCAGACCGTTTGTGCGGCTTTCCGGATGATTTCTTGCCGGTCATCCGAGTCCTACGCGAGCCGCACCGGGCGTCCAGTCAACCTGCGCACTCTCCTCGCTGTCCTCGCCGCGTCTCGACCATTTGAAAAACACCACTGACATTATCGCGTAAAAGAAAATTCCGCCTGGAATCCACATTATGAGCCCGCCGTACTGCTGATCGTCCATCGGACTGATGCCCAACACACGGGGTGCGGTAGCATAAGCCGGATAGAGCAGCGAATCAGCCATGGTGATGTAAATCGAGATAATCGACATTGGAATCACGAGCAGAAAACAATACATCATCTGCGCCGGGAAAGAGGCACGCGGCAATTCCGGCAGCGGGCTCGTGATTGGCCACCACATGAGGGTCGCTGCTGCGATGAACATCAGGTGCTGAAGAATGTGAATCGGGTGAACCGCCAGCGCGAGATTGTACACCGGGGGAAGATGCCAGAACGCCAGAACGACATTAAAGATTACAAAGCACGCTCTGATTCCCGTAACCCGTTTCGCAATTTCGAACACTCTCGAATTTCGAATCAACGGCCGCAGCATCCAGCCGGGAGTTCCCACTATAAGCAGCGGAGGAACGACGAGCGTCAGAATCAGATGCTGCACCATGTGTGCGCTGAACAGAAACGTGTCGCTCAAATCGTGAATCGGCCCATTCAGCGTCAGAAACAACACGATCAGACCGGTGACAAAGCTCGCACGTTGACCAACACTCGGCCCGGGCCGAGCGGCCGCCGCATCGAGCTGCGCGGCGCTTGCAAGCGCGCCATCGCGCAACGATACCGGGAAACGATCCGAAGACGACGGCCCCCGACGCGCGCGTAAAAAATACGCAGCACCGAGGGCCGAGATCCCGATGACCGTACTGTCGTGAACATTGAAATCAGTCCACGAAAGCTGTGCGACGGGGTGCAGCAATAACATCACCATTTCCAGATTATGCGATCGATCCGGTACGCGTCAGCCACGCTGAGCTGCCTGAACCCGCGCCTGCGCGTCAGCCGTTGGAAAGTATTCCCAGTCGCACACTGAGGTGTCCGAACAGAAAGAGCAATGCAACCAGAGTTACAGCTGCAATCAACAACGGGCCTGTGAACAACGAACGGAAAAGCTTGTGGTCATACTTGAGATGCATGTAGAACATCACCACGATCGCAAACTTTACAGCCGACATGATGAGCATACTTGGCACGTATACCCACGACGTTTCCCATGCCGGGATGTAGTACGCAGAAACCTCGACCGCGGTGATGAACGTGAGGATCAGTGCGACTTTCCAATAGATGGACCATGTCGGATGCTCCTCGTGCACATGCGGAGCGACCGTAGCTGGGTCGGCGCCGACTACGTGCCCGTGTGCATCGTTATGTGCGTGATCTGCCATCGCCAACTCCTACTTTATCAGGTAAACGAGAGTGAAGATCACGATCCAGACAACGTCAACAAAGTGCCAGTAGAGCGCCGCTATGTCGACCGACGTCGCATCCTCTGGCTGCAGCCCGCGTTTGTAGTCGATCGCGAGAAGAGTGAAAAGCCAGATCACTCCAGCCGTTACGTGTGCACCATGGAACCCGGTCAACGTGAAAAAGCTCGAACCGAACAGATTGGTGCGAATCGTCAGCCCTTCATGCACAAACGATGTAAACTCGTACGCCTGGAATGCAAGAAAACCAATGCCTAGCAGACACGTCATCCAGAGCCAGAGCTTTGACGAGCCGAGTATGCGGTCACCGAGTGTGTGCTTGGGAACATGGCGGTTCTGAACAGCGGCCAGTGCAAGTACCATCGCCAACGACGACATGAGAAGAACGAACGTGGATGCCGAAGTTACCGGAATATTCAGAATCGGGTTGAATATTCTACCGGTAGTTGGATCGGTGAAAACTTCATGCGGATACGGCCCTGCAATGCTTCTCCCCTTGTAGATCAGATAGGTGGAGATCAGCGACGCGAACAGCATGCACTCGGAGCCGATGAACGTCCAGATCGCAACCTTTCGATTGTCGAGTCCAAGTGTGGTGTAATGACCGCCGCCGCCATGCGCGTGACCGTCGCCGTGGGCGACCGCTGTGGGAACTGTGGTGGCAGTCATTCTAGTGATGATCCTCGAGCGGCGTTGTCAGCCAGGTATATAGTGATCCCACCATGCCAAGCGCGCCGGCAATGATGATAAATATCGCCAGCTTCACGCTGGCCTCCATGAACAGGAGCCCGCCGAACATGATCAGCATGCCGACTGCAGTAATAAGGGGCCAGATTGACGGATTCGGCAGGATGATGCCGAGTTCCTTCGCTGTGGGAATGCGAACGTTGCGCTCTTCCTCCCACGTGGACTCGTGCACCAGTTCACCGCCCTTCACATTCCACAGCGGATAGCGTGACTTCACAATCGGCAACTCGGCGAAGTTGTACTCCGGAGGCGGAGACGGGATCGACCATTCGAGTGTGGCTCCGCCCCATGGATTGCTGCCCGCTCGCTCACCGCTACGCCAGCTTTTCCAGAAATTCCAGGCGCCAATCAGAGTTCCGAGCATCAGCACCAGCGTACCACCACTCGACATCAGGTTGAACAGGTCATATCCCTGCCCTGCGTCATATTGGTAAATACGGCGAGGCATACCCAGCAGGCCACTGAAGTGCATCGGGAAGAACGTCAGGTTCATGCCG
>JBBSTN010000339.1:0-3806 GCA_038235845.1 Gemmatimonadales bacterium | reverse complement strand
CGACTCCCCGCGCCCGCACCCCAGGCATACATTCAGCATGGTCTCCCTTCTAGACATCATCGGCCCCGTAATGGTTGGGCCCAGTTCCAGTCACACCGCTGGAGCATGCAGGCTAGGACTTCTCGCCCGGTGCCTGGTCGGCGGCACACCGCAGGAAGCGATAATAGAACTTCACGGCTCCTTTGCCCGTACAGGCGAAGGCCACGGAACCGACAAAGCCATTGCCGGTGGGCTCATGGGTTTCAGACCAGATGATGACCGCATCCGCACCGCGCTCGACATCATGGACCGCGAAGGCCTCAAATACACCTTCGAGAAGACAACACTCGGCGATGACGCCCACCCGAACTCCGTTCGCATTTCTCTTTCCATCGGCGAGCGACGATCTCAAATGGTCGGCGCCTCCCTTGGAGCCGGACGCGTTCTCGTCACCGAGATAGATGGATATCCAGTGAATATCTCAGGCAGCCTGCACACAATCGTGCTCGTAGCCGGCGACCAGAAAGGGTCGGTCGCCCGAATCGCTGGACTTCTCTCCGATGCCAACCTCAATATTGCCACCCTCAAGCTGTCCCGAAAGGAAAGGGGCGGAGACGCATTCATGGTAATCGAGGTTGATGAACGTCCCGACGAAGCTGTTCGGGACGAAATCCGCGCCCTGGAATGGGTCAAATGGGCTTTCCGTCTCGATAAGGTAGGTGCCTGATGTACAGGAGTCTCGCAGACGCCATCCGCGACGCCGAAGAACGTGGCGTTACGCTCGCTACAGTTGCCCTCGAGGCGGAGTCGAAGGATCAGGGTCGGGACATCGAAGATATCCGTGCCACACTCGGCCGCGCGCTCACCGTGATGCGCGAGGCAGTAGCGAGGGGAATGGTGGGTGACCTCAAGTCGTCGTCAGGCCTGGTGGGCGGCGATGCAGCAAAGATGCGCGCTGGCCCCGCCGGCCCGCTCTCCGGCACCCCCTTCCGGGAAGTAATAGCTAGAGCTTTGGCGGTTCAGGAGGTCAATGCCGCGATGGGAGTAATCGTGGCTGCTCCGACAGCAGGTGGGGCGGGCGTTCTGCCGGCGGTCCTCACGGGACTAGCCGAAGCCAATGGCATCAGCGACGAGGGCATTATCTCGGCGCTGGCAACGGCGGGCCTCATCGGAGCGATCGTGGCCGATCGGGCCTCACTCTCGGGGGCCGAGGGCGGATGTCAGGCTGAGACGGGAGCCGCGGCGGGGATGGCGGCGGGAGCGGCGGTCGAAATGCTGGGCGGTTCTCCGCGCCAGGTTGGGCATGCCACTGCTCTCGCCCAGCAGGGCACCTTGGGCCTGGTCTGCGATCCGCTGGGCGGGCTGGTCGAATTACCGTGTGTGTTCCGGAACGCCACCGGAGCGGCAATTGCCCTCGCAGCCATCGAAATGGCGCTCGCAGGAATCGAGTTCGCCATTCCCGCCGACGAGGTGATTGACACCATGGGTGAAATAGGTGAGCACATGGACGTGCGCTACCGGGAAACCGCGGGTGGCGGTCTGGCCGCTACGCCAACCGGACGCCGACTTGCGCGCGAACGACTGTACGAGCTTAAACGGAGTAGTTGAAGTCAGCATGGCTTCGGCATGCTAGCCAAACGGTCGCTTGCCAGCTTCTGGGCGGCTGCCCTCCTGGCTTGTGGGCCTGGGACAGGAGGGACCGATCGCATCGCGGACGGCCAGTCGCCGCTTCGCGATGTGCGGAGGTTGGGTAAGCTTTCGGATGCAAAGCTCATCGAGCTATCGGGTCTGACGCGGTCCATCGTTCATCCCGGCCTGTTCTGGGGAATCAACGATAGCGGTAATGACCCCGAGATATTCGCGATTGATTCAACTGGCAAGGCGCTGGCGCGTGTTCTCATAACCGGCGCGACCAATATGGATTGGGAGGCTATCGCGTCGGGCCCGTGCGACGAGGGTTCGTGTCTTTTCGTCGGAGATGTTGGCGACAACCAGGAAAGACGCGGCCGCGTAACGGTCTGGCGTGTCGTCGAGCCCTCGCTGTCGGCGACGCATTCGAGTCTGGCTGCGAAAGCCGACGTGCGCTATCCAGGCGGTGCCCGGGATGTGGAAGCGATGTGGGTGTCTGGAGACCGGTCGATATGGCTGTTGACCAAGAGACCTGCCAGGGCGGCGAATGGCACCTTGCGACGTGCTTTTCTTTACCGAGTGCCCGGTGATTTGTGGAACGTTTCCGGAGTTGCCCATGCCGAACTCACTGATTCCCTTTCCATCGTGCCACTCCCGAGGGCGAGCCAAACGTGGATCACCGATGCAGCGTTGCTGCCAGCTGATGGTGAAAGCCGCCCTAAGCTTGCCGTCCGAACGTACGGTTCGGTCTATATTTTCGCCGTTGATGAAAACACAGGGCGGCCGGGCAGTCTCCTCAGCACGTGCTCCTTGAGTGAACTGCGAAGCAACGCGGGTGAAGCCGTGACATGGCTATCGCAGGGGTCGATGCTTTTCGGAAGCGAGGGGCGGTTCATTGATCTCTTTACCGGTCGATGCGATTAAGTAGACGGTAGCTCTCTGGCATTCTGTTCCGTAGGTTGTTCACTTCGGGTCGACAATGAGATTCGAATCAAGCCGATTGCCGGACGAAACGTCATGCAGGCTTTTCACGTAAGACGGGCATCCGCAACCCAAAGGAAACATTCATGATTACTCGTGAAGACGTCGAGACTTTTCTCGACCGCCTGAACACCGATGGTGCGACGCACAGTGAGTTGGAGCCTGGCCTATGGGTTGTTCACCCCAGTGGTCCACTCGACTTCGACGTTGTCATCACGCACAATCCGCCAGTTCTGGTGCTCCGTGTGAAGGTCATGCCGTTGCCCCCCGAAGGCACTGACGTCGCGGCCCTCAATCGAAGATTACTGGAATTGAATGCCACCGACTTGCTTCATGGATCCTACGGTCTCGACAACGGCGACGTCGTCCTGACGGAGGCACTGGAACTGTCACATCTGGATTACGAGGAATTTCTCGCCGCATATGAAAGCATGACACTTTCGCTGACGTCACATTTGCGGGAGCTCGCCACATTCCGCGAGGCTCGCTGAGACATGGGAATATTCGACAGACTCTCGACGCTCATCAAATCGAATTTGAACGACCTTATCTCCACGGCTGAAAACCCGGAGAAGATGCTCGTTCAGATCATAACGGACATGCGCAACCAACTCGCGAAAGCGAAGCAGCAGGTCGCCGCCGCCATTGCAGACGAAAGGAAACTCAAGGACCAGGCCGACTCGGAATTCAAACTGGCCGACGATTGGGACAAGCGCGCAATGCTCGCGGTGCAGGAAGATCGCGACGATCTTGCAAAACAGGCGCTACTGCGAGCCCAGGAACATCTTGAGCACGCACAGACGCTCGCGTCGACCTGGGAGCAACATCGGTTCGAAACGGAGAAACTGAAGCAGCAACTGCGCGAATTGAACGACAAGATCGAAGAGGCGAAGCGAAAGAAAAATCTTCTTCTTGCCCGTCAACGGCGCGCGGAAGCGCAGGCGCGCATATCACAGACGATGTCCGGCTTGTCTGACAAATCCGCGTTTGAAGCATTCAACCGCATGGAGCAGCGAATCGACGAGAATGAACGTCAGCTAAAGGCGGCTCTGGAGATCGACGAGGAATTCAGCGGTGACAGACTTGCCGGTGAGTTCAAGCAACTTGAGCGGTCGGCGGGAGGAGTGAGCGCGGATGTACAGTTGCTTCAACTCAAGCAGCGAATGGGGATGCTCCCGGCGGGCGCTCCCAAATCCACGCGACAGTTGGGAGCCGGG
>JBBSTN010000338.1:0-3822 GCA_038235845.1 Gemmatimonadales bacterium | reverse complement strand
TTTCGGCTACTTGGTAGAGATAAATCCTCTGATCTGACGAACTGCGTACTGAACCTTGAGGTCAAATAGTCGCTTCCCCAGTTCCACACTGGCGCGGCGTGCGTCACCCGTGATGCCATTGTTCTTCCGCGGCGGTGCGTTCGCATCTGGTGTTCGGGGGCCGCCGGCCGCAGGAACAGGATCTCCCAGCGCTTCGGGCAGCAGCGCCTTGCGAACCCAGAGGTCGCCGCCGAGATAGAGCATCTCCGAGGTATCAGGGATACCGGCATGTGCGCTTGGCGGATAACCGTTGTCGGCCAGCCACTTGTCAAAATCCCCGTTCGCCTTCGAATAAACCTCGTCGGAGTAGAAAACGTGAACTCCTTGCGGCGCGTACTTCTCGTCGAGCTTCTTCGCCACCTCCGCGTACACGTTGGGCTGGCCGCCACCGTGGTCGCCCATGAGCACAACGTTCTTGAAGCCGGTCGCAATCGACTGTTCCGCGATGCGCTCGAGCACTGCCGAGAGGAGCTCCGGTGTGAGGCCGATGGTGCCGGGGAGTGTAGCACTGGCTTGGTTGGGTGTGTACGGGAGCACCGGCATCGCAATCGCATTTCCCAGCTCGACGGCAATAGCCTTCACCAGCGCACGACCCATGAGATTATGGCCGCCGTTCACATTCTGCGGGCCGCGCTGCTCCGTGCCGCCAGTGTAGATGAGTGCAGTGGTCTTGCCTGAAGCGAGCGCCTGCTTCACTTCGGGCCAGGTCATCATTTCGAACTCCACCAACGGGCCGGCGTTGCTTTGCGCTCTCGATCCTTGCGCCTGCGCGGGTACTGCTAATGCGGGAAGCGCAAACAATGCGGCGAACAGGGGCGCGGTAAACGCAGATCGAATTAAATGTCGGGACATGGGAAGGGTCGTAGGTGGGATTGAAGAAAAACCTGCTCTTGACCGTGCTGACGTAAGATGTCTTACGACGTATACTTAAAACACCGCAACACATTCAATTACTCCAATTTTCACTATGCTCGATTCACTGCGTGCCCTGATCGCTGATAGCCTTCCTGCCGTTCCCGCTATGGACGAGCCCGCTTTGCCGGGTGATATTCGTATTGCCGCGTGCGCGCTGCTACTTGAAATGGCGTATGCCGATGGTCGGCTTTCGGGAGACGAGCGAGAAGTGATTACCGCGTCGCTCACAAAGCACTTCGGGGTGGACGCCCGTGGAGCAGAACAGGTGATGGGCCTTGCAGAGGAGCAGAGGAACGACACCGGTGACGCGCTTTCCTTTACCGAGCAGCTGGTCGAGGAGTACAGTCAGGATCAGCGAATCATGCTGGCTGAAATGCTTCGCGAAGTTGGAAGCGCCGACGGCTGGCTCGATAATCACGAAGAACTGCTGCTGGAGAAGTTCGAGCAGTGGCTGCGGGTAGACAGAGCAAGTCTGGGAATAACCGACTAAAGTTGGCCGTGCATTTCGGTGAAGAACGATGACTATGTGGCCCAGGGCCATGGGCGATTCGCTCGGGAGATTTTGAGCGGTTGAGCTGCCAGCGTCGGCTATCCGCATTGAGCGCCAGCGTCGCTGGAGGCTCCCAGCTGTCGGAACTGCCGGGCACTAAACGCACTGAAGACAAATGCCCTTCGGCACAAACTGTGGCCTGATCGAGCTAGAGCTTGAGCACCCTGCAGCGGCATAAATCATACACACCGTTCCGATAATCCGATGACTAGGCGTTGTATCCGACAACAAGATTTCGGCCGGCTTTGTGAGCTTGTTCGACGGCCTCTTCGCTCGCTGAAATCAACTTGTCCATAGTGCTTATCTCGTCGCTCAGTTCGGCGACACCGATACTGACCGTGCAGCGAATGCCCTGATGATCGCCCTGGAATACGTGACGCTGCATGCGTTCACGTATTCGCTCCGCCAGCACTAATCCGCCCGACACCTCGGTACTCGGCAACAAAACGGCGAACTCTTCACCACCCATGCGTCCCACAACATCTGTGGTTCGCGATTCCTGCCGGCACACCGCGGCAATCGCTCGCAGCCACTCATTGCCGAACTCCTCTCCGTGTTTTTCGTGTAAGTCACGGAAATGATCAGGCTCTATCAGCAGGAGCGAAAGCGGTTGCGAGTATCGTCTTCCGCGAGCCACTTCTGAGGTGGACACATCGAAAAACGCGCGATGGTTGGACACGCCCGTGAGGTAGTCGGTGGTGCTTGCGGCGTCTTCACGCAATTCTTCGTCGGCTTTCTTGCGCTCCGACAAATCACGGATAACCACGGAGTAACCGTTCGGTTTACCGTCCGTCGTTTTAAGTGCCGCGACTGAAGTGCTCGCCCAGAATGTTGTGCCGTCGCGCCGGAGACTATTTCCTTCTTCCTCGCACCAGGCATTGCGGTTCGCGAGTGCGAGCGTGTCTTTCACATGCAGATCGCTGTTTGCCGACTCCGGGAGCAGAGTGCTTAGCGGTTGACCGACAATTTCCGATTCGGTCCACTGGTGTATGCGTTCGGCCGACGCGTTCCAAGACTCGATAAAGCCGTTTTCGTTGATGACAAACATCGCGTAGTCACGTACCGCAGTTTCGATCGAGCGAACATGCTGCTCTGCGCGGAAACGCGACGACCGGGCCTGCGCCAGACTTGCGGCATCGCTCGCCAGCAATACAAACCGACCGGGCGCGACCTTAATGACCGAAAGCGTCACCCCGAGGCGCTTGGGAGGCAACACCAGCTCGAGGCCCTCGACAATTACTCCACGTGGAGACTCGAACGCTCTCGATCGCGCGCCAAGTCCGGGAGCATGCTCCGCCAGCGCGTCGAAGAGGTTGTCAAGCGAACCGTCTCGAGTAAGCGGCGTGAGCAGACGCCGCGCCGCGAGATTTGCCACCTCGACTTTGCCCTCAGCGTCCACTTCCACCATACCAACGGGTGAAAGCACGAACATGTCCAACAGAGTCTCGGGGGTCACGTAACGCTCTTGCCTGAATCGCTCGAAGTCACTGCGTCAGATTTGTCAGCAGCGGTCGCGGGTGTCGGCTCGAAGCCCGGTGTCAACGCGCGAGACTTTATTTCGCGGCTCACACGTTCGATAAAGTCGGAGGATGAAAACGTTTCCTGTTTCTTTCCAGCGCCGCGAACTCTCAGCGCAACAGTGTCTTCCTGGACTTCCCGAGCGCCTACCACGCACATGTATGGAATTTTCTGCATTTCGCCTTCGCGCACCCGGTAGTTGAGCGTTTCGTTTCGAGCGTCGAGGGCTGCCCTGATTCCAGCTCCGCGCATGCGTTCCACGAGAGCCTGGCCGTGAGTGTTGAAGTCGAGCGCGATCGGAATTACCCGCACCTGCTCAGGTGCCAGCCATACTGGAAACGCGCCGGCGAAGTGCTCGATCAGAATCGCGATGAACCGTTCGAACGAGCCACTGACGGCCCGATGAATAACAACCGGGCGATGCGCAGCGTTGTCTTCACCAGTGTAGTTGAGATCGAAGCGCTCGGGGGCGTTATAGTCCAGCTGAATGGTGCCCAGCTGCCA
The DNA here is from genome assembly GCA_038235845.1 of Gemmatimonadales bacterium. Classification (GTDB taxonomy): domain Bacteria; phylum Gemmatimonadota; class Gemmatimonadetes; order Gemmatimonadales; family Gemmatimonadaceae; genus Gemmatimonas. The sequence goes on along the minus strand of JBBSTN010000338.1, from coordinate 296 downwards.
TGCGCGTCCGATTGAGTCGGTGACATCGAAGTCAATCTTCGGACCATAGAATGCGCCATCCCCTTCCTTGAGCTCGTACGGTCGGCCCGTTGCCTCGAGCGCTGCACGCAACGATGACTCGGCGCGATCCCACAGCGCGTCGTCGCCGATTCGTTCTTCGGGACGCGTCGCGAACTTGAGTTTTGCTGTGAGCCCGAACGTGTCATAGTAGCCCAGGATGAAGTCCATCAAAAAACGCACTTCGTCGGCTATCTGATCCTGCCGGAGGTAAACGTGACAGTCGTCCTGCGAGAATT
>JBBSTN010000337.1:0-3835 GCA_038235845.1 Gemmatimonadales bacterium | reverse complement strand
TTTCCGGTTCCGGATGGAGCGAGTGGGTTCAACAAGTACATAGTCGCTCAGATCACCGCACTCGAGGAGGCAGGAGATCCAACCTTTGAGCAATGGCACGTCAGATTGCGTGCACAGCTTGCGGAAGAGCGTAGCATTGGGCGCCTCTACGACTCCCTGAAAAAGTCCACTTATGTGGCCATTCGTTATGATCCCGTTGCCGAAGTAAGCCCGGGCGATCGATAGGACGATACTTGAAGCTTGCCGTAACACTTGGCGATCCCCGGGGGATTGGTCCGGAGATAGTTCTTAAAGCGCTCGCTGACCACCGCGTCGCAGCGCTCGATGCCGAGTGGCTGTTGGTTGGTCCCACAGGCCTCGGCGCGCATTTCCCTCCGCTTAGTGAGTGCGTGGGCGACTGGCAGGGCGACAGCGAGCCCTCGCCAACGTCACCGGACAGAATGGCCTTGGCCGGGAAGCTGGCAGGCCGAGCGGTAGAGGTGGCCGCCAGGATGGCCCTCAAAGGCGACGTTGTCGGCATCGTCACCGCGCCACTCGACAAGGCCGCACTCCACATGGGAGGCTACGAGTTTCCCGGCCACACGGAGATGCTTTCGGCATTGGCGGGTGTTCCTACCACCATGATGCTGGCGTCGGATCGTCTACGCGTTGTTCTCGCCACCACCCACATCGCTCTGCGCGATGTCGTCGGTGCACTCACGTTAGAAAGAATAGTGGAAACCGCTCACGCCACCCGCGCCGGTTTGCAAACGGCATATGGTATCGAGAATCCACGCATTGCTCTTTGTGCGCTCAATCCGCATGCGGGCGACAGAGCGCGATTTGGAGACGAGGATGACCGTATTCTCGGGCCTGCCGCCAGAGCAAGTGGCATCGCCGGGCCGTATCCCGCGGACACTGTTTTCTTGCGCGCCATTCGCGGGGAGTTCGACGCGGTGATTGCGCCTTACCACGACGTGGGCATGACGGCGATCAAGGTTGCATCGTTTGGCTCGGCGGTGAACGTCACGCTGGGGCTTCCATTCGTTCGCACCTCGCCAGACCATGGCACCGCGATCGACATTGCCGGAAAGGGAGTCGCGTCGATCGAGAGCATGGTGCGTGCAATGGAGCTGGCTGTGGAAATGTGCCGCCGAGGGCCGCGCTCGCTGCGGGTTTGAGGGGCGGACGTCATTGCGCCGCCCGGGGCGAACCCCGAACGGCGCCATTGCAATTCAGTTGGTTTGCCTAGCGCGGTCGCTCGGCGCGTCATTGTCCGGCGGTTCTTTCGTATCTCCCCGACGCTGTTCGTACTCTGGTCGGTCGCTGTATCCGTAGCCGCCGAATACTTCTCCACCACGCATGTAGTCGTGGCCATAGCCTCGGCCTACAGGGTATCCGTCCGCTTGCTGCTTCTCCTTCTCGTGCATCGGACCTCCTGAGAGGGTGTGCAGATATGTTACGATTTTTACGCGTGAGAGGCAAGCACGCGGAGTCAAGATCGGATCGAGGTTGAATCGGAGCCGTGTTCTGGGCTATCTTATCAGGCTATGCAGATTCGTAACGTCGCCATCATCGCTCACGTCGACCATGGCAAAACAACACTCGTCGACAAAATGTTGCGTCAGGCCGGCGCATTTCGCGAGGGTCAGATTGTAGAAGAGCGGGTAATGGACTCCAATCCGCTCGAGCGCGAGCGCGGGATTACCATCCTCGCCAAGAATACGTCTATTCGCTGGAACGATCACAAGATCAACATCGTCGACACCCCCGGCCATGCCGACTTTGGCGGCGAAGTGGAGCGAATTCTTCGCATGGTCGACGGAGTGCTTCTGGTGGTCGATGCGTTCGATGGCCCCATGCCTCAAACCCGCTTTGTTCTGCGGAAGGCACTCGAGCTCGGTCGTACTCCTATTGTCGTCATCAACAAGATTGATCGTCCAGGCGCCGATCCGCTTCGGGTGCACGACGAAGTGCTGTCGCTTTTCATCGAGCTCGAAGCCACCGAGGAGCAGCTGAATGCTCCCGTCGTGTACGCCAGTGCCAAGCAGGGCGTATCCACGATGGATCTCGACATCACGCCGGAAGATCTCACGCCGCTGTACCAGACCATTGTGGACGTCGTTCCTGCGCCACCTTCCGATGCGGACGGTGCGTTCCAGATGCTCGTGTCCACGATCGAGTACTCGGCGTATCTCGGGCGAATGGCTATCGGGCGTATAGAGCGTGGGAGCGTGAATGTCGGAGATTCCGTTACACTTGTTCCGTTCGAATCGGGAAAGACGGTGCAGCGTGGACGTGTATCCAAGCTCTTTGGCTACGAGGGGCTGGAGCGAGTTGAGATCACCACCGCCTCCGCAGGCGAGATTGTCATGCTTGCCGGATTTGAAAATGTCGACATCGGAAGCACACTCACCGATCCTGAAACGCAGGAACCGCTTGCGGGCATAAGCGTAGAGGAGCCTACGATCAGTGTGGACTTTCTCGTAAACAACTCACCGTTTGCCGGACGGGACGGAAAGTTTGTGACCTCGAGACAGCTGCGGGAGCGCCTTTACAAGGAACTCGAACGCAACGTCGCGTTGAGGGTCGAGGATAGCGACAGTACGGATACCTGGAGCGTATCAGGCCGAGGCGAACTGCATCTCTCCATTCTCATGGAGACCATGCGACGGGAAGGCTATGAGTTTCAGGTATCGCGCCCGCGAGTTATCACGCGAACTGGCGAAAACGGTGAGCGCCTCGAACCATTTGAAGAGTTGGCGATCGACGTTCCGGAAGACTATCTCGGCACCGTCATCGAGAAGCTGGGGCCACGTCGCGCGGAAATGATCGAGATGAAGAATCCCGGTCAGGGGCTCGTGCGGCTCCTGTACAAGGTGCCGGCGCGTGGACTGTTCGGTTTCCGCAGTGAATTTCTCACTGACACCCGCGGCACCGGCATCATGCATCATCGGTTCCTTGAATACGGCGCGTGGGCTGGCCCGCTTTCGGGGCGTTCACGAGGCGTGCTGGTGTCCCTGGAGAACGGGACGATAATCGCGTTCGCTCTTTTCAGTCTTCAGGAGCGTGCCACCCTGTTCGTGGAACCGGGCGATGCGGTGTATGAGGGAATGCTTGTTGGCGAGAACTCACGTCCCGGAGACATGGACGTGAATCCCACGAAGGAGAAGAAGCTCAGCAACATCCGTACTAAGTCGACCGACGAGAACATCACTCTTGAACCACCCCGGGAAATCACCCTGGAAAGTGCACTCGAGTATATCGAAGATGACGAGCTCATCGAAGTAACTCCGCAAAACATCCGGCTGCGCAAGCGCTTGCTTGCCACCAGCGATCGAAAGCGAACAAACCGCGAATCGAAAAGGGATCGGGAGCGCGAAACAGCCTGAGGCGTTCGTACGTGTGAGAGGTTTCGATACGACTTGCGGCGTAGCGGTTGCGATAAATCGCATTACCGCTGATAATGTGCTCTACGTCAGCACCATTTGAGCTCATTATTCAAGCTTGCGATGGCACTGTTCACGCAGATTGAGTAATGGCGGCTACGAAATAAAGATCTTCCCTTGCGCAGCAGTCGGTAGCTGTTTGATCATGTTCACGCAGCAGATTGCACAACTGCAACGCAGTTGTGGATCATGACGTGGACGTGCGCGAATTTTGCATGAGTTGCATTGCAGTTAGTAATCGCAGGATCACTACGGATCCGCGAAACCGTAAACATCTCGATGGAGATTAGTCACATGCTGGAGCTGTTCGGGTCGTCGCCGCTTGACGAGCTCGAGGAAGAAATCTCGATGTTTGCATACCGCGACAGTGATGATCCTGAAGAAGATGATCTGGATGACATGTCCGC
>JBBSTN010000336.1:0-3847 GCA_038235845.1 Gemmatimonadales bacterium | reverse complement strand
CTCCCGCGAACGGCCCGCTCGCCCACCAGTCAGAGCGAGGGCCACGCCCGGCCGCCCGCCAGTCAGAGTGAAAGCCACGAGCTCACCGTAGCCAGCGAGGCTGAACATCGCCGAATGGCGAATGTTTTTCCCGCGTCGTGGAAAAATCCCACACCAGCAGAGGATTACCACCTGGTGGTGCTCGGCGCTGGCACGGCCGGTCTGGTCAGCGCAGCGATTGCAAGCGCGCTCGGTGCCCGCGTCGCGCTTATCGAGCGAACAGCCATGGGAGGTGATTGCCTCAACATTGGTTGCGTGCCGTCCAAGGCGTTGATTCGATCTGCGCGAAGTTGGCACGCGGCGAGAACATCTCACGAACGGTTTGGTGGTCCTCAGGTAACCGGAGAGGGCAGCTTTTCCGAGGCCATAGCGCGCATGAGAATGCTCCGCGCAAATCTCAGCAAAGTCGATTCAACTGCGAGATTTTCAGAGCTTGGCGTGGATGCGTTTCTTGGCGATGCAACGTTCTCGGCAGACAACGCCGTTGTGGTGGCGGGTAAACATGGTCCCGATACAACACTGAAATTTCGCCGCGCAATTATTGCTACCGGTGGGCGCGCATCGTCGCTTGATGTTAGCGGGCTGGAAGGCATCGGTTACTTCACCAACGAAAACATATTCGACATCGACGAAATGCCGCAGAGTCTTTTGGTGATTGGCGGCGGGCCCATCGGTTGCGAACTTGGGCAGACGTTTGCGCGCTTTGGAGCGGCAGTTACGATTATCAACGCGGGCCCGCGACTACTGCTTCACGATGATGCCGACGCGGCTAAGCTAGTGGAGCAATCGTTGGTGGCCGACGGCGCTACTGTTCATCATGGCGCTAAGGTGGTCAGCGCTCGCGCGGAGGGAGGAGTTCGCACACTCGTGTACGAGGTTGATGGAAAGAAGTGCGAAGCAACCGGAAGTGCCGTTCTGCTCGCTGCTGGCCGGTCGCCCAGCGTCGAAGGGCTCGGCCTTGAAAAAGCGGGCGTCAAATACGACAGGAAGGGTGTCGGCGTTGACGACAAATTTCGAACCTCCAACAAGCGTATTTTTGCGATCGGGGACTGCGCTTCCAAGTATCAGTTTACCCACGCTGCGGACGCACAGGCTCGCCTTGTTGTTCCCAACGCTCTGCTTTTTGGTATGGGGGGCGGCAAGGGCAGCAGTCTCGTGATGCCGTGGTGCACATATACGTCGCCGGAAGTTGCACACGTTGGTATGACGGCCAAGGAAGCGGAGGATGCCACGAAGCAGGACAAGATCGATACCGTTACCGTTGAATTTGACGACGTCGATCGCGCCGTGCTCGACGGCGACGCAGAAGGCTTTCTCCGCATCTATCTGGAGAAAGGAAAGGATCGGATACTCGGTGCAACACTGGTGTCAGATCATGCTGGCGAAACCATCAGCGAGATTACTGCAGCCATGGTCAACGGCATCGGTTTATCCGGCTTGGGCAAGACGATTCATCCGTATCCCACGCATGCTGAAGCCATTCGAAAAGCGTCGGATGCACATCGAAAGAAGCAGTTTACGCCGTTCGCGAAGAAAGTTGTTGGCTTTGTTGTCGGGTTGGTGAGATAGTCCAGTCGAGTAGCGTTGAGCGCTTTTTCTTCCGCTCTACTCGTTGCTCCATCATCAGCATCGCCGTACGTATCACTCGTCGTTCCGTCATCAGCTTCAGCATTAGCATCGCCGTACGTTTCACTCGTCGTTTCACCGTCGGATCCACCAGGATAGTCATGCGAAGACTCCACTCTCTCGCGAGCGGTCATTCCTCCGCTCTCACAGCTGCCACTGCATCCGTCGTTCTGTCGATGTTGCTCGGCGCAGCTGTCACAACCCCAATCGTCGCGCAGACATCACAGGTCGCAGCCACCGCAGCGAGTTCTGCCGGTGTCACGGGCGCCGCCGAACGTCGCGTGCTGACCCTTGCAGATTACGGAAAGTGGAATCGCATCACGTCGACGTCCTTATCGAATGATGGACGCTGGATGTCGTTCGCATACCAGCCGAACGACGGCGACGCGACGCTCCACATACAGTCGCTCGACAGCGAGAAGCGTTACACCATCCCCGTTGGTTCAGCGCCGGTATTCGCCGATAATTCGGCGTGGGTGGCGTATTTCGTCAACCCGCCGGAACGGAAGCCCGGTGCGGGCCGAACGGGTGGGGGTGGCAATAGTAACGCGCCTGCAGTAACTCCGCCGTCGCCACAACCTGGCGGTCGGGCGGGAGGAGCTGCGGCACAACCGGCAAGAAGCGCAGAGGTTCGCAATCTTGCAACCGGTGAGACGTACAAGGTGGGCAACGCGTCGACATTCAAGTTCTCGCGCGACGGAATGTGGATTGCTGTTCGCACCAACAAGGCCGTTGCCGATGCAAAGCACAACGGTGCTGATCTCATTCTCCGGGATCTCGCGAAAGGCGTGACGCGTAACATCGGCAACGTTGATTTCTACGAGTTCGACCGCGCGGGAAAGCGGTTCGCGTACACCGTCGCTGCGGCCGACCGGCTGGGCAACGGTCTCTATCTGGTCGACCTGGCAACTGGCGAAACGAGAGTGATCTCGAGCGCCGCTGCAGACTACGATCAGCTCGCGTGGAGCGACACGGGCGCCAATCTCGCAGTGTTGCGCGGCCTCAAGGGTGGAAAGCGCACGCAGAAGGACAACGCGCTCCTTGCGTGGCTCGACGTTGGCACATCGCGAATGCGGGAGATTGTATTTGACTCGACGGCGCAAGTTGCAGCCGGTTCAGGTATGCCGTCCGGAATGGTAGTAAGCGAGTTTGCATTGCCGCGGTTCAGCAAAGATGGCACGAAGCTCTTCGTGGGTATCAAGGAGCAGGACACCGAAATCACAAGAGACGGCGAGCCGCGTGCCAACGTCGACGTGTGGCACTATAAAGACCCCGAGCCGCAATCGGTGCAGATGGTTAGACTTTCCGGCGAGCGGCGTTCGACATATCCAACTGTGCTTAACCTGAGCACGCGCAAGCTGTTGCGTCTTGCCGATTCGTCCATGCGCTCGTTGCAGTTTACGCCAAACGGCAGGTGGGGAATCGGACGGCTTGATGTGCCCTATCGCGGCGAAGTGTCATGGGGTGGCAGCAAGGCCGATTACTATCGCGTGAACAGTGCAACCGGCGAGCGCACACTCATCGCGAAGGCACTTACGCGCACCATGGGAATATCGCCTGACAGCCGCTGGTTTCTGTATCTCAAGAACGGCAACGTGATGGCGTACAATCTTGAGACTGGTGCGAACAATCGCATCGACGAGTCGGCAAAGCGCAGTTTTGTGGACGTCGACGACGATCATCCCTATGAGCGACCGACCTACGGTGTTGCGGGCTGGAGCAAAGACAGCAAAAGCGTGTTGCTCAACGACAGGTTCGACATCTGGCAGCTTGCGCTTGACGGTTCAATGGCGGTCAACATAACTGGCGGCGCGGGAGAAGCTGATCAGATCCGCTATCGACTTGCGCGCCTCGACGGGGCTCGTGGGCGCGGCGCAGCAAATGATGACGACGACGGTATCGATCTCACTAAGCCACTGCTGCTTAGCGGTTATGGCGAGTGGACAAAGAAGTCTGGATACTTTCACGTCGTTCCGGGCAAACGTCCAACACCGTTGATCTGGGATGACAAGGCAATCGGACAGGCGATTGCATCGGACAAGGGTGGCCGGGTGATCTTCACACAACAGTCATTCACCGAGTTCCCCGATTGGTGGGCAACGAACAACAACTTTACATCGCCAAAGCGCGTTACCAACGCCAATCCAGAGCTGTCGGAATTCGCGTGGGGCAGCAAGGTGCT
>JBBSTN010000335.1:0-3870 GCA_038235845.1 Gemmatimonadales bacterium | reverse complement strand
TGTAGAGGATTCCCTCACTGCTCCCATTTAATCTACGCCTGCGGACGCCGCACATTCACTCCCTACGGTCTCAAATGTTAAACCCGACGGCAAGGAGTTCTGCAATGTCTCACGTAAGCCCTGCGACCATCAAAAGTTTTCCACCCCGGCTGTTGCGGGCCGGAATAATCGCCGTGTTGATAGTGGCGGTCGGCTGCAGCGGTGAGGCCGGCAACGAAAAATCGTCGGACTCTCGAGCTAACGCATCGGTTGCCAGCGATCAGCCCGGCGCCGTGGAAGGTTGCGCTGCGGCCGACACCACCCCAATTGAACTCGCGGTTCGCAACTTCATCACCTCGGCGACGCCCACTGCACAACGATTTCTAGCTATTGCCGGCACCGATTCGGCGGTGCCCGATGTGGCACTTACGATTCTTCAGGACAAAGGGCCAACATATTTCTACAATAGCGACACAGTGGCGCAGAGAAAAATCCGGGAGAAGCTTGCCGTTGCCGGGCCCTATTCGTCGCTCCTCGTGGTCTACCGCGGCGAAACCAGCTCCGAGGCAGGGAACAGGGTTTCGGTCCGGCTGGGTGGACAGTACATAGGCGGCAAGGAGGATCTGATGCCGGCGGTCGGCAAGCGCTATGATATCGTGTGTGACGCGGGCAACTGGAGAATTGACTCGTCGTCCGAAGAGCCTCCCAGGTGACAACGTCGCGGAGTTCGCGGAATTTCAGACACTCCCGTCCAGTATGATGACCTCTCCACCTCCTTCTCAAACGCTGGTGGCGCCAGCAGCCAAAGTAGCTGACGTACCGAGAGCTGTTGGCCTGGGTGAAACGCGGCCATCACCGTCACACGAGGGGGACAGCGGGTCGTATCCTGTTTCTCCATCGCTTGCCACGCACAGAAAGTCGGAGCGCCTTCTGTCTCTGGATGTCTTTCGCGGGATGACAGTAGCAGGAATGCTTCTCGTCAATAATCCGGGCACATGGAGCGCGATTTATCCGCCTCTCGAGCACGCGGAGTGGAATGGGTGGACGCCAACAGATCTGATATTCCCGTTTTTTCTATTCATCGTTGGCATCACCACAGAACTTTCGCTTCGGGCGCGTCGAGCCCGAGGAGATGACGAAAGCGATATTCTCCGTCAGATACTACGGCGCGGCACGCTGATTTTTCTCTTTGGGCTTGCTCTGTCGGCATTCCCGTTTTTCACGTGGGGTGCAGTAGCGGGTAATCCCGACCCATCGATTCTGGAGCGGGTTGTCGACCGCGTGCAGCATCTTCGCATTACTGGCGTACTTCAGCGCATTGGCCTCGCCTATCTCGTGGGCGCACTTATAACGTCGCGTACTACCGCTCGAACACAGGCGATAGTGATTGCCGTGCTGCTTCTGGGCTATTGGGGCGTGATGACACTGATTCCGGTACCGGACACCGGAATCGCCGGCCGTTTTGTGATGGACAAGCCTGATGCGTTGCTAAGCGCGTGGCTCGATCGGACGGTGCTCGGTGTAGATCACCTTTGGGTGGGGAGCAAGACGTGGGACCCGGAGGGGATACTCAGTACCATTCCCGCGGTTTGCACCATGATGATGGGCACATTTGCCGGTCGCTGGATTGGTAAGCGTGAGCGACCCCTCGACGAGAGACTGGCGACGATGTTCGCAGTAGGCGCCATAACGATGGTTGTGGGGCTGATGTGGAATTGGGTATTTCCCATCAACAAGAGCATCTGGTCGAGTTCGTATGTCGTGTTCACTGCGGGGATAGGCGCGGTCTCACTTGCGACGTGCATGTGGGTTATCGATGTGAAGGGTTGGCGTGGATGGACGTGGCCTTTTGTCATTTATGGTTTGAATCCAATGCTGGCCTTTGTAGGTTCAGGTCTTCTTGCCCGGCTCATCTACTCTATTTTCACGGTGGATGCGGGCGACGGAACCCGAATCTCGGCGCAGGGTTTCGTTTTCAATCAGCTTTTCGGTTCGTGGCTGCCGCCGCGTGAGGCCTCGCTGCTTTTCGCGTTGAGCTTCGTGACGCTCTGGTTCGTCATATTGTGGGCGGCGTGGAAACGCGGCTTCGTTCTCAAGGTCTGAGCACCGTTTCGAGTCGAGGTTTTCGTCGCTGCGGGGCGCTTTGCCATCGCAGCGTTTGACTTGGAGTCTGAGCGCCTAATTCACGAACAGCCTCGGTTAGTTCGATAGTCTGGAGTATTCATGAGTGTTGCAGTTGCACGTGTGCTTGTGTCGGCGTTTGCGCTGGCGATGTGTTTGCCGGGTCAGTTCACGGTTTCGGGTTCGGAAAATTCAGCGTCGGGAAGGTCGGCACTATTTGCAACCGAGGCAGGCGCGCAGTCGAAAAGGACGGTCAGGCGAGCCAAACGACCTGCTCGTGCGCCAATTGTGCCCTTGCTGCGGTTTACGACGCCTCGGGGGGCGAGTGAGCTGAATGCTGATTTAACCACGATGCTGGCGAGCCGCACAAAGGGCGGAACGTGGGGAGCAATGGTTGTTTCGCTTACACGAGGAGACACCCTTTTCGCTCATGGAGCGGACGGCCGCATGCTGCCCGCATCCACCATGAAGCTGTTTACTGCGGCGCTGGCACTTGAGCAGCTCGGGCCTCAGCACACGTTCAGTACCGACGTTCTTGTCGACGGAAAGCTTGTAAACGGTGTACTCGACGGCAACCTGGTGTTGCGTGGCGACGGCGACCCGTCGCTATCGTCCCGATGGATTCGCGGAGGGCCTAGCGCGCCGGTATCGATGCTGGCGCGATTCACAGCAGGTGCCGGCCTCAAGCGCGTTACCGGCGACATAATCGCCGATGCCTCGGCGTTCGAATCCAGACGTATTCCGGAGGGCTGGCTTGCACGGTATGCCGGTGCTGGATACGCGGCTCCGTTCTCCGCGCTGTCGCTCAACGAAAATATCGTGATTGTAGCAATTGCTCCTGGAAAGTCGGGCGGAGCGGCAATCGTAACGCTCGAACCGGAGACGCGAGGAATCACGATTACCACCACTGTCCGTACGGTGAGCGGACGCGGCGTGAGCGTGAACGCGCGTCGGGTTGGCGACGACAAGGTGATGGTAACTGGAGCTATTGGAGCAAGCGCCGGCACTGCCCGCTATCAACTTGTGGTCGGCGATCCCGCGACATTTACAGCGGGCGCTTTCCGCGCTTCGCTTGAAGCGCAAGGAATTGTTGTTGAGGGGAAGATTCGAACGGGGAAGACGCCGGACAGTGCGACCGTGTTGACGAGTCTGCCTTCTCCGCCGCTGGCGCGAATTGTTTCGGTAATGAATCGAGAGAGTATCAATCACTACGCCGAACTCCTCTGGCGCGATGCCGCACGTGGTACCGGGCGCACGGTCATCGGATCTGCGGAAACTGCAAGTGCAACGCTCAACGATTTTTTGAGCAATAAGGTGGGTACGTCGGCGGGCGCCGTCACCGCGACAGACGGAAGCGGATTGTCGGTTCTGGATCGAGTTACGCCACGTTCGCTCGTGCAGTTGTTATCGTATGCGCATAGCTCCCCCTGGGCGAGTTCTTTTCATGCATCATTGCCCGTGGCCGGAGAATCGGAACTGCTCCGTTCGCGAATGATTGCCACACCTGCGCAGGGCAACCTGCATGCGAAAACCGGAACCACAAACGAAGTGATCGGGCTCTCGGGTTATGTTACCGCAGAAAATGGCGAGAACCTCGCGTTCGCTTTCCTTTACAATGGGAATGATCGTTGGCACGCACGTGAAACCATCGATGCAATGGGTCCGACGCTGGCAGCGTTCTCGCGAGAGTTGGAGAGTGCCAGGTGAGTACAGAGCTCAAGCGAGCACTTGTTGTAACACTTTGTTAAACGCGCTACCGGTTGACGGTCG
>JBBSTN010000334.1:0-3881 GCA_038235845.1 Gemmatimonadales bacterium | reverse complement strand
CCGCTTGGCGGCATCGAGAGTGACGCAAAAGAGCTAGCCCTTCTCGAAGGCGGGGCGCCGGATTTTGCCACGATTCGCATCAGTTATGTGCCAGCCGAAGTGTGTCTCGAACTCAAGAGCCTGAAGTTTTATCTCTGGAGTTTTCGAAATGACGGCATCTTTTATGAGCGGGCAGTGAACCGCATTCTGGATGATCTCGTGCAAGCCTGCGATCCGGCAACGATTACTGTCGTGGGCGACTTCAACCTCCGCGGTGGCATCAAGAGCGTGATTACTGCGCATTGGCCACAGCCGCGCTAACGACTCCCGATCGAAAAATGACTCGTTTTTTGTTGCATTCTGTAGCACGTTCAATGCAAGCGCCCCGGCGCAGTTGAGGGCCCTCTATCGTCAACGGTAAAGCCCGCTCCGACGTACTGATATGATGACCAGCGGCCAGGCGCTACTGAACGAAAACACATTCGAAGAAGCGGCATTACTAGCATCGCAACTGAACAGCGAAATCGGCCGCATCATCGTCGGTCAGCAGCGAGTGCGACGGGAAGTACTCGTTTGCCTGTTTGCCGGTGGACACTGTCTGCTGCGTGGCGTGCCCGGTCTGGCCAAAACGCTGCTCATCAAGACGCTCGCTGACGCGCTTCATCTACGCTTCAATCGAATTCAGTTCACTCCCGATCTGATGCCGTCGGACATCCTCGGCACCGAAGTCATCGAGGAAGATCCGACAACGGGTAAGCGTCACGTCAGATTCATTCCCGGGCCGATCTTTTCCAACATCATTCTGGCCGACGAAATCAATCGAACGCCGCCTCGAACACAGGCGGCGCTGCTTGAAGCGATGCAGGAATATCAGGTAACGATTGGCGGCGAACGCCACGCGCTCGAGCGTCCGCTGTTCGTTCTCGCTACGCAGAATCCGATCGAGCAGGAAGGAACGCATCCGTTACCAGAAGCACAGCTCGATCGCTTCATGTTCAATGTCGTCATGGAGTATCCGGAGCTCGACGATGAACGGCAAATCTTGTCGGATACCACTGGCACCAAGAACGTGACAGTCGATCGTGTCGCAACCGGGGATCAACTGGAAACCGCACGTTCACTGGTGCGTGCTCTGCCTGCGGCTTCCAACATTGTCGATTTTGCGCTTCGGCTCATTCGCGCCAGCAGGCCAGCCGACCCGAGTGCGCCCGCGGATATAAAAGGTTGGGTCCGATGGGGCGCGGGGCCTCGCGCCGGTCAGGCGCTGCTGTTGGGTGCAAAAGCGTCAGCGCTTCTCGATGGACGCGCCGCAGCAAGCATTGAAGACGTTGTACAGGTAGCGGCGCCGGTGCTTCGTCATCGTCTGCTCGTAAACTTTCGTGCAGAAGCAGACGGTATCTCACCGGAACATGTCATAGAGAAATTGCTGCAACAGGTGCGTCCCTAGCCGGACGGAATGCTCGGTATGACCGACAAATCGCTGTCCCCAACGGTTGTGGCGGCAATTGACTCGCTGGAGATCGTCGCGCGCGTTGTTGTCGAAGGACTTCGCGCAGGCGGTCACCGAAGTCCTTTTCACGGGCCGGGAACTGAATTTCAGCAACACCGGCCGTATCGCGCAGGCGATGATCTCAGGCATCTCGACTGGAAGCTTTACGCGCGAAGCGATCGGCTATACACACGCCAGTTTCGCGAAGTAACAGATTTATCGGTGCAGATCGTTCTCGATCCAAGCAGCTCGATGCGATTTCCACCGACGGGAATTTCGAAACTGCATTACGCCAGGATAATCGCTGCATCGCTCGCTTATCTGGTGTCCACACAGGGGAGCGCGGTGGGACTCGTTACGGCTGACGCAAATGGGTTCTCCTACTTGCCAGTACGTAGCGGAGCACTTCATCGTAACGCGCTCATTGCCAGGCTTGATAATCTGGATACGGTGCGCGAATGGACCCCGATCGAAACCATAAGACGGGCGACAGAGCTGATGAAGCGTCGCGGTGTGATCATCATAATTTCGGATTTCTACGACGACGAACTCGGAATCTTGCGTGAACTACGCGCCGTCGCTCACAGGGGTCACGACGTGATCATGATTCAGACCCTCTCAAACGAGGAAGTATCGTTCGGATTCAAACGCGACATCGAACTGGAAGATCTCGAGACTTCGGAGCGTCGCGCTATCGACGCCAGCGCAATACACGAACAGTACCAGAGCGCGATGAATTCTTTTCTGGAACGTTGCAGGAATGGTGCAGGAGAATCCGGAATCGACTACGCTCTGATGTTGACGGATACGCCACCCGAACGCGCGCTTCATGACCTGCTGCTGAAACGCGCAGGATGACATGGTTGAACCCGTGGGCGTGGCTTGGACTCCTCGCACTTGTGTTGCCGGTATTCATTCACCTGCTCACACGTACGCCGGCCAGCGTGCAGCGATTTCCTACTCTTCGTTTCATCACTGTTTCGCGTCTGCCGCCACGAGCGCGGAGACGGATTCGCGACATCGTGCTACTGGCGGTGAGAATGGGCATTCTGGCCGCTGCAGTGACTGCACTCGCCCAGCCGGTATTTGTCACGCAGGAGATTGGCGCGCGGGCAAGCAACGTCGTTCGCGCCATTGTGCTCGATACGAGCGAAAGTATGCACGGCCCCGCATACGGGCAGGGCGCATCCAGTGGGGGGGCAACCATGCTTGACAGCGCGACGGAGGTTGCAAACCGTCTGCTGGGTGAAGCTGAAACCGCCATTGTCGTGAAAACGTCAAATCCGGGGCGCGAGATCGCTGGAGCAGTTAAGTGGTTGGCAACTCAACCCGGCGTATCGGAGATCGCCGTGATCTCCGATTTTCAGAAGGGATCAATCGATTCCGTTAGCCTGGCCCGTGTACCGGCAGGCGTTGGCGTGCGGTTGTTTCGCATTGCCGGTGTCGAATTGGATAGTGCCTTCACGGTAGATGCAGCCCAGCGCGAAGCGAAGGTGGCGATCGCGGCATCCGCCAATCGCACATTCATTCGATGGGTTCCGATAGATCAGGAGCCACGTGCCAGCAGTGCTCCTGAGCCCGACGCGACGTCAATATCTTCAGCGGCAAGCATTGATAGTGGTACGGCGCCTCTGTCGGTGGTGAGAGATGGTAAGACCCTCTCGGTTCGCTTCCTGAAAGCGGGCGATGGAGAGAGCAAAGCACTTATGCGAAGCACCAAAATTCCTTCGTCGCAATGGATGGCGGATGTACTGTTGAGCATCCATCACGACGGCATATTGGCGGAGCTCGCCAACAGCGGTGCCGTATTCGAATTCACGGCGAGCTCTCCCGCTGGCGCAGTGGATGCAACGGCTGGAAGTGACTCGGCCCCGGTTGTCGTACTCACGGATGTAAACGGAACCCCGGTAGTAACGGCAGGTGAACGCAACTCGGCGCTGATAATCTTCATGTCCACGTCGCAAGGCAGCGCGAGCGCATTGGCACTTACGCGTGCGGCTGCTCGCGCGCTATCGCAGTTTCCGCAGCTGGATGAACACGAAACGGTGACTATCGACGCGGAGCGCGTCGCCGCGTGGGAACGACGGGGGGTTTCGCCAGGAAAAAGTGCGACTGATCTACGCACGCTTGGAGGGTTGGATGCCAGTGACTCCAGCGGACGCTGGCTATGGCTGCTCGCAATATCGCTCCTGCTCGTAGAATGGTTTGTAAGACGGTCGCCGCAACCGGATGACGAGCGCGCCATGTTAGCTACATGAGTTTTGCGTATCAGACTCTCTCGTACGCGGGTTCGCGTAAATGAGTTTTGCGCATAGGGACTCACGCAACTCACGCGACTCACGCGACTCACGCGACTTTCGCACATTCCTCGACGAGGCGACGGGCCGTGTGCGACGAATCCGCATGCTTCATG
>JBBSTN010000333.1:0-3887 GCA_038235845.1 Gemmatimonadales bacterium | reverse complement strand
GGAATCCCTACCAGTTGCGCCAGCTTAAGGCAGTGCCCACGTATCTCGTCACATATGGGCGGGGTGAAGCACTCGAACGGGCGGCTGCCCGTGCAATTTTTGGAGCCTCCGAGATCGTCGGGACCTCGCCCGTCACTCTTCCCGGTTATTTCAAACGGGGCGACGGAATTGTCAGAGCATCTGTCGCTGCTTCCGGCACGCCAGGTTTGCGTGCTACCCCGCTCGTTGACGAAGCTCACCGGCGGGCTGCGCTGGACAGCCTCAAGCGAGTGCTCGACATGGCGGTCGCTGACGGCGCTTTCCCGGGTGCCTATGCTGCAATCGGCACCGTTGATGGAATCATTGCGGAATACGGAGCCGGGCAGCTCGACGAGGCAGACTCGTTCAGACCGAATGCCAGAACCGTCTGGGACCTCGCGTCTCTGACAAAAGTCATCGGCACCACCACTGCGGTGATGCAGCTTGTTGGAGCTGGTAAGGTAGACCTCGACGGGCCGGTAGCGCGCTATTTGCCGGAGTGGATGGCTCCGGGAGCAGCATCGATAACCGTTCGACAGCTACTCACGCATTCCGGCGGATTGCCGGCCTGGAGACCGTTCTACAAGGAAGCAGCTGGTCCGAACGCAGTCGTGCAGCAGCTCTTCGCCGTAGGTCCGGACACCGTTCCCGGGGTACGGTACGTCTACAGCGATATCGGCTTCATGTTGCTTGGCAAGCTTGTAGAGCACGTGAGCGGCTTACCGCTTGCCGACTACGACAGTGCGAGGATTTTTACTCCAATGGGGATGCGCGATACACGCTACCTGCCACCTGCGGAATGGCGAAACCGGACTGCTCCGACCGAGCAGGACCCATGGCGCCAGCGCAAGTTGCGGGGCGAAGTTCACGACGAGAACGCCGCAGCGATTGGCGGAGTATCGGGCCACGCGGGTCTTTTTTCGACGGGCGCGGATCTGGAACGCTTTGCGAAGATGTATCTCGGGGCGGGCCAGATCGACGGAGTTCGGATTCTGCCCGCAGCGGTAATCGCCAAGTTTACCAGCGTCCAGGCGCCGTCAGTTTCCAGCCGAGCGCTAGGCTGGGAGAAGCCGACTTCCACTAACAGCTCGGGAAGTCGCTTTTCATCGCTTGCCTTTGGTCATACCGGTTTTACGGGCACCTCGATCTGGATCGACCCGGGAAAGGGAATCTTTGTTATCCTCCTCACCAATCGCGTCAATCCAACCCGCGAAAATCGGAAAATCGGTGCCGTCCGCATCGCCTTGGCTAATGCGGCAGTGAACGCCCTGGGTCTGCCCTGAGAAGTTTGGCACTCTATCCGCTCAACAGGCACGTTGTTACGGACCGACTTTGCCGTTATTCTGTATACAGTAGAAGATCAGGGGTGTAGCAGCTTCCTTTGGTGCGGAACAACATATTGCGACGCTTGGATAACAGCCCTTTTTCAGCGGGACACAAGCGATTCGCTTTCTCAGGTCGGCGAGTAACCGGCCACTTTGGAGGATTCGCGATGAGCACGATGCAACAGCCGGAAGTCATGGTGAACATCACACCGGGCGCTGCGGTTGAGGTTTTAAAGTTTATGGAAGCAGAAGGTGTTACCGTCGAGGAAGGCGGTCTCCGCGTGTCGGTGATGCCGGGCGGATGCAGTGGCTTCAAGTACAATCTTGTAATTGAAGACAAAAGCGCCGAGGATGACATCATTCTCGATCAGAACGACTTCAAGGTGTTTGTCGACCCGTTTTCGGCGCAGTATCTTACGGGAACAGTCGTGGACTATGTGACGTCCATGCAGGGCTCGGGCTTCACATTCAAGAACCCTAACTCAACAGGCGGCTGCGGCTGCGGAAGTTCATTCTCGGCCTGATTGTCTGGGTTTGATCAGCACAGTAACGAGAATTCAGGACTTCATAACCGTAAGATTATGAACACCTCTCAAGGTGTCATCGACACCTCGCACGTAACTTCCCAGGCTCGCCAACTCGATTCGAGTGGCGGGCCTGCGGTCGTTAGAGCAAATCCGTTTGCGCACGCCGGTGCGGCCAACCTGGCCAGGGAAAAAATCAGCACTGTGATCGTTGACGATCATGCTGGGCTGGCCCGAATGGTGGCTGAAAGAATCGCCAGCCTCATTCGTTTGCGCAACGCAGAAGGCCGTAGAGCCGTGTTGGGCCTCGCCACGGGTTCGACACCAATTGGTGTCTATCGTGAATTGATTCGAATGCATCGTAACGAAGGTTTGACATTCAAGGACGTTGTCACCTTCAACCTCGATGAATACTTCCCGATGAATGCGGGGAGCATTCACTCGTATCATCGGTTCATGTATGAGAATCTTTTCTCGCACATCGATATCGATCGCTTCAATATTCACATTCCAGACGGATCGGTTTCCCGCGAGCATGTCGAGGCACATTGCGCCCGCTACGAATCCGCGATCAGGGCAGCTGGGGGCATCGATTTCCAGCTGCTCGGGATTGGAAAAACCGGGCATATCGGATTCAATGAACCAGGTTCTGGCGAAGCAAGTAGAACACGCCTGGTGCATCTCGACAATCTCACGCGCGTGGACGCGGCCGCAGATTTCTTCGGCGAAGAGAACGTGCCGCGCGAGGCGATCACCTTGGGTATCGCCACGATCCTCGAAGCGCGTGAGATTGCGCTGCTTGCAACCGGTGAACACAAGTCAGCGATTGTGCGTCGAGCAGTTGAAGGTGATATCGATCGAGAGATTGCCGCGACGTTTCTGCAGCGTCAGCCGGCGACGGTACTTTATCTCGACGACGCCGCAGCATCCGATCTCACTCGCATATCGACGCCCTGGCTGGTCGACGAAGTGGCGTGGAACGAAGAGCTGGAGTTGCGCGCCGTAAGCTGGCTTTCGTCAGAAATCGGAAAGGCCATCCTCAAGCTTACGCAGCGCGACTATGCGGAGCATCAGCTGTCCTCACTGGTCGCGCGACATGGCTCGCCTGGCGCAGTGAATGGACTCGTGTTTAACGCGCTTGGTGCAAAGATTCGCGGAAGAAGCAAGCTCCCCACGGGTAAACGAATAATCTGTTTTTCGCCGCATCCCGACGACGACGTCATTTCCATGGGCGGCATACTCCGTAAGCTTGTAGAGAATGGCAACAACATTACGGTTGCCTACATGACAAGCGGCAACATTGCCGTTTTCGATCACGAAGTCAGACGATACCTTGAGGTTCTCGAGCGACTGGAGCGCGAACAGGACAATCGTGCGGGATCGCTCAAGTCGATGGTAGAACTCTCGCGGTCGTCGCTGCGCTCAAAGAAGTCGGGTGACGTAGATATCCCGGAGGTTCAGGACGTAAAGCGAATCATTCGCGAAGCTGAAGCAGTCAGTGGAATCGAGGTTATGGGGCTCGGCCGTGAGAATGCGAAATTTCTGAACCTTCCGTTTTACCAGACGGGTAAGGTCAGAAAGGATGCTATCGGCCCATCTGACGTGGAAATAGTGGCCGACTTGCTCGAGGAGATCGGCCCTGATCTGATTTTTGTGGCGGGTGACCTGTCGGATCCGCATGGAACACATCGGATGTGCAAAGAAGCAATCGACAAGGCGACCGACATTGTGTACGGCGACCCGAACGCGCGCGAACGACCACAGACCTGGCTCTATCGTGGAGCGTGGCAGGAGTGGCCGGTAAGCGAGGCAACTGTTCTTGTGCCACTGTCACAGGAAGAGTTGACGCGGAAAATTCAGGCGATATTCAAGCATCAGTCGCAAAAAGATTCTGCTCCGTTTCCCGGTCACGATGAGCGCGAATTCTGGCAGCGCGTGGAGCAGCGAAACAAATCCACCGCCGCACGGCTCGACGCACTTGGACTTGCCGAATATTTCGCGATGGAAGCTTATGTTATCG
>JBBSTN010000332.1:0-3906 GCA_038235845.1 Gemmatimonadales bacterium | reverse complement strand
TTCGCCGAGTTCGGTGGCATCGGACGCTTCATCCAATGACGCCACATGTCGGCGCGGAACAACGAGCACATGTACAGGAGCCTTCGGGTCAAGGTCACGAAAGGCAATGGCCTTGGCGCTTTCCGCGACGACGGTAGCAGGAACTTCGCCCCGGAGAATGCGGCAGAAAATACAGGATTCCGTCATCAGGATGTGGTCAAGAGTCGACTTCGCACAGCTTTGGCAGGATTGTCCGGGCAATTGCCAGGGCGGCAATACCCGCAGTTTCGAATCTCAGTATAGTTCCGCCCACACTCACATTCCGAAAGCCGGCGAGCTCCAGCGTTTCCAGCTCGGACGATTCGAATCCCCCTTCCGGCCCAAGTGCAATGGTAATGGGAGCGTGGAGCTCGATTGCGCCCGCGCCAGTCATGGGAGCACCTGCCGGGTCGAGAGTGAGTCGAATACCAACGGGCGTAGCCTTGATGGCGCGCTCGGGTGAGGCTTCCGGAAAGATCTGTGGAATCCACGCTCCCTCTGATTGCGCCAGCGCTGCGACCATTCGAGCGCGAGTCTTGGCTTGAAAAACCATGCCCTCTCCCCTTGGAGAAACACTCTTCGAGCGATGCCATAGCACGGGCCGCCAACTGGAACAAGCAAGTTCACACGCTTTCTCAGCCAACCACAACATTCTATCGCGATCCGCGACTGGCACAAGCAAGTGCACAGGCGGAGGCGCCGCGACAAACTCAACGTTCTCGACGCTCACCTGCGCCTGATCCTTCGTGAGTCGCACAAGCGCGCCTTCCGCCACATTTCCCTGCCCGTCCCTTATACCAACCCGCGCTCCGGTTTCCAGCCGAAGCACTCGGATATGTCTCGCAGCACCTTGGTCCAGAACACAAACCGAGCCGCCAACGATCGCGTCAGCGGTAACGAAGCTCGGGCGGCCAGCCGCTACTCCGGCGCGATCGATACCGACCACCATATACCTTCGAGCAGCTCAGCCACTACACGCCAGCCACCCTTCGAGAAGGCGCCAAGCATATCCTCTCGTTCTTCTACGAGTATGCCACTCAGCAATGCAATGCCAGTCGAGTTGCGGAAAGGTTCCTGCTCATGAGTGAAGACGGTTTTCATTTGCGGAAGCAAATCGAGCAACACGCTGGAAATAATGTTGGCGATGATAACTCGCACGGGCTTAACAAGCGGCAGCAAAACCGCTGCATCTGCCTCGAAGACATGTACGCGATCCTCAACTCCGTTTACCTGAACATTCCGGTTGGCCTCTTCTATCGCGTCACTATCAATTTCAATGGCGTACACTCTCGCAGCGCCAAGCTTCGCGGCGGCTATGCTCAGCACTGCGCTTCCCGAGCCGAGATCGGCAACTACATCGCCGTTTCGGATAACATCCTGCAGCAGATACACGACGCCACGAGTTGTCGGATGATCGCCAGTTCCAAAGGCCATTCCCGGGTCGATCACAATCGTTCGGTCGGGGTCGAGATCTGACGACAGCCAGGGTGGCGCAATTGTCAGATCGCGTACCGCATGCACTGTAATCCGGTCCTTCCAGGCCTCGCTCCAGTTGACGGCACTCACAGGTGCAAATTCGAGCTTTGCCGAAAACTCCTGCTGGTTGAATGCGCTGACCACCCGAGCCATGTCCACATCGGCCGGAAAATGAGTGACGAGCACTCCGTTGTCATCGTGAACGCCGTCTGAACCCAATGCGAACAGCGTGTCGAAGCAGGACTGGCGGGTACGTTGGTCGTTCGACGCGGGCGTGACTTTCACGCTTGTCCATCGGATTTCGTCCTGGTTCACGCCCTGTTCGTCGCCGTCGGAATCACGCACCGAGCGCTTCTTTCATCTTCGACCAGATGCTTTTTTCACGTCGTACGGGGGCTTCTCCCTGAATGGCGCCCAGCTGTTTGATGATGCTCTCCTCTTCGCTTTCGACCGATTGAGGAGTCCAGAGTTGCACCTTGACGTGAAGGTCGCCGATGCCGGTGGAGTTGACTCGCGGCAAGCCGCGTCCACGGAGATGAAAGACCTGTCCACTCTGGGTACCTGACGGAACCCTCAAAGACAGGTCGCCAAGTACTCCCGGAACTTCAATGTCGGCACCGAACACGAGCTGCGGATAGGTTACCAGCGCCTCGCAGAACAGGTCTTCACCGTCGCGATCGAAGCGCTCGTCGTCCTCTACCTCGAACACCACCAGAACGTCACCGCGAGGCCCACCACGCGGGCCGACATTGCCGGCTCCACGGAGGGTCATATACTGACCGGTGGATACACCCGCGGGCACGTTGATCTTGAGGGTGCGTTCCCCTCTTACCCTGCCCTCGCCCCTGCATTTCTTGCATGGCGCGGACACGACAACGCCTTCGCCTGCGCAAGTTGGGCACGGCGCGACGGAAACAAACTGCCCGAAAAATGACCGTTGAGCTCGGCGGACTTCGCCCGCGCCTTGACACGTCGCACAAGTTTGTGGCTTTGTGCCCGGCTCCGAGCCGGAACCTTCACACTTGTCGCACGACTCCAGCGCCTTGATCACAACGCTGCGCTCGATGCCAGTGGCAACCTCGGCGAGCGTCATGGGCAGGGGAAGCTTTATGTCCGAGCCCGCACGCGGCCCGCTCTGTCGTCGTCCATTGCCTCCGCCAAAGAGATCGCCCAGGCCACCAAAATCACGCATGAAAATGTTAAGCGCTTCGCTCAAGTCGACATGCTGATACTGCGCATGACCGCCACGCAGCCCAGCCTCGCCATACCGATCGTATGCGGCCCGCTTCTGCGGATCCCGCAGAACGTCGTACGCCTCGGTTATCTCCTTGAACTTTTCTTCGGACGCGCTACTTCCACCATTTTTGTCGGGATGCCACTGCATCGCCAGCCGACGGTAGGATTTTTTGATCTCTTCATCGGAAGCTTCACGCGTAACGCCAAGAACAGAATAAAATTCAGCCATGTAAAATCAGAGGTAAACGATCTTTGGACAACACCGACTACAACAGCGAAACCAGAACAATTTAGCGCTGTGTCCTGCGCCGGTTCAAAGGCCCGTCAGCAGAGCAGGTCGGATACGAGGCGAGATGTATGTCCGACAAGCGCTATGATCTTGTCGTAGGGCATCCGAGTTGGGCCAATCACGCCAATTACGCCACTCAGCGAACCCGCAGAGTACTCGGCGGTAACTACGGTAAAAGGATCGAGCTTCGGATCGCCATGTTCATTGCCAATTATTATGGACACTCCGTTTGCGCCGGGTCGACCGCCCAGCATTGCTGCGAGATGCTGCCGTGTCTCGGTTAATTCGATCAGCTGCCGCATACGTTCGCCCGACGAGAACTCCGGTTGATCCGCGAGTAGGGACGCTTGTCCAATCACGACACTCTCGAGCGGTTCGGCGGCACGTCCAAAAACCTGCTCTCCTTCCTGCACGAAAATATTGAGCAGTTCAGCGCTTCCGGCAGTGGGCTGCACGTCTCGCAAACGATCCGTAAGCGTGGTGCTGACCTGATCGAGTGTCAGACCGGCCAGCCGCTCATTCAGGACGATAGTGATCTCTACAAGGGCAGCATCGGCAATCACTCCGGGTACGTCAACGAAAACCGTTCGCACCGCCCCACCTGTGAGCCCCAGTACAAGGAGAATTCGCTCTGTGGACATTCGAACCAGTTCGATCTGGCGGAGCGTAGCGCGACCAAGACGAGGCCCCAGCGCCACTCCGAGTTCCTGTGTCAGTACGCCCAGTGATTGAGCCGCCGTTCGCAGAATGGTCTCGATTGCCGAGCTATCTCCCCTTATTTCTTCAGCAAGCTTTTGCCGGTGTTCTCGAGTGATAGTGTCGACGCGGATCAGGGAATCGACATATGTACGATACGCCTTGTCGGTGGGTACACGACCCGAGGACGT
>JBBSTN010000331.1:0-3923 GCA_038235845.1 Gemmatimonadales bacterium | reverse complement strand
GTGGGCGCCGAACTGCCAGATCGAGATATACGAGTAGTCCATCGCGCGGATGAAAGTGGTACTTCGTACATCATGAGCGACTACCTCTCAGCGGTAAGCGACGACTGGGCCAAGGGGCCTGGCAGAGGAATGCAGATCAAATGGCCTGCGGGCTCAGGTGGCCAGGGGAACGAAGGCATTTCAGCATCGGTTAAGGCCACGATTGGCTCGATAGGCTATGCGGAGGTCGTTTATGCGCGCCAGAATCGGCTTTCAGTTGCGCACATCCAGAATAGCTCGGCGAGATTTATCGCTCCGATGTCGTTCGAGGTTGCGTCAGCGTCGGCTAGTGCAAACGCGAATCAACTGACGAGCGATTTGCGGGGATCTCTGGTAAATGCGCGGGGTGATCAATCGTACCCGATCGCGTCGTTCACATGGTTGCTTATAATTCCCGAAGATATCGGGGAAAGAAAAACCGAGCAACTCGTTCAGTTTGTGCACTGGGCCCTGACCGATGGAACTGATATCGCCAGTCAACTAGGCTATGTTCCACTACCCATGTCCACCGCGTCGCGCGTTCTCGATCAACTCGACTCGACCATCAAATCGGTTGGCTTTACAAGGACCCGATGACTTCGCGCTCGGTAATCGATCAGCCTGCGGTTCTGGCTATGCCACAACACTGCCCGTGACGACAATTCTGTGACGCGTTCCAACCTCGAATTGCTTCCACCTGGCGATGTAAGAATCGCAGCCATCGATGTGGGATCAAACTCTGTGCGACAGATCGTGGCCGACGTGTCGTCGACGGGTCAGATTCGGGTTGTCGACGAGATGAAAGCAATGCCCCGGCTCGGGGAAGGTCTGGAGAAGAGCGGTGGTCTTTCCGAGGCCTCGATCGCTGCTGCCGTAGCTGCCATCTCGCGCATGACCACGTTGGCCAGACAGCTCGATGTACTTCGGATAGAAGTCGTCGCCACGAGCGCGGTGCGGGACGCGTCGAATGGGCCCGAGTTTGTTAGCAGGGTCAGGGAGCAAGCGGGCGTTGAAATTCGGCTGCTCTCTGGCGAAGAGGAGGCGTTGCTATGCTTTCGAAGCGCTCTTGCACATTTCGAACTTGGCGCGGGCCGCTCGGTGGTGATGGATATCGGCGGGGGTTCGCTCGAAGTCGTATTGGCGAAGGATGGTTTGATCGAACGGGTTGCGTCACTTCCCTTTGGAGCGGTTCGATTAACGGAGCGCTTCCTTAGCCCACAGGTCCGGGTAAGGGGTGTGAGGGCACTTCGTGAACATGTTCGTGAAGGTCTTCGCGATACTCTTCCCGCGAAAGACTGGCGTGGAGCGCAGACGATTGGATCGGGCGGCACTTTCACGAACCTCGCACGCATCGTCATGGCGCGTCAGGGATTCACCGCAAAGTCTTCGCACGGCACGCGGGTCTCGCGCGTTGAACTCGAGCATGCACTCGACTGGCTGCAGAGACTCGACTCCGACGAACGCGCGAACGTGCCTGGCCTCAATCCGGCACGCTCGGACATCATCGTTGCGGGCCTCGGGGTTGCGGCCGAAGTTGTCGCCAGATTTGATCCGCATGACATTCTCATCTCTGCGTTCGGCATTCGCGAAGGTCTTTTGCTGGAATCCGCGCGCGTACAACCGGTAATCGCCGATCCCGGCTCAGCGAGAGAACGATCCGTAAGAGAATTCGCCGAACGTTGCCACTATGAAGAACCGCATGCCCGAACGGTTCAGAAGCTTTCACTTCAATTATTCGATGCGTTAGCGCCTCGCATGGGCCTTGGCGATCCAGACCGAAAGGTGCTCGCCGATGCTGCACTACTTCACGATGTCGGCTACCACATAAACTACGAGAATCACCACAAGCACTCCTTCCATCTCATTTCACATGCCGACCTGCTCGGCATGACGCCGACCGAGAAACTTCTTGTAGCACATGTCGCGCGATACCACCGCGGAGCGCCACCGAAAAGGAAACATCGCAGCTATTCGAGTCTCGAAAGAACGTTGCGAAAGCGAATTGTCAAACTCGCTGCGCTCCTTCGTTTCGCTGACGGCTTCGATCGCGGACACATCGGGGCCGTTGCCCGGCTGGATGTTCGATGGACAAGCGAGGCCCTGCGGATAAGTGTGGTACCAATAGAAGGTGCCACCAGTGTCCGCCTCGAATGTTGGGGCGCAAGTCGCAAGCGTGCACTTCTCGAGGCGGAACTGGGCAGAGACATCGAGTTGATTGCCGCCGATGGCAAAGTGTTTCGACATGGCGACGACGACATGGATTGAGCCAAGGTCGAACTAAGCCGCTAAGTCTCCCTTACAGGCTCAGTGCGTCCCTTGCCTTCCGTTCGCGCGTTACCCTTCGACTTCCGTGACGACTTGCGCTTACTCTTGTCGGCCGCTGCAGCTGTTGTAGGCGACTCTGCTGGAATGATTGTATCGACCTCGCCCCACGGGTTTCTCATGAACAGCTCGTGTGTCGAGAGCGAGTATCCCGCTACCGGCATTCGCCGCTCGTAATTGCCGTCGGAGTCGAGATCCCACGCAAGTCTGTTGTCCTGCAGTGATGCTTCCAGAACGGACTGAATCTGATTATGCAATTGTGGATTCTCGATGGGTACGAGAACTTCGACTCGACGATCGAGATTGCGAGGCATCCAGTCGGCTGAGCCGATGAAGTATTCAGGCGTACCGGCGTTAGCGACAAATACGATCCTGGAATGTTCCAGAAAGCGTCCGACAATCGAGATTACCCGTATCCGTTCGCTCACCCCTGGCAGTCCGGGCACAAGACAGCAGATTCCTCGCACGATGAGGTCGATCTCGACACCGGCACTGGAGGCACCATAGAGCGCGGCGATTATTTCGGGGTCGACGAGTGCATTCATCTTCGCAATAATTCTTCCGCCTTTTCCCGCATGCGCATGCTCCGCCTCGCGCTCGATGAGCTGCATGGTACGTTCACGCAGGTTAGACGGGGCTACAAGAAGCTTCCGATAGTATCGCTGCCGCGAGACTCCAGTAAGAGAGTTGAACAGATCCGCTACGTCGGCGCCAATGTCAGCGTTGGAAGTAAGAAATCCCATATCGGTGTATAGGCGGACCGTCTTGGAATTGTAGTTTCCGGTTCCAATGTGAACGTAAAGACGAATTCCATCGGGATCGCGACGGACGACAAGCGCTGTCTTCGCGTGCGTCTTGAGGCCAGGAAGCCCGTACGCAACATGAATTCCAAAACTTTCCATCGTCCGGGCAAACGAAATGTTGTTCTGTTCGTCAAAACGTGCTTGAAGTTCGATGAGAACGGCAACCTGCTTTCCCTGTTCCGCCGCCTCGGACAACGCGCGTACAATAGCGGTGTCTCCAGAAGTCCGATAAAGCGCGAGTTTGATTGCAAGCACATTTGGATCGTGTGCTGCTGCATCCAGAAACGCCTCGACTGAAGAGGAGAATGACTCGTATGGATGATGCAACAGCACGTCACGTTCGCGAAGGATGTCGAATATCGATCTCGTATTGTCCCGTAGCGCCAAAGGAACAACGGGCGTGTACGGATCATCGCGAAGATTTGCCATGTCGAGTCCTGCAAACATCATCAGGTCGCCCAGTTCGAGTAGCTCATCGATGTCGTGAACGTCGCCCTCCACCAGCGGCGCAACCGCCTGCGTGTCATGATCGTTCAACTCCTCGAGAAGCAGGGTCCGAATCGATGCTGGCATATCACGCTGCACTTCGAGGCGGACCACTTCGCCAAACCGACGCTGAAACACTTGTTGCTCGATCGTTTCCAGCAAGTCGTCTGGCTGATCTATCTGTCCGAGATCGAGATCGGAGTAGCGCGTAATTCGGAAAGTGAACCACCGCAGCACCTGCATCCCCGGGAAGAGCGCTTGCAGGTTTGCTCCAATCAGCTGTTCGAGAGGTAG
>JBBSTN010000330.1:0-3946 GCA_038235845.1 Gemmatimonadales bacterium | reverse complement strand
TGCCCTTGGACAGAACCGCCTCAACGCACCTCAGAACGACAACAATATCTACGGATTCCTTGGCGGCGGCCTGCTCGGCAGCCCGACCACGAGAACTACAGATGGTTCTGGGGCCAACGGCTGGTTTGGTGTACAGCGCGATCTCCAGGCAATCATCGCCGTCAAGAGTGATGTAGTCACCCGACAGAACACCGTCGGAATTACAGTGAACTATATCCCCACCGGCTGGTTCACCAATAAGCTCACGCTTGGCGGAGATCTGGTCAACGACGAGATCACCGCCTACTTCCCGAAAAACTCACGTGGCTCTTACTCCGGCCTGCTCAACACGGGACAGAACTTTCAGCAACGTACTGGCGTGGAGCGCTATACCGTCGATTATCTCGGTAATCTCAAACATCGCTTTGGAAGTGAAGGCAAGTGGGCGGTGAACGGATCCGGCGG
Organism: Gemmatimonadales bacterium; assembly: GCA_038235845.1. GTDB lineage: Bacteria > Gemmatimonadota > Gemmatimonadetes > Gemmatimonadales > Gemmatimonadaceae > Gemmatimonas. The sequence continues at coordinate 3,502 of JBBSTN010000330.1, read as the reverse complement.
TATTCAGTTTATCAGCACGAGAAACGATTTCATCACTGTTACCGGAATCGGCTTTGTAACCAACGCCAACAACGTTCCGTCGTCTGCATCGACGACATCTGGTACCGGTCAGCGTAATGAGGTTCGGCAACGAGGGTATGTCGCCGAGGCGCAGCTGGCAAACAGCGACCGACGGTTCGTCAATGTTGGAGTTCGCGTCGACGAGTTCTCGGTATTTGGCAGTCAGGTAGCTCCTGCTGTGCTGCCCAAAGTCGGTGCTTCGTGGGTGATCAGCGAAGAACCCTTCTTCGAACCGCTTCGATCTTTCTTTGGTCAGGTCAGGCTACGCTCTGCATATGGTCAAACCGGACGGGCGCCGGGTGCAGGTGCGGCGTTGCAGACGCTGTCAGCTCAGCCCAGCATCAACGGCATCGTGGTGGAGTCTGGTGCAGTGCCAAGAAACCCCGGTAATCCCGATCTCAAACCGGAACGTGGCGCTGAGCTGGAATATGGATTTGACATGAGCTTGTTCAGCGATCGTGTCTCGGTTGAGTTCACGCGGTTCGACAAGCGAACGAAAGATCTCATACTCAATCGTCCGTTGCCGCCGTCGCTCGGGTTTACGGAGAATCCGCAGGTTAACATCGGAGGTGTGCGGAACGCCGGCGTAGAAGTATCGGTCTCGGCTACACCCATAAAGTCGCGAGTGTTTGACTGGGACTTCCTGGTTGGTATGGCCACACTCAAAAACGAGTTGACCGATTTGGGCGGAGTCTCTCCATTCGGCACGCTCAATCGATTCACCGAAGGTTATCAACTCGGCTCTTTCGTGTCGAAGCGGATTCGCAATGTCAACGAGGCCACCGGCGTCGTTACTGTCGCCGATACTTTCGAAGTTGTCGGCAATGTCTTCCCGACGTTCGAGGGCACACTAAGTACTACCTTCACGCTTTTCCGGCAGCTCCGTCTCACCGGACAGCTCGATACCAAGCGAAATTTCAGCGTGTATAACAACACTGCTTACTTCCGCGAAACTCAGCTGGTGCGCAGCAATCTCCGGCTGGATACTCTTCAACAAACCCGCCTCCAGCGATTGCGAAAGTATGGCAACCCCACGCCGGGTCAACCGGCGTTCGTGCAGGAAAACGGAGCAGCCACAACGGTTGGAGAAGCACGTGACGGCTTTATTCAGCCGGGCGATTTCGTTCGTTTGCGTGAGATCAGTGCAACGTGGAATATTCCCAGTCGCTACATCGGCTTCATGGGCAAGGCACAAAGCGCATCCCTGGCATTTGCTGTACAAAACGTGAAGCTCTGGAAGAACAAGGCCTTCGAAGGCCCCGACCCCGAAGTCATCTCCAATGCTGGTGGGCAGTTTTCGCGCGACGACTTTTTGACTCAGGCGTCACCGCGTACAACTCTTCTTCGCCTTAACATCACTTTCTGACCACGACGGGAATCCGATCATGCGCTCATTGAACGTAGGACGAGTTGCACTCGTCGCAGTTGTGACAGCCGTGCTGTCGGTCGCCTCCGGTTGCGCGAAAATTCTCGAGCCGGACAATCCTAATCTTCTGGACTTCAATTCCGTCGATCCAGTCGATTTCGCGTCAACTCTGGCCAACTCTGCACAACAATCGTATGCATCAGCGCTCGGTTGGGCCATCATGTATGGTGCGTGGTTCACAGGCGAGGCCGTCGTATCAGAGACGTTTCCAACTCGAAACGAGTTCGGTCGGAGAGATGTTTCGACATCGAACGGCTCACTAAGCGCAGATCTCTGGTTTCCAATTTCACAAGCTGCTGCCGGCGCTCATCAGGTGCTGCTGCTCGACCTGCCGAACCCCACAACCAACATCAACTTCGTCAGAACGAGCACCTGGCTTGGATACTCGTTCGAGCTGATGGCGGAATACTTCTGTCAGGGTGCAGCATATGGAGGTCCACCCCTGACGACCACCAACATGCTTGATTCCGCGATTGCAAATTTCACGGTGGCGATCGACAAAGGAACTGCCAACGGAACTACGGCCGGAGTTCAGCTTGCAAATGTTGCACGAGTTGGTCGCGCAAGAGCGTATCTGCAGAAAGGGCAAAAGGCACAGGCGCTGGCTGACGCCAATGCAGTACCAGAAGGCTTTTCCTTCAACTTCAATTTTGTGGACGATGCCGGAAACAGAACCCGTCTCAATAACAGACTCTGGCAGTTCACAAGCGATCGCGGTTCGATTTCGGTAGCACCTCTCTATCGCACGTTCAGCGATCCGCGCATCATGTTCAAAGCTCCCGCACAACACAACCTCTCCGCGCAGGATGCGAACGCGGGGCCGTTCTTCATTCAGGACAAGTATCCAGCCTTCACGTCGCCAGTGCGGGTGGCGTCGAAGCTGGAGGCCAATTACATCGCGGCCGAAGCAGGTACCGTTGCGGACCAATTGGCTCTCATTGCTTCCCGCCGTGCTGCGAACAGCAAGCCGGCGTACGCGGGTGCAACGGATGCAGCCAGCGTACTTGCGGAATTGATGCTGCAAAAGAGCCTGGATTTCTGGTTGGAAGGACAGCACATGGGTGACTTCCGACGGAATCCCGCTGCCGTCATCGGCCTGCCGGTTCCGGGATCAACCTATTTCAAACCGGGATTTGCTCCCATCGGTAGCCAGACATGCATTCCGCTACCGGTAACGGAAACCGATAATAACTCAAACTTTCCGAAAGGAAGCTGAGGAGTGTACCAGGCGCGCTTATTGCGCCGAACTCGGAATCGCCCGCCTAACTCGATCTCTCATGGCCTCAGCGGGCTCGATGAGCGCGCCGCGTCAGGCTGGCCAAGGCTGGCCGCCGTCGCCACTAGCAGCAAGGCGGCGGACACCGATCCAAGAACCCAGGGGTCGGTGGGGCTTGTCTCAAAAAGTAGGGCGCTCATGACTCTCGTAATGACGGGTGCTCCGAAAATTCCCAGAGCTACCCCGCTTGCCGCCAACCATAAGGAAAGCAGCATCACATAAAACACTGATTCGGCCACAGTCGATCGGCAAGCGCTTTTGTTACAATCACTGCTTGCGTCCGCGCGGCGACGTCGCGCCACTCGGGAGTTCTTCCTTCTACAGGAAGTCTCAGAGACTCAAAGAAACCGCGCTATGCAGTTGGAGTCGAAACACATGGACTCTGCTCACCGGGAGCACACGGCTCGTTCTCACGGAAAATCCCTGTGCAGCCGGTGCCATATCCCTCGAGCGGCACATCGCTCAAGCACCCACCGCAACGACCCGCGTAGCTCGGCGATACGACGCTGCAACTCCTGATGGAAGGCAATCGCGGGTGTACGCTTATCGTACTCAGTGTACGGTAAGGAAATATCGAAGACGAGCGTTCCCGAAGCGTTGAAACCCGGATCCACCTGTCGAAGATGGTCGAAGCTCCGCAACATGAGCCCGGCCGCAGCAAGCAGCACAACAGCCAACGCAACCTGTCCGACCGCAAGCACACTTCGAATGAGCTTTTGCCGCGGAGACGCAGACAGTCC
>JBBSTN010000329.1:0-3948 GCA_038235845.1 Gemmatimonadales bacterium | reverse complement strand
TAGTTGGCCAGCGGTTCCACTTCCTGCGTGGTGCGTGTGCCGTCAAGCAGCTGCACATCTGCCGTCGTTTTTCCGGTCACGGCGTTCAGGAGGCCAACGGAATAGCCCGACGACGTCCGTCCGGTCACCTTGGCGGCTCCCAACACTGATGTAGCCTGCGGTACATCGGCAAACTCGCCTTTGGCGTACGCCAGGTCAGCCCCGCTGGGTGAACGCCCAATGCGCCGCGAGTAAAACGCATCCAGGCTCGAGACGTTACTGCAAAAATTGCATCGAAAATTGCCGAAGTTGAATACACCCGATCCTGACACGAAGAATGGACGACGCTCGGAGAAGAAATTTTCAAACGCTTACAAGTTGACGACAGCCGGATCGACCTCTACCTGGCCAAAATCAGGATTGATGGTCGCGTCCAGTGTGAGGTTAGGGGTGAGCAAGTATTTCATATCCACACCAACTCGTGCCTTCGACTGGGTCCCACTGTGAAACGGGTCATTCGGGGCGGCGGCAACTCGCGACGCCTGGCTGGCCACATACGGCAGGATTTCCAGATCGCGTGATGAGCCAGCTATCCGCATGCCTTCAAGGTGACCAAAGCGTTGTGGCCCGCCATTGTCATTGCGCTCCCACATGGCCCACTGGTCCGTCTCGTTTCGACGCTTGAGAAACCGACGTACCTGGAGACCCCAGGTCTGCACGGGATCGCGGGAGAATCGCAGTTGGTTGTAGGGAATGCGCATCTCAACCGTCCAGCCCAACGAATCAATGGATGTTTGTGATTCCCACACCGGATCCCAACCTGCGTCGCAACAGCTTCCGCCCGACCCCTGCATGTCGGTGCGCGAACCGCTTGGGTTGACCTGAAAGAATGCGCGCCCAAGGTGATCGTGAAATCCATCGATCACGACTTCAAAATAATCAGAGTTGAAGAAGGCGTCGCGACGCACCACAGTACTTGTCACTCCGTTGGGCCCCTGCTTGTCATACAGACGTGCGCCTACATATAGCGCCCGGTCGTCGTAGAGAAAACGCACTTCCATCCGTTCACTTGCAGGCGTGCCATGATCGGGATCAAACTGCTGAAATTCGGTAATGGCGTTCGCGTTTTGCCAAGCCGCATCATCAATTCGTCCGTCAACTTTGATTGATCCCTGTTTTTCCGACGCCACGGCCGTTGGCACTGCTTTCGAGTGCGCAGCCGCATGCGTCTGCGCAACCACGATCTTCGGGATCATGCTCAACGCACAGACCACAAACACTGTGAATCCGAAGGTGGCAATCGGGAAGGTTCTTTTCACGGGAGCGTTCTCGATGTTCATGGAAATGGTCGGGGACGAGGAGCAGGCCACGGCCAGGGATTCACACGCGTTCGCCCTGCCAAGCCTCGCACTGCTGCTTCTCGTACGTTGGAATCGGGCGAGAGAAGCAACTCTTTGAGTAGTGATTCTGACTGCTCACCAAATGACAGCAGCAACCGAAGCTGCGCGCGCCGTGCTCCACTAAGACTCTCTTTTTCGAAAGCAGAGCGAACGGCTGGGACAGTACGCTCGTCACGAATCTCAGACAGCGCCCACGATGCCTTGAAGCGCACGACTTCATCGGCATCGGTTAGTGCTTTAACCAACCCAGAGGGCGCGGACTTGATATGGAGCTGTCCGGTAGCCCACGCGGACGTACCGCGCACGCCCTTGTCGGTGTCGGTAGTCAGTGCCTCGCCGAGAAGGTCGGCCGCACGCTCATCGTGTAACTGTCCAAGAGCCCATGCTGATGTTTCGCGCACCTTGGGCGATTGGTCGCGCCGAAGGGCAGCCAACAATTCATCTATCCCGTCATGGCTATCCAATTGACCCAACGCCCAGGCGCACATTTCTCGCACCCCGGCATCGCGATCGTTTCGCAGCGTCTGAGCGAGTGAGCGCACCGAACTCTCCGCATTCAGCTCGCTGAGTGCCCACGCCGCAACACGACGCACCGCCGCCACGCTGTCGCGCTCGAGCACACCGATGAGTGCGTCAATGGCTGCCGTGGAATCCAACTGCCCGAGCGCGGTCACGGCGGCTACGCGCACCCGTTCATCACGGTCGCGCATCGCGTCCATCAAACCACCCAGCGCACGACCGTCATCTATACGGCCAAGCGCCCAGGCGGCATTGGCGCGCACCGAGGCCGACGGATCGCGAAGAACAGCGAGCAACGCCGAGGTCGCATTGGTTGGCGACAACAGCCCCAAACCCAGTGTTGCCGCTTCGCGTGTCGTCACGTCGACTGCCCGGAGTCGCTCCACCAGCGCACTGGAAATGCCATCCATAGCCGTAGTGCGCCGCGTTGTCGCCAGGAGTCGAACGGACAACTCTCTTACGCACCGATCAGGATTGGAAAAATTCTCCAGCAACAGCTGTTGTTCCGCCGCAGTAAACAGCACAGTGCCGCGATTCCCATCATTTCTCGCCTCATCCATCGTGCGCTGCAACGCGAGCTGTTCATCGCGCAATGGGGTGCTCGGCGCATCACTCGATGCGTCTCGCCATTGGAGAGATTCGATCGAACGTGCGGCCAGCGCACAAACCGGAGGCGGCGCGCCGTGGGCGGCAGTGAGAAGCGTCGAGATGTCGGTGGTACGCGCGGAGGAAACGGCCACCGCGGTGCCGTTTGCCGTCGACGCGGCCTGGGCATTGCTGCTAGTGCACGCAATGAACATGAACGGCAGCAACCATAATCGGCGCTGTTTTGAAGGGGCGTAATTAGTGGACATCGAATAACCAGTTAAGTGTTGAAAAATCAGCACACAAGGGTAAAACCGTGGGCGATAATCGTTCACGTGAATCGTGCTTACTTGACTATTATCGCCCGCCTACAAGCTGGATTACGGGAAAGGGCGAGGAAGTGGACGTGGACGTGGCCACGCTTTATTGGCGCGACTTCCGGCCAGGGCATTGACCGCCACGGTCTTGATTTCTGGGTTTGGATCGTCGAGTAGTCGCTTGATGACAGCAATAGCTGGTTCACCCAGTGATGTGAGTGCTCGTACCTGCGCCAGCTGCACTTCCTTCACCTTCTCGTTGCGCAAAGCCGTATCAAGTGCGTCTACAGCAGATGCGTCGCCGATTTCGTACAACGCCCATGCGGAAGAAATGCGGACATCGTTGTTACTGTCTTCCGTCGCGGCGACAAGTTCCGATGGCGCAGTGCGCAATGAGATAGAGCCGAGGGCCCAAGCCGCCATCTCGCGAATACGAGCGTCGGAATCCTTGAGCGCAAACGCCAGCGCGCTCACTGTAGCAGAATCCGAACGATGTCCCGTGGAGGCCAGACTCCACACTGCGGTCAACCGCACGATGCTACTATTGTCGCGCCGAATCGCTGAGACGAGCGACGCAGTGGCGACAGACTGACGTCGTGCAGATTGAAGTGCCCATGCGGACATTTCACGAACGGCCTCGGAAGTATCGCGGCGCAGCGCGTTGGCCAAGGCCTCCGCCGCAACAGGATCGCGCGCGAATTTACTTAGCCCCCAGGCGGCAACGCGGCGCAACTCGGAACTCGATTCAGTTTTCAAAATTGTGGCGAGCAACGCCCGACGCTCGCTGGTGTCACTCGCTGAGATTACGCCGAGTGACATGTCGACATTCAAATCCTTCAACGCTCGGCTCGCTGCACCAAGCCCCATCTCAACAGCAGAAATGACCGTCGATTTCATGGCATCTCCCGAATCGGCTTGGAGAGACAGCAATGCGTTCGTCGACACCATTGGCACTGCTGTATCACCCTGCGCATTGCGTGGGGCCGAACGTATTTCGGAAACTGGCGCCCTAGTGGCTCGTAACTGAAGTTCTTGGTGCAGTGATGCGATGCTTGGGATTGGAATACGACCACTTGATGGGCTGACAGATTTTGTTGTGTGCACGAATGTACTGCATCAGTTTGCGTCTCAAATCTGAAGTCGATTTG
>JBBSTN010000328.1:0-3967 GCA_038235845.1 Gemmatimonadales bacterium | reverse complement strand
TGCGCGCATCGTCCGATTGTCTGCCCGTCACCACCGTACTCGGGTGCCAGCACTTTCTGCTTCCGCTCTCCGTTCCAGAAACAATACGGCCATCCATATAACTTTCCGGGTTCGAGCAGAAAAAGTTCTTCGCCAGGAAGAAGTGCATCATCGCGCGCGGTAAAATGGTTGGGCCAATTATCAAATAACTGATCCCGACCATTCTGTGCGCCATAAAGCTTGCCATCGGTTGGGTTGATGGCCAACGCATTCATGTTGCGGGTTTCTGTGGCGTAACGGGTACCGCTTGCCAGCGTTTGACCCGGCTGCGTCGTGCTGAACCGCCAAACTCCGGCGCGCTCCGCCAGTACGGGACATGGGTCGATGCCCGGGGAAAAGTCGACGCGATTCTGCACCTGACAGCTATTCCCATCCGAGCCGATGTTGACGAACATTGTGGCACCGTCGGGAGCAATCTTAACCGTCCCCCGATGATGATCGCCGCTAGAAGCGAGACCGCTCACGAGCACCACCGGCGCCGCGCTCGGCACCAGCTCACCGGCCGCGAGAGTGTAGCGCAACACTCGATCGTCGGGCGAGAAATAGAGATCGTTGCCGCGTATATCGATGCCATTGCCACCAATGGTACCGAAGCGCATTTCGATGTCTGCCTTGCCGTCACCATCGGTGTCTCGAAGAGCGAGTACACCGCCTCCAACTTTCGTCATGGGATCTGGGTCGATCGCCACGTATAAATCGCCATTGTCGCGAATCGCCATGTGACGTGCACGACCGGCATTGGTGGTCACGACTACAGCGCAGAAGCCAGCGGGAAGCGAAAGACCGCCATTGTTTGCGTCACACTTGAAGTTGTCTGCCTCGTAATTTTTGGTGATGTCGTCACAGCCGACGACGAGTGACGCGGAAGCTGCGAGGAACAGCAGCGAAGAGTTCGTGAAGCGATGCCTTGTCATGTTGTAAGTCCTTTCGAATGAATTGGCGAGTGTCAGTGACGCTGGCAAATGCAGACACCGGCCTCACTTGAATTCATTCAAATTCGAGTATGACGAAGCCGTCACACTGTAACAGCACGCAGCAATGCGCGATTTGCGCGACATTCGTTGCTGGACGGTAAACAGTTGGACGGTAAACACTTGGTGAGTTGGATTAGCCTCGGGAAACTGGAATTCTTAGCGCCGGGGCGGCACGGGGTTTATCGGCATCACGGCGGGTTGAGCGACGAGCATCGGCTGTCAGATGTCAGCACCAGCGGTGCTGGTGGCTCCCAGCCTATATGCAATGGTGAGCATAAACTCCGCAGAGGGCGTTCACCTCCTAACCAGTGCCCATGCTGGGCACACACGCAAAAGGGCGAGCCATCTCTGGCTCGCCCTCCATGCTGCACAACGACTCGACTACTATCGACGCAACTGCGCCATCGTCACAAGCGTTGAGTCACCCTGCTGCTACGCATTTCTGTCGATGCAAGCTGTGAAATTCGGATTTGCCGTTTCATTGAACGGAACAGGATAGTTCACATCGTTGCCGTAAGTGGATCCGGCGCGAGTGATAACTGGTCCGACTGGAAATACAGTGTTGGCATTGCGACCATACTGGCGAATCAAGCGACGCATGTCGCCAAGGCGATGGCCAGTAAGCCACAACCATGCTGCACGCTCGCGGAAGAACTGATCTACCGCAGCAGCCTGTGTGGTGGGTGCAGTAGCGAGCGGAGTCAGGCCAGCAACGCCACCGGTTGCCCGGAGCGAATTGAGGCCCGCAAATACCGCGTCACGATCTGCCTGGGCGCCGCCCTGCAGACGTGCTTCGAGCTCGATGAGCCGAGCTTCGATACCGTCGGCAACCACTACTGGACTCGACTGCGTCGGATACTTCTGCTGTGTGGGCAGATTCTGAGTTGTACCGTCGAAGCCGTCACGAGTTGACGGTACCCAAGGCATGCGCGGATCGGGCGGAGTCTGAAGATAGTTATAACCATTGCCACCTTCGTTGTTGGCCACCGTGTATCTGGAGCTTGCGACAACCGTAGCCGACCAGATGCCGTTGTACTGGCGTCCACTAGCGCTCGAGTGGTAGGTCTTATACTGAAAATTTGTCGGAACCGCAGCAACGGCAGCAGCCGCCTGCGCGAATTGGCCGAGATTGAGCAGAGCCCGACCCTTACCAACTGCCGCCAGATTCTTGTTTGTCGCACTGGTGGCATTTGTCGCAGCTGTGTCGAACGATGCTACTGCCGTCATGAAGATCTGCGCCGTCGTGAGCGGCTCTCCGAATACTTCACTGGTTCCGTTTTCTTCGCTAAACGGCACTCCACTGCAATAAGCCTCTCCGAAGAAATCCTGCACCATTCCCCGGATAGCATAGAGCTCGCCCAGCGTATCTTTGGATGCCGGCTTGATTTCAGCCCAAACCTTGATCGCTCGTGTAGCACCAGCACGTGCCCTGTGCATATTCAGATACCATGAATCAAGCCCAGGCAGGTTGTTCGTGGTATTTCGCTCGTTGGGAAGCAACCGATCGAAGAATGTGTCCGTGGCCAGGATCTCGTCGGCCATATTTCCGGTGGAGACGACAAAGCCGTCCTGCGTACCTGAGAACGCTTGAGTGAAATCCTGAATAGCGCCATTCCTTTGTGCGACGGCTCCGCTGGGGTTCGCTACGTTTCCTATGCCGATAACGTCAGGATTGGTTACATCGAGCGTGCTCGTTGAACAGGCGCTGAGGAGACCAAAGCCTAGCAGCGTACTCGCCGGAATCCATGACCGGCGCGCGTGTGAAAAAAGATGCATGGGTGCTGGAGCCTCAGAAGTTAAAGTTAAATCGGAGCGTGAAATAGCGATTGGGTGCGGTGGCAAAGTATTCCTCGTTGCCACGCGAATCGCTGCTGGACTGCGCCGCTTCCGGGTCGACACCCAGGTAATTGGTACTCACGCCGAGATTGCGCCCGGTGAGAATCACCGTCCAACGCTGGGCACGAACTGCATTTGCCCAGTTGGTCGGAAGCTCGTACGAAACTGACGCCTCCCGGAAGCGTACGAAGTCGCCATTTTCGAAGAATCCGACGAATACGCCCTTCTGGTTGGCCGCCAGTGCCTTGGCCTGCACTTCAAAAGATGCGTTCTTGTCGTAAAGACCCTGGCACGAAGCGCCGCCCTGACACTGATGGCGAAGTGTGTTGTTGAACTTCTTATACCCGAACTTTCCATCGACTAAACCCGAGAATCGCAGCTTACGACCGAAGAACTCCAATGTAGGCGAAAAAGCTGCTTCTTTGGTGGGGAAGCTCGGCCCTATGAATGTTGAAGAGTCGCTGAAGGTGAGCTCGTCGAGGGCAAGTATTCCATCGTTGTTAGCATCAGCATAGGTGTACGTCTTGCTCCACAATCCATAAAGCGGATAACCAGGCTGATTGCGCTGTGTGTTTCTGTTACCGGTGAAAAGCGCCGGAACACCGTCGGCAATCCTGGTCATCTTGTTGTTGTTCGTCGAACCAGTGAAGCTGAAACTGGCGGCGAACTTCGGAGAATCATACACGGTCTGATTGAGCTCTATTTCGTTGCCGGTATTACGGATGTCTCCAATGTTCTCAAACCGTGTGGCCAACCCGGCGAGAGACGGTGCAACCTGACGGCTGATAAGCGCGTCTGTCGTCTCCTTGTTGTAGAAGGTGTACACGATGTTGGTGCGGCCGGAAAACATATTGAGGTCGAAACCCGCTTCTGTCTCGGCTGAAAACTCCGGCTTGAGCGTGGCATTGCCCAAAGCTCCCAGAGATATGCTAGGCGCATCGGTACCATTTGGAAGGGTCGCCGAGAAAGGCGAGAAGTAGCGCAAGGCGTCCGATGGACCAGGAATCTGGCCCGAGGCGCCATACGTGGCTCGAACGCGCAGCGAGTTGAGGAAGTTTGGCTTCGGGAAATATCCCGCCTCGGAAATCAGGTACGAAGCACCGATTTTCGGATAGTAT
>JBBSTN010000327.1:0-3992 GCA_038235845.1 Gemmatimonadales bacterium | reverse complement strand
CTCAGTATCAGTTCTACTGTTGTCTGCATTATTTTCATTGAGAGTCTGATCTTGCAGCATTCTCATTCAGCCACTTGGATCAGCTGGTCGATCGCAGACGCCAATCCTTCTTCATGCACATCGTGGACATTCCATCCCTGCAATTCCAGTCGTTCGCGCGCGATCCGCGGAGGATTCTCGTCAAGCTTGAACCGCACCGCTCAAGCGGGAATCGGCACAACGCGTTCATGCGCCAATTCCGCTGCGAACGCCAGCGCCGCCTGAATATGCTCCGGACGAAGCCCGGGATACTGGACCAAGATCGCGTCCGGCGTTTCGCCCTCCGCAGATTATCAAGAATCACGTACACGGGTATCCGCGTTCCGCGCAAACACGGTGTCCCGTGCATGCGGTAAGGATCGATCCAGATGTGTTCACGCCAGTTCATCAAGGCCTCCCCGCCGTGCTGCACAGATCTAGTCATCATTGCTCGTATACGTATACGCCGGGAAGTTTTGACCGGGGCCTCGCGGCCGGGGGGCACCAACCGAAATGGCGACTAGAACAGCAATCAAAAAACAACGGCCCCCGGTTTGCGGGGGCCGTCATCCATCACATTCATTCGAGAACTTCGAGAGCCACAGATCGGGATTGAACCGATGACCGCCCGATTACGAATCGTGTGCTCTACCACTGAGCTACTGTGGCGAATCCCACCGATCGCCCTCCATGGACGGCTCGCCCAACAGAATCGGCGTATTCACAAGTACTTCCACTTCACGCGCGACCCAATCGCGCCCTTGAAACAGCAAAAAAGGATGCCCTCGCGCGGACTCGAACCGCGACGCCTTTCAGCACTACCACCTCAAAGTAGCGTGTCTACCAATTCCACCACGAGGGCGAACAACATCTCTACGGCACTCCCACTTCAACTTCATCTCAATGAAACACCTTCAACGGGAGCGACGGGGCTCGAACCCGCGACCTCTCGAGTGACAGTCGAGTGCTCTAACCAAACTGAGCTACGCCCCCTTACCCGTTTACTTCTCAACCACAATCAACCGCAATCTCGCCCTAAACTAACTCGGCAGCCCATCCCCACGCCCGGGACCAGCTATAGCCCCAACGGGAGTCGAACCCGTCTCTCGACCTTGAAAGGGTCGCGTCCTAACCGATAGACGATGGGGCCGACTACTCCGCCAGCTCCTGCCAAAACTCCCACCACAGCTCCTCCGCCGCTTGTGCAATAACAGCAGCACCCGCGACACCAGACGCTCGAACAAATCCATCGTTCCCATAGCGGTAACGGGATTCGAACCCGTGTTCCAGCCTTGAGAGGGCTGTGTCCTAGTCCCCTAGACGATACCGCCGTCGACGTACCGTAACGCACTCTACTGCACTCTGCCATCCACCTTCCACAGGCCCGGAGGGAATCGAACCCCCAACCGCCGGTTTTGGAGACCGGTGCTCTACCAATTGAGCTACGGACCTCCGAACGATCGCTATCGACCGCGACTATTCGACTGTCCTCCAACGCTTCCCGAAGGGCGCGCCCCGCAGGGTGACCGACGGGAATTGAACCCGCAACCCCCGGAACCACAATCCGGTGCTCTAACCGATTGAGCTACGGCCACCATAGGCGAGCCAACAACAGCTCGCGCCCCTCTCGCCTCGATGAACCCAACTTTCAACTGCGTGTCCTGTTTCTCTGCGTTGTTGCAACTGAAGCAGAGCCCAAAATCGTAATTGGTAAGGTTGGCCTTTGCAAGCTCCAGCGACACTATCAGTCGACAACTAATCCTTTGCGCGGTCCAGATACTCGCCAGTTGCCGGGTTGACGCGAACACGCGTGCCCGACTCGACAAACTCCGGCACGTTCACCGTCACACCGTTCTCAAGCTTCGCCGGCTTCGATGACGCGTTCTTGGTAGCTCCACGCACCACCGGCGCCGTCTCGACAATTTCAAAAACCAGCGAGTTAGGCAGCTGAATACCAATCGGACGTCCGTTGTAGTACTCGGCAATAATCTTCATGCCGTTCTGCATCCAGGGCGCATTGTCACCAAGCGCTTCTTCGTCCATCTCCAGCTGATCGTAGTTCTGCGTATTCATGAAGTGGTAGGAATCGCCACCCTGATAAAGAAACTCCAACTCGTGGGTTTCCATGTCCGCCTTCTCGATCGTGTCCGCAGCGCGAAAGCGATGTTCAAAATTCGAACCCGTACGAAGATTTTTCAACTTCGCCTGCACCATGGCCCGGAGGTTGCCCGGAGTATGATGCCGGAATTCGACAATGCGGCAGGGATCTTTGTCGAAAACAATGACCATGCCACGTCTTATTTGTGTCGCTGAAAACGCCATGCAGATAAACCTTCAACAAGGGAACGTCGTCAATAAAACGCCGCGGCCGGTACCAAATTCAACGGTAAGCGACGATCAATGTGTGAAACGCAAAGAGCAGATCGAACTCTGGTATAGCCATACAATCTAAGCATGGCTTCCCTCGATGGTCAACGCGGAACCTTGACCGCACCTGCTCCGAGCCCCTTATCTGCACCCAGAACCCTGAATTCCTGCTCCAGGCCACGCCACATGTTTTCGGCGACTATCCTCGAACCCGCGGGGTTCGGATGAATCCCGTCTCCCTGATTCAGCCGTGCATTCCCGGCCACCCCGTCCAGAAGAAACGGCAACAAGGTGATCCCGGTTTCCCGGGCGACGCGTTCGTACACATTATGAAACCGAGTGGTGTAATCACGCCCAAGATTGGTAGGAGCCTCCATCTGCACCAGGAAGACTCTGGCACCGGGCTGCTCGCGTCTGATCTCTCCAACAAGCTCCACCAGGTTGCCGTACGTGGAGTCCGGATTGACGCCCCGCAGGCCATCGTTCGCTCCCACTTCTAGCACCACCGCGGCCGAAGGCTGGTCAAGCACCCACGCCGCTCTCCTCAATGCGCCTGCCGACGTTTCGCCACTCAGCCCCGCGTTCACAATGTTCACAGGGTACCCGGCCGAATCAGCTTTCTCCTGAAGAAGACTCGGATAGGAGATGGCCGGATCCAATCCCAGGCCCGCAGTCAGACTCGTACCAAGTATCACAACGCGGGGCCGTCCCAGCGCGGAGCTCGAGCCGTTACCCGCCTCGCCACTCCCATTGCTGTCGCTGCTGCCGTTGGCACCGCTGGAGGTTGCCACGCCGGGTGCGCGGTCGATTGATTCAACTGTCGCACTATCCGTATTGCCGGACGAAGCCGAGAGCTTGTCGTCGCCGCCGCTGCCGCAGGCGCCAACACTGGCAGCAAGGCCCAGAGCGCACGAGAGCATTAATACGCGGGCCGTTGTCCTTTCATTTTTTTTGAGCGTTAATTGCATGCTTGTTGCCCAGGGCTTAACGAAGGAATATCGAAGCGGCACTCAGAGTCTGACCGTGTTGTCAGACGTGTCCTTCGACATCGCTGAAGGTGCATTTGTTTCTATTGTGGGGCCATCCGGAAGCGGTAAAACTACACTGCTCGGATTGCTGGCTGGCCTTGATACACCGTCGCGTGGCAGTGTTACACTCGACGGAGTAGATCTCGGTTCGCTCGACGAAGATCGACGAGCCGCACTCCGTGGTGCGAAGGTTGGTTTTGTCTTTCAGAGCTTTCAGCTGATACCAACACTGACGGCGCTCGAAAATGTTCAAGTTCCTCTTGAACTGACGGGGGCAATACCGATCGCTGAGGCCACCCAGCGAGCGCGCGACCTGCTGGGTCGCGTCGGACTCGGCGATCGCACGCACCATTTCCCGCAACAGCTTTCAGGCGGCGAGCAACAGCGCGTCGCGCTGGCGCGCGCGTTTGTGAACACACCGCGTATTCTCTTCGCCGATGAACCAACGGGCAATCTCGACGGCGCTACGGGCGACCGCATCGTTGATCTGCTCGAATCGCTAAACCGTGAGCGCGGCTGCACGATCGTGCTCGTCACACACGATGCCGCGCTCGCACGGCGTACCGAACGAACCATCCG
>JBBSTN010000326.1:0-4018 GCA_038235845.1 Gemmatimonadales bacterium | reverse complement strand
TCGCCGTCGACATCGATCGCCACAAACTCGATTCGCATCGTAGCGAGAGCGCTGTCGCCCGTAACGACGTTGGGTGTGAATACGTAGCCGGCCTTTGCTGCAATAGTCTTGAGCAGGTTGAGATCTCCCGCCGTAGGCATGGGGATCGGCGAAACCCGCTCTCCTGGAGGCCCTTTTCGAAACTGCGCATACGTCCTATTCTTGACGATCTTTGCCGTTGTGACGTTGTCGTTGAAAACGGCCTGGGGTTGTGGGTTGGCGGCCCAGATGAAGATTGTGTCGTTCGAGTGCACGGGCCCTTGAGCCTGCGCGCCCATCGCCCAGTAGAGTGTCCATCCGTTTGCCATCTTCCCCAGATCGGTAAAAGATGCGTAGCGTGCGAACGATTCCTGATAGAGCTGGGATCGTCGAATGGCAACGTTACCGAAGATGTCAACTGCTTTCACCACGACTTCGGCCTGTACGCCGAACTCTCCAACGGCGCTCAGCGAATCTGCATTTCCCAGGCGGGCAATCCAGATTGAACGCCGGATATTGGTTCCCGATACCGGCAGGTTGTTTTCGATTGTGAGGTATCCCGAGGTTGGCACACTGTCCAACCTGGCGTTCAAGCGGGATCGTTCAATCTCGAGAGCGGAGATGGCAGCGTCGTCAACCGCCGAGGTGCGATCGGAACCGGATTGCACAAACACATTCGACATCGCCATCATGGCGGACGCCAGCGCCAGAACAGCGCCAACCATGGCAATCATCAGTACTGCGACGAGTGCAAAGCCGCGACGCTCGCACTTTTTCCCGGTCTGTATCGCGCTGCGAATTCTGCGAGTGTTTTTCATGGCACGGTAACCGTGATCGAGCCTGCCAGGCTCGAGAGATTGGGAGTGCAGTCCTGCACCGCCAGCGCATACTGATACTTCTGACCAACACCGCGTTCGACTCCGGCATCTTTGTAGAGGTATGTCGAAGTGCCACTTACAACACCCAACGAAGTGAGCGGTTGGCCCCACGAGACAGCTCCATTGAGACGTCTCCAGAGCACATAACGCACGGCGTCGTCCTCACCGGCGCCGTCATCCACGGCCTTGCTCCATGCTACCATGACGGCATTGCTGTCTGATCGCCAAAGGGGAGACGGAGCGCTCGGCGCGATGGGTACTCGACCGCAAGCTCGGCCCTGCCGACCGGCGGCCGTATTGGGCATAGGAACCGTGTAGCGAATGACATTTCTAGTGCCATTTGACGGGGTTGTTGCTTCGTATGTCACTTCGACCGCTCGCACCGCATCGATGCGGGCGGAAACCGCAGTTCCTGTATCGGGAATGATGCCGCGACGGGCCGCCGTCTTCGCCAGAGGCAGCCAGCCCCGTGGCACCGTGTCGAGGTCGGTGAGCGCCGGGTCGTAACGTGTAGGATCATACCAGTACCGGAAGATCGGAGTGGTAAGAGACTTCCGAAGCCCTGTAGCGATAATTTCTGGCGGAAAGTTGTTCACCTGGCGTAGCAGCATCATGTCCAGCGGATTCGTGGACGTGGTGTCGCGCGTGAAGCGAAATATCACCAGCTCTGCTTCACCATCTGTGCCGACAACGTTGGTGTAATCCATGAGCGGATATGACAGCGCAGGCGACGAACCGGGAATTGTGATTGCGTTGCCGGCCCCAATCGCCTTCACTTCTGCGTTCGACGCGTAGGTGTCTACATAGACAGCGCCAGTGAATCTCGCAGAGTCGAGACGGTTGGTGGTCAGGTCGCTGTTGAATGCAAATACACTGTCGCTTGCATAAATAACAACGGGCTGTTCGTCGGTAACGTTTGTGCCGGCTGTGCGAAGTTCGGTGCGCATAATGTCCCGCCCAAACCTGCCGTTCTGGATCTGTGTGGAGCGCTGAGCGAGAGCGCGGAAGCCTTTGCTCTGTGCCATGAGAAAGGTGAATGCGCCCGTCATGATGGCGCCGAAGATCACCATCGCAATCATCAGTTCAATGAGGGAGAAACCGCGTCTCGTGGGCCGTATGCTTTTCCCGTTGATCATTTTCGACATCCTGGAAATACTGGGTATCATGGATGTCACGGTGCGGCGATGGAAATGCTTCTGACAACAGGATTGGGCAACAGGTTCGAGGGCACCGCAGTAACCGTTACCGTGACTGTCGTGATGTTCATTTTGTTAGTCGAATCGACGGAGACGGTGGTTGCCGATGTCAGGCCGTCGCTGGTGCCGTTGAATCGCGTTGTGGATAGCTGCGACAGTGTGCTGTACGTGGGCCATGCACGAGCGCGTCCGAGCTGCATTTCCGCTACCGATTGAGCGCGAGTTCTCACGCCGGAATCAGTAACCTTGCGCTGAAAATTTGTGGTGCTCATACCCATTGCCAGCACAATTCCACTCAAAATCACCATCGAGATCATTACTTCCACGAGGCTGAAGCCATTACGAACCCGGCGATGTAGACGGCTGGGGTGGTTCAAGTCGTTATTCAAAGTCCGCGTCTCCATTTGATTCCGGTCCATGCGTACCAATCAGGCCGTCCGGTTGCACGAGCAACCATGACTGCCCGAGCATCCTTGTCCTTGCCGCCATTTCTTGCGCGAAAACTTGTCAGGTAGAGAGTCACCGAGCGATCCACCGCGCCGTTGCGTTGCACTACCAGGTATGGACCTCTCGGCGATGACTTCATGTCGCCAACGCCTGCTGCTGCGCCACCAAGTGCGGGCACCCCAGCAGGACGCCCGAATACGACGCGTTCAGGAATGAGAAATGGTCTGACCTTTTCGCCGGCGTCCGCCGTCTCATTGTTGTTGGCGTCCCACACCGTACTCACGATGTGTGCAGCCGTGTCGAATACGACCAGTACATTGTGCTGACGCGAAGCGGCGTCCCGCTGTGCCGACATCAGCGTCATACCGATTGTGCGCGCGGCGGCGTCGACCTGGGCGTTCTCGACTCGAACCTTGGGAAGTACAAGCGCTGCAAGTACACTCACGATCGCGATGACCATGAGCAACTCGATCAGCGTCAGACCACGAGGGAGCCCATGTTGCGATTGCGCTCGTGACAGCGGAATTGGCCGTCCGACTTTGTTTGATTGAGGCATTCGGCGCGCAAGAAGGAAGAAAATCGTTCTCCCAGATGACGCCAGCCGGTCACGTCACGTCACACCGGCAATGCTCTCAGTTCCCACACCGGAACGGTCTGTCATTTCGTGACTCCCGTCGTTCCGGTGGGGGAAAATCGAGATTCGTTTAGACCTTGTGATACTCGAGCCTTGCAGCTTCTCGCCGATCGGCAGCGTTATAGATGGTGAAATCGCTGAAGAAGGCCGGTGCCTCGTCGAGCAGCAACCGTAACACCGTCACCGCCAGCCGACGACTCTCGAGCTCGGCGCCTTCACTGCTTCTGAGTTCAAGCATTGTGCGCCAGGCGCGGGCGTTTCCCGTTACCACGATCTTGGTTTCGGTGCTGTTGGGAAGCACACCACGTGCGGCCTCGCGCGCCATCTTCCGCCGATGCACCTTGTCGTCGACCCATCCGTACCGGTCCATGAGCTGCTCCACGAGACCGACATAGCTGTCGAGAGCAGACGAAATCTGAGCGCCCCAGGCAATCTCGAGAGCCTCGTCTCCAATGATTGCTGGCGGCATGACAAATAGCGCCGCACTCTCGTCAACGTACCGCTGCGAAAGCTGAGAGTAGGCGAAGCCGGCGCGGTGACGAACAAGTTCGTGAGTAAGCGAGCGACTCACACCCTCGAGCAAAAGTGAGTAATTCGCATGTTCGAGAACGCTGCCGTGACCCTGCTTCTTGATGTTTTCCAGATACTCGCGCGTGTTACGGCCGGCAGGATTACGCTGACTCATGTAGCAAAGTCGTCCGGCAAATTCCGCCAGCTTCTCGCCGTCGGATGAGTCTCCAATCCAGTTTATCGGGAGCTGCGAGGGTTCAGTGAACGTCGGTCGCGCGAGAATCGTGACGACGGGAGTGCGAAGTATCGAGCTGTCGGGAACGGGCATCCGATTG
>JBBSTN010000325.1:0-4021 GCA_038235845.1 Gemmatimonadales bacterium | reverse complement strand
TGGGAAACCGCTCACTGCTGGTCGCGCTTAAACCGGAGCGCGGAACGCTCGACACGCTGGTCGCGGCGACCCAGCTTTCGTCATGGACCGTCAATGCCAGTGGCAGCGTGATCACGTGGCGCGAAGACCGGAATCTGAAAACCAACTATGAAGGCGGCGCCAGCAACGAATCGCGGATGATGTTGCGCTCCGCGGGGGGTTCGCCGAGCGTGTTGTTCGCCTCCATGCGCGGAGTGAACGTTTCGCTGGCGGACGACGGCGAGCGTTACGCATTTACACGGGATGGCGCGGTGTATGTCGCCAGCGTCACCGACACGACGCCGAGGCGCGTCATCGGGCCGCCGCCACGTGCGGCCGGTGACACAGCGCGCTCGGCCGGCAGCGATAGCTCGATAGCAAATCGCGATGGCCGCTACACCCTCGTGCGGTTGTCGCCGACGGGTGACGCAGTAGTGGCGTCAACGCGTTCCGGGCTGTGGCTGGTGAATGCTGCAACGGGAGCGCGCACCTCGCTTGCCGCTGTGACCGATACGATTCGTGGTCCGCGCGTGTCGCTCAGCGAATGGTCGAATGATGGACGCACACTGTATCTCGCCTTTGCGTCGCGCACGTCGTGGGAGCGGGCACTTCTCCGAGTTGATGCCGCGCTTGGCACCATCGACACGTTGGTTCGCGACGGTCGCTTGTATGGAGCACCGAGTCTCAGCCCTGATGGATCACGACTGGCGATCACCATTGCCTCCGACGGACGCCCTCCCGATCTGTGGCTGGCCGGCAGCCGATTGGACGGCGCCAAACGCGTGGTGGAAAGCAATCCGCAACTTGCCTCGCGCGTGTTGCCGCGCACGCAGCTGGTGCAGTATCTCGACGCCGACGGCCGGTCGCAGTTTGGCGTACTCACGGTTCCGTCGCGCGATGCGCGCAATCTGCCGACGGTGTTCAGTGTGTACGAAGATTTCTTTGATGACGGGTTTGACGCCACGACCATGTTCCTGGCCAGCAACGGCTACGCAGTGATGAAGCCGTCGGTGAGCTTCGAAACCGGATATCCGGGTGAGGCCTGGCTCAAGGGCGTGACCGCCAGCGCCAACAAGTTGATCGAACTGGGGATTGCCGATAGCAGCAAGCTTGGAGTGCACGGGACAAGCTACGGCGGATACGCGACGAATCTCATCATCACGCAAACGAACCGGTTCAAGGCGGCCGTCAATGTGTCGGGCAAGGTAGACATGATTTCCTTCTACACTGACTCGCCGCGGCTGGGCGTCCGCAATGTAAACGCGGCCGAAAAAACGCAGGACCGCATCGGTGCCACGCTGTGGGAGCAGCCTCAGAAGTACGTGCAGCAGAGCGCCGTGATGTTCGCCGATCGAATCAAGACACCGCTCTTGCTGATGACTGGTGGCGAGGACCACAATGTCCCGGCCATCAACACGCGCGAGATGTACTTCGCCCTTCGCCGACTGGGCAAGCCGGTAGAGTGGGTGAACTATACCAACGGTGGCCACGGCATCCCGATGACCAATCGCGATGAATTTGCCGACTGGCATGGGCGTCTGCTTGGATGGTACGACCGGTATCTCAAGCCGAAAGCCGACGGGGCAAAGCCGAAGGCGACGACCAACTACTAGGTTCGCGCTCGATGCGGTCGCAGTCGGCGAGAGCGGCCGTCAGTCGCATGTGAGTGTTGTTTTGCTAATCAGTCATCGGTAAACGTCCTTTCGGTGTCCCACTTTCAGGATGATGACGATGAGCTGTGTTTGAATCACGCTGTACAGCACGCGATAGATGTCGACGCGAATTCGAAACACGCTCTCATGGCCCGCAAGTCCTCGCGATCCCGGTGGGAATGGATCGTTCGCGAGTGCCAGCATAGCGTTTGCGAGCCGTTTCTGCGCCTCGGGGGGGAGCCTACGAAGTTGCTTCTCTGCGGTACGACTGATTTCGAGGTTATAATGAGCCATTGAGCCCAAGCTCGGCTAATACTTCTGACAAGGGCCTCGTACCCTCGTGGCGGATATCCTTGAGGTCTTCGATGTCCTCAAGTTCCTCCAGCCGGTCAAGCAATGCTTCTTGAATAAAATGATTCATCACGAGGCCGCGCGAACGGCAGACTTCGTCGAGAGCCTGTTTGAGGCGCGCATCGATACGTGCACTGATCTGAACGGTTGCCATATCTCCTCATATTAAATGGTATTGAGAAATATGATTTGGTAGCAACGCGTGCGCGAGGGACGGGATGCCGTAGGATCGACCGCTGAGTTGCCCCTGTCGCAACCGGCAACTCGTTGAGCGGCCGCAGCACCTTACGGCTCGTTAGACTCAGGGCATGAAACTCTGGATCGACGCTGATGCCGCCCCGCGCGACGTCAAGGACATCTGCTACAAGGTGTCCGACCGACTTAAGCTCGAAACCGTCCTGGTGGCCAACCAGCGCCTCCAGCTTCCGGTGGGCTACCAGTACCTCTCAGCCGTCCGCGTGGATGGCGGCCCCGATGTGGCCGACGCGTACGTCGCAGAGCACGCGGAACCGGGAGATGTGGCCATCACCGCTGACATTCCACTGGCAGCGATCCTAGTAGCGCACGGCGTCATCGTCATCGATCCTCGCGGTGAGGAATACACGCCGGCGATCATCGGTGAGCGGCTCTCGGTGCGGAACTTCATGGACGCGCTGCGTGGCACCGGCGTGGAGACAGGCGGGCACGCCGCCTACGGCGCGAAGGAGAAGCAGGCGTTTGCCAATGCGCTGGACCGGGTGCTGACCAAGGCGCGGCGGTGAGAGCGGGATTGTTCGCTTTGTCATGACGTATGTATTGACAACGGCGACTTCGGCACCCACTTTCAGATATGGTCACGAAAACCCAGTACCTGCAAATCCGCGTGACTCCGGACCAGAAGGCAGCCCTGCAGCAACAGGCTGTCGCGGCCGGCTACGACCTCTCCAGCTACGTCTTGGCCAGGTTGGTCCCCGCTCGTCGCAACCGTTTCTCCGAGCTGCTGGAAGCACTCGCCGTTGGCGACGATCGCTTTGCGCTGGCCGAGCTTAACGACTTCCTCACTGAGTGTCCGCCGATGCTCTTCCACCACGCGGTAGCCGAAGCTCCCATCGCGTCGCTGGTGCCCTATCTCCAGAATTACGTCGCGGCGATGGTGGAGCAGGCGGCAACCCTGAAGGGAGTGTCTCCGCCGGACTGGACCCAGGGCGTCATACCCCTGCCGACACCGCATTTCGTCACTCCGATGACCGGTCTGCGACTGCACCTCCTGCGGTCTTCTCCGGTGCCATTCAAGCGCCGCAACATTTTCGTGGACAGTGCGATCGGAGCGAGGGTCTAATCATGGTGGAACCGATGCAGCTCACGAAGGCCGATATCCTGAAACTCTTCGACCTCCTCGACGCGGAGCTCGCGGCCACAGAGACCCACGCGGAGCTATATCTGGTTGGCGGGGCGGTAATGTGTCTCGCGTTAGGAGCTCGGGCCTCCACGCGCGACGTAGACGGGTGGTTCCAACCTGTGGCACGTGTCCGTGAGGCGGCCGCTCGCGTGGCGCATCTGGCGGCCATCCCCGAGAACTGGTTGAACGACGCAGTGAAGGGCTGGTTGAGCCCCAAGGGAACCTTCGACCCGTATTTGGAACGGCCACATTTGCAGGTCTTCGTGGCTCAACCGGAATACCTACTGGCAATGAAGTGCATGGCGATGCGTTTGGGCGAGGAGTTTCACGACCTCGACGATGTGCGCTACCTGCTCCGATTCCTGAACCTCTCCACTGCGGAGGACGCGCTCGCCATCGTGACGCGGTACTTCGCCGAGGCTCAGATTCCGGTCAAGACTCGGCTGGCCCTGGAAGAGCTGCTGTCATCGTGACGGAGACGCGCTCGCCTTCATCCTGTTAATCACGCTGTTAATCACGCTGTTAATCACGCTGTTAATCACGGAGTCTCTGTGCTGCCAATCGTTCTGCAAGCTGTCGGATTTGTCCTCGCGTTGACCGTCACGACGGGTCATGAGCCATC
>JBBSTN010000324.1:0-4035 GCA_038235845.1 Gemmatimonadales bacterium | reverse complement strand
GTCGCCGAGCAAGTCCCGAGCGGAACCTGACAAACGGGTTGTGTCACCGACCAGCCAGAGCCAGCAATGGGTATCAAGGAGTATCCGCACGCGACGCTAACTCGACTCGCCGCCGAAAGATGTCTGCAGCAAGTCTTCGGGAAGAGGCGCGTCGAAGTCGTCGCTAATGTGCAGACCATGCCGAACAAAACCCATTTCGCGGGTCGGTGCGAAATCTTCGAGCGGAGCAAGGCGAGCTATCGGCCTGCCGGCCTGCGCGATCAAGATCGTCTCCCCTGCTGCCACCCTTTTGAGGAGGCGGGAGAGGTGGGTTTTGGCTTCGTGAGTGTTGACGATCTTCATGTGATTAAAAATAAACTAAGCTCTTGACTAAGTCCACCAATAAGCCGCTGGCCCTCACCCGACGCCCAGAAACGCGGAGGTAAACCAGTGAGGCTGTGGATGCTTCACCTTGCCATACCAGGTGACGGCGAACAGAATCACCTTCAGGCGATCAGATCGCCCGACGCATCAAAGCCCATCTTCATTCGGTGCCGCCGGACCGCTTCAATTCGCCATTTCCGCAGGCAATACAACCGCCACCTAGCCATGTCGAACCCGTACAATCGCCGCGACTTTGTCTCCGACTCCGCCAAGCTCGCCCTGGGCGCAATGATCGTCCCGCGCGCTGTTCTTGGCGGCACCGGCTATCGGGCTCCCAGCAGCAAACTCAATATCGCCTGCGTGGGAATCGGCGGCATGGGCATGAGCAACATGTCGCAAGTGCTCGGCGAGAACATTGTAGCGGTCTGTGACGTCGATTTTTCGTACGTGGAACGGTCGCTCGAGGGGAGGCTGCGTCCACCCAAAGACCAAACCGCCTCTTCGCTGGAATCGCTACAACTGAAAGACGCGTACACCAAGGCGGCCAAGTACGCGGACTTTCGCGAGATGTTCGACAAGCAGCGTGACATCGACGCAGTCATGATAGCCACGCCAGACCACATGCACGCCAAGATAGCGCTCACCGCGATGGCGATGGGCAAGAGTGTCTACGTTCAGAAGCCGCTCGCGTATTCCGTACACGAAACACGATTGCTCGCCAGGGCTGCTGCGGCAAATCCGACGCTCGCCACGCAGATGGGAAATCAGGGACACTCGATGGAGGGTTCTCGGCGCATAAATGAGATCATCGCGTCGGGGGTGCTGGGCAAAGTGCACGAAGTGCACGTGTGGACCGACCGCCCGGTGCGCTATTGGGCGCAGGGCATTCCGCGTCCGCGGCCCGAAGCTGCTCCTGCTCCCACTACGCAAGCCAACCCGCGTCCGCAGTGGAACATGGGCACCGTCGATCGCGCGGTGCTTGCGGCGATGGACTCGAACGAGCACACTCCGCCCCCGGGTATGAATTGGGATCTCTATCTCGGCGTGGCGCCAGAGATTCCGTATCATCCCGCCTATCACCCGTTTGCGTGGCGTGGGTGGATTGACTTTGGCGTCGGCTCGATCGGCGACATGGGGGCGCACCTCATCGACCAGCCGTTCACCGCGCTCAAGCTCACGACGCCCACCAGTATCGTGGCCTCTTCGAGCCCGTGGGGAGGGGGCAATACCAAACCGGCCAGCTATCCCATGGCAACCTTTGTTCAGTACGAATATCCAGCCGTCGGCAGCCGCGGGCCCGTAAAGCTGTTCTGGTATGACGGTGGCCTGATGCCACCACGCCCGGCAATGCTCCCAGATGATGCGCCAATGACAAACCCCGGCAGCGATGGCGGCGGCGGAGTATTCATTGGCGAGAAAGGCATCATGTTTTACGAGACTTATGGCAACAATCCCCGCATCTTCCCGGAGAGCACTGCTCAGGCCGCAGCGAAGGTTGCGAAAACTTTTCCGCGGGTAGCCACGTCGCACGAAATGAACTGGGTGGGAGCGGCAAAAGGCGAGAACAGTTCGAGCTCACCCTTCTCGCAGGCTGCACCACTCACGGAGACGATGCTTATGGGTATTGTGGCGTTGCGCGCTGGTCAGGGCAAAAAAATTGTATACGATGGCCCCAACATGAACATCACCAACGCGCCTGAGGCCAACGTCTTTCTCACGCGCGAATATCGTAAGGGATGGGAGATTTGATCATAACCGCCGAGAAGGGGACGCTTACGCCAACATCAGGGCGAAAGTCAGCGACAGCTTCCACCGGACAATCGCGACAACCTCGCCCGTTTTGTGCGTCGGGCATTGGTCTCATCGCACTCGCTCTGTTTTCGTCCGGCTGCAATTCGGAACCCGCGCTAAATGCGCAGTCCGTGTACAACATTTCCGCTGCCACCCCGGAAGGATTCGATCGCAAAGTCGCGCAACAGGCGTCTGTAACGCATCTCAGCAACCTCATTGCGATTAATACGCAAAACCCGCCAGGTAACGAACTGAAAACGGCGCAGTATTTCGATTCCGTCTTCGCGACGATTCCGGGAATGGAGCGACATGTTCTGGACGCGGGAAATGGACGTGCCAACTTCATCGCGCGTCTACGAGCGCCAAACGCGAAGAGTCGTCCGGTCATGGTGATGGGACACATGGACGTAGTAGGCGTCGACACGACCAAATGGACGACGTCGCCGTTCAGCGCAACCATCAAGGACGGTTACCTCTACGGCAGGGGCGCCATCGACGACAAGGGCATGCTCGCGACCGTCACTGCAGCGCTTCAGCAGCTCGCGTTGCAGCGCGACAAGCTCGATCGGGACATCATTTTCGTTGCGACCGCGGCAGAGGAAGGCGGGCCTGAAGTTGGAGTAGACCGAATCATCAACGAGCATTTCGATCTGGTGAAAGATGCTGAGTTTGCGCTCAACGAAGGCGGACGTGTTCGTGTTGGAGGCGGCATCGTGAGGTCGGTAAACATTCAGACCACGGAAAAGATCTCCTACAACATTGTAGCAACTGCAAAGGGGCCGAGTGGACACGCTTCGGTTCCGTTGCCTGAGAACGTGCTGGCCGCACTGGCACGCGCGGTATCACGGGTGCACGAGTGGAAGGCGCCCGTCAAGCTCAACGAGATCACGCGCGCCTACTTCGAGCGTCTCAGCAAAATCGAGGAGAACGCGGAGTTCAGGAACGCAATGATGCTGGTTTCCAAGTCAAACGCAACGCCATCAGAAATCGATGCAGCAGCGTCGATTCTTTCCCGTGAACCATTGCACAACGCGGTGTTGCGAACCGGCCAGTCGCTTACGCTTATCAGCGGAGGCATACGCAGCAACGTGATTCCATCCGAAGGAAGTGCGACGTTCAACACGCGTGTGTTGCCGAACGACGACGTGCGAGAGATTGTCGACGCTTTCAATCGGGTGGGTGCAGAAAAGCAGGTGACATTCGCTTTGACGGGCGAGCCGAAAGTGGCGCCGCCGGTTTCACCGGTTACAACGCCGCTTTACCAGGCGATGGAAAGGTCGGCTCTCGCGATGGAGCCCAGGACTACAGTCATTCCATTCATGTCGACGGGCGGCACCGACGGAGCCGCGCTACGCGCCAAAGGCATCCCCACGTATGGCATCCTTCCAATGCCATTGCCTATGGAAGACGAACTGCGCATGCATGGTGACAACGAACGGGTACCTGTCGCAGCGTTGGGTTGGGCATCCGAATTTCTCTATCGCACTCTACACGCTGTTTCGCAGCCGAAAGCGAAATAACGTTGGGAGAATGAAGGGGCGCGCGTTGATCGTCGTGCGTTGCTCGCGCTGCGCTGATTGTGACGCAATTATCGCGGTGCGCTCACTCTCAACCCTTACCTCGGCTGTGTAACGGACCTCTCCAGCAACGCGATCCTCGCCTCGAGCTCGACGAGGCGATTGGTGGGATCAGTAGCATTGGTTCCATCGGACAAAACCCCCGCAGTTTGCGCCATCGCCACACCCGCTCCCAACACTTTTGCTTCCTCCCTTTGTGACGGGGCAATCAACGCGCGAGGTCTAACACCCGCTCGTCGAGCCGCAGCACGAAAAAACATCCGCCCGGGAATGCCGAGCCAGAAAGCCCGAAACATGCGCTCGC
>JBBSTN010000323.1:0-4038 GCA_038235845.1 Gemmatimonadales bacterium | reverse complement strand
GTTCCGCGTTCCCGGGTTCAGCATCTCGATCGGTCCGTAAAGCGCAGGATCTTGGTCGAAATGGCGAGCGGTAACATACAGCTCTAACAGATACGCTGGCGAAGTGAATGGCATTGTCTCTTCCAGTGGCATACCCAGCCGGGCAAGTGTAAGTCCCAGCGTTTGCGTTTGAAAATGCGTGAGCACCTGAACGATTGCCATGGCGCGATCGTGTTGCACGGGAGTTGACTCGGTGACTGTGAGCCCACGCGCGCGAAATGCGTTGCTCGCCCAGTTCGCCCACTTGTCACCGCGTGCACGGCAGAGCACCACGCGCTGATTCTGCAAGGTATGAACGCCCGGACCGAACATTGGATGTGTGCCCAGCACGCTTGCGCGGGTCGATGCAAGCATGGCTTCAACGGGCCGTTCCTTGATGCTGGTGACATCCATGAGCAACGAGCCTTCCTGCAGCAATGGACCGATTTGCCGGATAACTGTCTCTGTGTCAGCTATGGGAACGCTCACCACCACAACGTCAGATTCCGGCGCAGCAACTTCGGCCGTGAGCTCTGTGAACTTGTCCACGATCAACACGCGATGGCCGAGATCGGCGAATAACTTCGACATCAATTTGCCGAACTGACCCTCGCCGCCGATAACCGAAATTGTCTTTGGCTCATAACCAGGCGGTACTTCAGTTCGCAACTCCGCCTGTCTGTCGCGACTGGAGCGCATAAGCACACGAAAGATCGATTCGATTTCGCCAACCGGAAGACCAAGTGCCTGAGCGCGATCTTTTCGATCGCTTAACACCGACTGTTCGCGCCCGGCATCGCGAATTCGTATTCCGTGCGAGCGCTTGTACGCGGCGATCTCGGCGACAATCGACATGCGATGTGACATTATGCGCAAGAGGTCACGATCGAGAGAGTCGATCATCGCACGGAGAACGGGTAACGAGTGGGAAGAGGGCACAGAAGGATCTTGGTCACCCGCAGAGTCGAAGTGCGTACTCAGTTACTCATCTTCCAGAATGCGATGCCCGCAGCCTGTTGCGCTACGTCAACTGTGCCAACCTTCGTCATCGCTGCAAGGTCGATCACGTCTACCTTACCGGCTTCGGCGCCGACACCCTCGCTGGTAATAAAGGCGTATCTGGAATCCGGACTGATCGCCACGCCGTGCGCCAACCGGTTGGACGATGCGATCTGCGCGAGGCTCTTTCCGCTTGCGATGTCGAATATCTGTATTGCGGAGCCCTGCTTGAGCGTCGCAACCAGCAGCTTGCCGTTCGGCGTTACGGCGAGGTTGTAGACGCCACGTCCAGTCGTAAGATGTCTACCGACCGTCCAGGTTTTGGAGATGATCTCGACAATTTCGTCGCCCTTGTTACAAGCGACAAAGATGCGGGATCCATCCACGGACGGTTGCGCCCAGGTTGGCGAGCACGTGGCGGGCGCCATCGCATGCTTCTCGATACCCATTGCGGCGCGTCCCATCTGCGCCGGGTCGACGGTAGGTACAGCCGGCGGTTTCGAACCGGCACTGGCGGAAGCGGAAGCGGCCGAAGCGCCCTTCTGCATCGCATTCATATCGTGTGCGCCCGCCGCGGAGTGATCCATTCCTGCCATCGTGGCTCCTGCGTCTTTCGGAAGCGCGCCTTCCTTTCCCTTCGCCACACTAAACCGACGCGACAACTGAAAATCGCGGGTGTCGATTTCGACCAGCTGGTCATCCATCATGCACGTCGAATACTGGCGCATGCCGTCGGCTGAGATGCGACTTCCGTGCGGCATCGTGCAGGTGACAATGCGCGCCACTTCAGTCTGGCTGGGCGTGTACACGACGGAGACTGTGCTCGGTTTCATGTCCCCATGCAGATTGAAGTTGACGGAGAATGAATACAGCCCGTCGGGCGTGACATCGATGGAGGCGGGAAAATTGCCAAGCAACACGCCTTCGCCCGTGAGCGTGTCTGGACCGAGCGCGTATCGCCAGTATTTGCCGTGGGGAGTGCCGTGACCGGTAGTCATATGTAGAAACTTTCCGTCACGCGAGATTGCGAGGCCATGTGGCCCTTCCATCTCTGCCTGGAGCTCTCCCACTTGGATGGTTTTCTCTACCGACGTGCCCGCCGGCCCGAAGCGAACACGATGGAGCTTGTCGGCAGACTCGGCGCCCACGTAGACCCAATAATCGCGCGTGGGGGGAGCGGTGTTGCTATTTGCGCCTGGCGCAGTAGTCCTGACCGTCGCAGGCGCCGGCTGGGCGAAAGCGGATGAGGTCGCCAAAGCAGTCGAGCAAAGCCACACAATACTGAGGATTTTCAGCGGCGTGCGTTGGGCGCGGATCATACGGGGCTTTGGAAGTACGGATGGTTTCATGGCGAAATTCTGGTGCGAAGCGAGTAGAGAAGGCGCCTTGGACTTGCTCGACCGAAGATCTTGGCCCACTTATTTATAATGTAGCAAGAATGGACTCGTAATGAACTCGAAGCGATTCAGCTCGGTCTCTCCAGAGGTCAACATATGAAGGTAGCCGCAAAACGATTAATCGTCACGTTCTCCGTTGCATTTTTCGGAGCAATTCCCCTTTCCACTGCGTTCGGTCAATCTTCCGGACAGCGCACTGTTGCGAAACTCGTCGCAGAGCCGGCGCGCGTCAGCATTCGCGCGGGTGAGAGCCAGAAGATAAAGATCACAGCGCTGGACAGTGTGGGGAAAGCAATTTCTGATGCTGTGGTGAGAGTGGGCGGCCCGCGGAATGCTGTGGCATTTGGCAACGGCGAGGTGCGAGCGTTCAAGGCCGGATCATACGTCGCCACGGCCACCGCAGCAGGCGCCGACGGAAACCCCGTCACTCTCGACATTCCGGTCATTATCAGCTGGCCAGCGCTATCCCGCATCGCGATCACTCCCGACTCCGGGCGATTGTTTACCGGAATAAGTCTTGGTCACACTGCCCTGGGATCACATGCCAACGGAAGCCCACGTTCCGATCTTGCAGTTACCTGGCGAAGCAGCAACGAAGCAGTTGTCACGGTCGATCGATTCGGAACAGTAACCGCACTCGCACCGGGTTCCGTGGTGATCTCTGCTGAAGCGGAGGGCGTAAAGTCTCAGCGCAATTACACGATTGCCGCAAACCCGGTGACATCGATCGACATTGGAATCAAGGAAGATGTGATTCGTACTGGCGATGTAGTGCATTTGAATGCAACCGCCAAGAGCAGCGGTGGACAGTCGGTGAACGATGCGCTCATTACGTGGAGTTATGTGTACGTGCCGGACGACACTACTGTCGCTCCGGGTGGCCCCGGCATTATCGACTGGGGACGCTTCACAGCGAACGCACCGGGAAGATTCACATTGCTAGCGCAATCCGGCAACGCAACTGCGCGCAAGGTTATCGAAGTGAAGCCGCGCGACGTAGTTCGTCGGATTACCGTTTCGGGACGCGGAAACGTTAGCACGACTCGTACATCCGATCTCTGGCCATGGACAGGCAAGGACGGTCGTGATTACGCGCTGGTGGGAACGTGGGGCGGCGACGGATATGCGCTCGTCTTCGATATCACCGACCTCAATAACATAGTCAAGACCAATTCGGTAAAAGTTGATGCCCGTACTATCAACGATGTCACTGTTTCACCCGACGGCAGATATGGAGCACTTTCGCGAGAAGGCGCTTCAAATCGCGTGAATGGAGTGGTTATTCTCGATCTTGCCAATCCCGCTCATCCAAAGGTCGCGTCTACCTTCGATCAGGAGCTGACGGGTGGCGTTCACAATATGTTCGCCACGAACGATCATCTTTTTGCGATTTCCGGCGGGCAGAAGTACGTGATAATTGACGTCAAGGATCTCACAAAGCCTACGTATGTTAGTGAATATCAGTACCCTAATGCACGCATTCACGATCTCTGGGTCCGCGATGGCATTGCATACTCTGCGCAAGGAGGTATTGGCGCCGTAATGGTGGATGTTGGCAACGGAAAGTATGGCGGAACTATTGAGAAGCCCAAACTGATTAACGTGTTTCCGATCAACTCGGGCC
>JBBSTN010000322.1:0-4045 GCA_038235845.1 Gemmatimonadales bacterium | reverse complement strand
GATATTGGTACGCGCACTTGGACCTACGTCGGAGTGATGCTTTACACGCTTCGTGCCGGCGGGAAGAACAACATTCCGGTACTCGTGCTCGATCGCCCCAATCCGATTACGGGGTCGCACACCGAGGGCACGGTTCTGGATACCTCACTGGCGAACCCTGAATTGCCCACCGCCGCGCGGGCCGGACTCGCGTATGCACTCTACCCGGTTCCGCTGCGTCACGGCCTGACGATGGGCGAGATGGCAAAAATGTTTGTTTCGGAGCTCAATCTCAACACGCGTCTCACCGTCGTTCCCATGCAGAACTGGCGCAGGAGCATGTGGTTCGATCAGACGTCGCTTCGGTGGGTGAAACCTTCGCCGAATATGCCGAACATCGAAAGCGCCCTTTTATACCCGGCACTGGTACCCTTTGAGAGCTCCAATCTTTCGGTGGGTCGTGGTACCGACGAACCTTTCCGCAGATTTGGAGCTCCGTGGTTGCGTGCCGATTCACTCGCACGACTGCTCGAAGACCTGAATCTCACCGGAGTGCGTTTCAAGTCTCAGACGTTCACGCCTCGAGCGCCGGGAGACGGAAAATACGATGGAGTGTCGATTCCAGGAATTCGGATCGAAATTACGGACCGTGATCGCATCCAGCCCGCGCGGGTGGGAGCGGCGGTTTTGTGGGGTATTGCCCGTCTTAATCGCGACTCGCTTCGCATCACCGACAGGGGTTTCGACTTGCGTATGGGCTCTGCTTTAGTGCGCGAGGCGATCCTCGGCGGCGCCGATCCCGACGCTGTCATGGACAGGCAACTGCCCTCTATAGTCGCCTTCGAGCAGATGGTGCGCCGCTTTCATCTCTACCGTTAGGCTGTATCGAGACCTAACTTTCCAGAGTTTACGTGGCAGCGATGAGGCGAACCGAGCTGATCTTGGCGGCTGGGATTACCATTCGCCGTACCTGGGACGAGGATTTCCTCGTCCCAACCTGTTTCACCCGCCAAAGACGTTATTTCTAGCTCACTTCCAGCCTTCGACTGATGTACGCACTTTGGAGCGCGATACAGCGCGGCTATCTACGGGTTATCGAGCCCGTGGCCGACTGGCTCGTGCGTATGCGCGTTCATCCGAATACAATCACGACATTCGGCACGCTATGCACGATCGTCGCTGGCGGCATTTTCGCCAGCGGGCACATTCGAACAGGTGGGTGGTTTCTTGGCCTGACCGCTCTTTTCGATGTGTTGGACGGTACCGTGGCACGCCGCACAAACACAAGCAGCATATTCGGCGCATTCTATGACTCGACACTCGACCGGGTAGCTGACGGCGCGTTGTTGGGTGGGCTGGTGATTTTTTATGCCACCAGTGTCCGCTACGGAAACAATTATCTCCTCACGATCACGCTAGTGGGCCTGGTGGGCACCTTCCTTACCTCGTACACGCGCGCCCGTGCGGAAAGTCTCGGCATCGATGCAAAGGTGGGATTACTGCAGAGACCCGAACGCATCACGCTACTTTCCGCTCCTCAGGCTTTTTTCGGCCTCGCTCTCGACGGTTGGGTGCTGGCCAGCATTGTCACACTGTTGTCGGTGACTGCATGGATTACGGCCGTACAGCGCATTCAATTTGTCTACCGCACGACTTCCCAAGGAAAAGAGATTGAACATGGATCAAGTGTCAGCAAGCAGCAGCCCTGAAGCATCAGCAGCACCTGGCGCACCTGTAGCGCCGGCCACCGGCAAGCTTGCCATATTCACCCCGGGCCTTGGCGCCGTCGCGACAACTTTCATCGCTGGCGTCGAGCGCGTGCGTCGGGGACTGTCCACTCCCATTGGTTCGTTGACTCAGATGGCCACCATCCGGCTTGGAAAGCGCACCGAAAGCCGCAGTCCACTCATCCGAGACTTCGCCTCTCTGGCCTCGCTGGAAGACATCGTCTTCGCAGCCTGGGATCCGTTTCACGATGACGCGTTTACCGCTGCAACAAATGCCGGTGTGCTCGAGAAATCCGATATCGATCCGATTGCTGATTTCCTCAAGTCGATCAAACCAATGCCGGCGGTATTCCAAAACAAGTACGTCACCCGAATCAACGGCACCAACGTAAAAACCGGCAAGAACAAGCGTGAACTCGCCGAGGCGTTGCGCGCTGATATCCGACGGGTGATGCAGGAAAGCGGCGCCACGCGTGGCGTTATGGTTTGGTGCGGGTCGACCGAGATCTACATCGAGGCGGGCCCGCAGCATCAGACGATCGAAGCCTTTGAAAAGGCCATGGAAGAGAACGACGAGGCAATCGCGCCGAGCATGCTCTACGCGTACGCCGCAATCATGGAAGGAATTCCGTATTGCAACGGCGCGCCTAATCTCTCGGCCGACTTCCCAGCGCTTCTCGATCTCGCGAACGCGCGTGGAGTGCCGGTATCGGGCAAAGACTTCAAGACCGGCCAGACTTGGATGAAAACCATAATCGCGCCAGGACTTAAAGCGAGAATGCTGGGCCTTGAGGGTTGGTACAGTACCAACATCCTCGGTAATCGCGACGGAGAGGTTCTCGACGATCCCGCTTCTTTCAAGACCAAGGAGTCGTCCAAGCTTTCGGTGCTTCACACGATTCTGCAGCCTGAACTATATCCCGAACTGTACAAAGACTTCTCGCACGTCGTGCGCATCAACTATTACCCGCCACGTGGAGATAACAAGGAAGGCTGGGACAACATCGACATCAAGGGATGGCTTGGCTATCCCATGCAGATCAAGGTGAATTTCCTCTGCCGCGATTCCATTCTTGCCGCGCCGATGGTGCTCGACCTTGCGTTGTTCAGCGACTTCGCCATGCGTGCGGGAATGAAGGGCATTCAGGAATGGTTAAGCTTTTATTACAAATCGCCTCAGACTGCTCCGGGATTGCAGCCCGAGCATGATCTTTTCATACAGCAGACAAAGCTGAAAAACACGCTTCGTCATCTCATGGGCGAAGAACAAATCACGCACCTCGGCCTGGAGTACTATCAATGATTTCACTTCGCTCGCGACCTCGGGGAAAGTCATTCAGTTCAGCCTCCGTCCTGACGGGGATGTTGCTGAGTAGCATGCTGCTTGCCGGCACGTTGTTAACTGCCTGTGATGCCAGCCCTCGTCCGCGTAGCGAATTGCGTTTTGTAACCGACTCGTTCGAAGTCAGAGTTTCGGTAGACTCTGTGCCCACAAGGGCGCTCGAGCCCACCTACTGGCGCGTGATTGTGCATGACAAGAATGGAACTCCGATTCAGGGTGGCGAAGGTAGAATCTTCGCCACCAACAACGATCGAAAGACGGTAGCCAACGGGCTTGAAGAAACGGGTGAGCTCGGCACGTATCGCACCAATCTCATGTTCGTCACGGCAGGCATGTGGGCCATGAGCTTACAGTTCCGCAAGGACAGCACCCAAGTGTTGCAACGCACGCAGGATTGGACCCAGGACATCAAGGCCGCTTCAGAGCCCGGCGACTTCACAACGCCTCAAACATCCCGTCCTCCCAGTTGAAATGCGCCATTTTTATAGAGCATCACTGTCGCCAAATGAGGTTTTGAAGTCGGCCGACAGCTATTTCGCCTCCATTGGTCTCACACCATCCGCTCCGGGTGATCGCAGTCGCACATTTTCGGGAGTATTGGGCACTGCTCATCTCGAAGTGCGAATGGAAGGTGGACATTATACGCTGGTTGACGCGTCAACCGACCAGATGGGCGAAAGCAGACTCGACAAAAACGTAAAGAATTTCTTTGCGTCGCTGCATCGAAAAGCCGATCCGCGTCATCGCATAGAAGCCGGTTACTGATGACGAGGGCAGGGGTGGGCGCAACGCTGTCGCGAGAGCGAAAGCTCGAACTGTATTACTGGATGAAACTCACGAGGCAGCTGGAAGAACGCCTCGTGAACCTTTATCGCCAAACCAAGGTTGTGGGCGGACTGTTTCGGTCACTCGGTCAGGAAGCCGACGCTGTGGGAAGCGCGTTCGCTCTCGAACGGCGTGACATTCTATCGCCGCTAATTCGCAACCTTGGTTCGAT
>JBBSTN010000321.1:0-4048 GCA_038235845.1 Gemmatimonadales bacterium | reverse complement strand
GTCGGATTCTCCATCGCCGGCTCTTCGATGATGCGGCCCGCGTAGAAGAGCATCGACAAGCTCTTGCCCGAACCTTGCGTGTGCCAGATCACGCCGACGCGGCGATCGCCTTCCTTGCCGCCGTGCATCTTGCCCGCCCAATAATGACCGGGTGACTCCTCGACCTTCGCCATCTCTTCACGACCGGTGGCGCGAATCGTTTCATCGACTGCTGCCTTCACGGCGTGGAACTGATGATAACCCGCCATCAGTTTATGCACCGCGCCGGTATCCGGGTCGTCTTCGAAGACGATGAAGTTGCGGATGAGATCAAGGAAGCGCCGCTTCTCGAAGACTCCCCTGACAAGTGTTTCCAATTCGAGCGCCGTCTTCGGCGCATCGAACTCGCCTTCGATTGTGCGCCAGACCTTGAACCATTCCTGGTTCGCGGTGAGCGAGCCGATGCGCGCTTCCAATCCGTCGGAGATCACCGTCACTTCGTTGTAATGCAGCAACGAAGGAATCTCCTGCTTGTAGGTTTGGATTTGGTTGTAAGCAGCGCCGAACCATTTGTCGGTGTCTTCCGGAATCTTCAGCTCGATGATTCCAAGCGGTAGTCCGTTGACGAATATGACGATGTCAGGCCGGCGATTGTTCTGGCCCTCGATGACGGTGAACTGATTTACCGCCAGCCAGTCGTTCGTGTCGGGATTGTCAAAGTCGATGAGCCGCACGTGATCCCCGGCGATGCTTCCGTCATCGCGTCGATACTCGACGGGCACGCCGTCGCGCAGCAAGCGATGAAATGCGCGGTTGTTCCCCACAAGCGATGGCGCATCATGCCGTAGGATTTTCCGCACTGCTTCCTCCTGCGCTTCATTCGGAATCGCGGGATTCAATTGCGCGATCGCATCGCGCAATCGCCCGACGAGCACGACATCAGCAAACGATGTGCGCTCGGTCGCGATCTCACCGGGCGCGAGATGAGGCGCGTGCGCGACAGCATAGTTGAGTTCCTTGAACCAGCTCAACGCCGCTTCTTCGACCGTGGACTCGACGAGAGGGGTCATCGCTACGGCAAAGCCGCTGCGGGTTCGGAATGCGACTCGACGAAGCGTTCAAAGAGATAATCCAGCGTTTCGCTTACATCTTCTGTCACTCCGCCGCCGGGAGGCGACCACTGAAGAGAGCTGTCGTCTGCCGGCAACAGTCGCTGCACCAACTGTGTGATATTTCGCTTTGCGGTATCCCGATCTGGCTGAAACCCAGCAAAGGTGCGGCCGAGATGTTGCAGCATCGAGGACAAGTGTGCTTCGTCGATTTCACCGAAGATCGCGCGCAAGCGACGGAAATCAGAACTGAAACGTCCTCGCAAAAACGGCGCATGGGGCGCGAACAGGACAACACCCACATTCGCGAATTCGCCTCTCACGATGTCGTGCACATACCGAAGCACAACGTACGAATATGGGAGGCGGATACTCAAGGCGTGAAGCTCAATTGCATCCTCGATGCGTCACGTCACTTCGGCGCGAGCTCGCGAGCGTGGGTGATCTCGCGTCGTCCGACTGGTCGCACGTGCGATGCTTCCAGTGTCACCACCGCCGCAGTTTTGCCGTCCAAGGTCATGAACTCTACTTCGTAGGCCTGGCCGTCTTTGTAAACGTGAACCACCGTTCCCACGTCGCCGGTCTCCAGTCCTTCCGCCGGCACCGGCACTTTTAAGACCACCCGCTCGTGTTCTTTGAGCATGACTCTCTAAATCGCCAGCGACCAAACTGTCTTCGCAACCCTCGCCATCGCACCTTGGCGCTTGCCGATCGTCTCCTCGGTCCATTCCGGATAATCAACCAGTTCCTTTGATGTCTGATATTCTGACAGCGCGTAGACTTCTTGCTTCTGCACAAATGGCTTATTTCCGGCTGCTTGGTTATTGAGGCCGCGCTCAAGCAGTGAATAGTTGCCGACCCTCTCGACGCTTCTCTCAAAAGCCTCTGTTGTGAAATGCTCCCATTTGTCGTCAGGATTCTCTGGCAGGATGTGCTCCACCGTTGCAGCCATAGCTTCGTCGCTGATGTCGGCCCCGCTCAGTTGCCTTTCGATCTTGGCTAGGAGATAGCGCAGTCGCTTTCCCGACGTGCTTCGGTTTCGTAATCGCAATGCGGAAAAGTCGGCTTCAAATTCCTCGTCGGGAACGTAAATCGGCCGGAGGCTTTGCCGGAGGGCGGCCAAGGTTTTCACCCCACCGCGCCGGATCTCTAACGCCGCTCGATTGTAGACCTCCTCCAGAATGTGAGTACTCCGTCGTCCGACGCCGTTGAAACGCACTGAGACAACCGCGCAATATCGCAGAATTTCGACCAAATCCTCTGGCGTCGTGAAGACATCTTTGGCCGACAAAATCAAAGGTGTGAACTGCGATACGTTGAAAAGATTCAAAACACGGACGTGTTCACGCGCGCCTTGATAGTCCAGCCAGAATTCGCTGGAATGATCGTTTAAAGCCTCGTACCAAGCCGCGTCCGCCTCCAAACGATCTAGCAATGCGAAGACTTGGTCGAGCGTTACTACGTCCCGCTTGATCGTCTTGAAGAGCTGCTTCTGCCGCACGTATTCACGTTGAGAGTTAAGGTGATGGCGCAGAAACTCTGGAAACGCGGCGATTCCTGCGCGCGAGGTGATCCGCGCCCATTGTCGCAGCACGGGTTCCATCTGCGATTTGCTAAGTCGATCCGCCAGTGACAGGAGGTAATTTTTCAGGAGGTCGGTTTCGGTGAGCTCCAATCCTCGCGCGTTGAGGGTCTCAAAAACGGTGTAGGCGCTCAGCTGGTCTTGAACCCGAACACTGATGAATACCAAGCGCTCGGTCACGATTTCGCTTACGAACGCTGCAACCTCTTCACCCTTCTTACGCCGCGAAAATTTTTCCTGAACTTTCCGACTGAAGAATACGAAACAATCCCACAGCAATTTTTCTGAATCCCGAAGGCCCCGCAACCCTCCCTGAGGCCGCTTCCGTTGCGCAACGTTGAGCTGAAAGAAATCGTCATCGTTGGCATTGAGCTTTAGCTTGGGAGTGATCCGCAACGTGGTCGGGTCTTTTGCACCGAGATAGCTGCTTTCTAGCAAGGATGCCCGTTCGTTATTGGCCGCTGAATCCACTCCTTCCGCGGCGAGCGCATACAAGTAGTCGACGCAGGCCAGGATCAAGATGCTCAGCGTCGCCATTCTTTGCTGCCCGTCGATGATACGAAACAACTTGCGCTCTCCGCTCTCGACGACGACCGAACCCATATAGTGGTCCTCTCGGTTCGCTTCGGCGTTCAGCAGGTCTTCCCATAGATCCTCCCAGTGCTCTTGCTTCCAGGAGTAGTCGCGTTGATACGGGGGAACGCTGTAGCTCTTCCCATTGCTGAGAAGCTCTTTGAGATCTTCGGTATCGGTATTGAGCAGAGCGGTGCGCGCCATGGGATTTATTGGCTCGATGGTACACCGGAAGCAGAGCGAAAACCAGTCCTACGCGGCTGCAACTCTCCGCTCAACAGCTTTGGCAGCAGCGTGTCGCGCAGGGTGGCGAGGGTGCGGTATTCGGTCGAGTTGGCCTTGATTTTCGCCATCAGTGGCGCTGTGAGTTCGTCGAAGCGATGAGCGATTTCTGGCGGCGGGACAGCCATGAGGAAGTTGTTGAAGCACTCGGACGGGACGCGCTGGCGGCCACTGGTGCCGGTCATGTTTTGAATCGCGTGTGTGCGGAGCGCGTCGGAGCGCGCAAAGAGATAGCCGAACTGTGGCGGGAGTGGCGGCTTCGGTGCAAGGATGATGTATTCGGTGGAACCCCAGCCGACTTGCCCGTCTTCGAGGAAATCGACGTAGCCAGTCTTGCCGTTCTCGAGACACGGCGTGATACGGGCGAGGAGCGTGTCGCCGTTTTGAAACTTGGTGCCGGAGGTGAACTCGCGGTCGATGACTTCGTCGGCACTGTGGCCCTGCGTCGGAAGATTCTTCATGTCGAGATACGGCGCGACTGTGCCAGCCTTCAACACGCGGCGCGGGTTTACTTCGACTGCTT
>JBBSTN010000320.1:0-4052 GCA_038235845.1 Gemmatimonadales bacterium | reverse complement strand
GTGAGTCACGACGGAGCAAGGCATCAGAAGTCGAGCGAACAGTCACACGACTGTCAACTTGAGCTACCGCTGGAGGGTAGGGGTGAAGCCCCGAGAGTAGAGCGGAGCGATGAAGCTTTGGCGGCGATGCACGGAAACGAGCGCTTGGGAGACGACCTGCGCCAGTTAATGGAGCGAGTCGTCGAGGGAAAGAATCTGCGGCAGGCGCTCAAGCGTGTGCAGCGGAACAAGGGCAGTGCGGGGGTGGATGGCCTTACGGTCGAGGGTCTACCCGATTATCTGCGCGAACACTGGTCAGAGGTCCGGGAGCAGTTGCTCACGGGTAGCTATCAGCCGAGCGTGGTTAAGCGTGTGGAGATCCCAAAACCGGGAGGCGGTATGCGGATGCTTGGCATACCGACCGTGCTCGATCGGTTTATCCAGCAGGCCGTGCTACAGGTCTTGCAACCGATGATTGATCCCACCTTTTCCGAGTCCAGCTATGGCTTTCGTCCGGGTCGAAGTGCTCATGACGCAGTCTGTCAGGCGCAGCGATACCTGCAGAGTGGTCGTCGCTGGGTGGTGGACGTGGATCTGGAGAAATTCTTTGACCGCGTCAATCACGATGTACTCATGGGACTGGTGTCGAAGCGGATCACGGACTCGCGCATGAGAACACTTATTCGTCGTTACCTGAATGCCGGAATGATGGCCGACGGCGTAGTGACGGATCGGCACGAGGGTACGCCGCAAGGTGGCCCGCTGTCGCCACTACTGGCGAACGTGCTGCTCGATGTGGTGGACAGGAAGCTGGAGAAGCGCGGACATCGTTTCGTGCGGTATGCTGACGACTGCAACATTTACGTGAAGTCGCGTCGTGCCGGAGAGCGCGTGATGCAAAAGCTGATCGAGCTCTACGCGGGACTCAAGCTTCGGGTCAACACAGAGAAGAGTGCGGTGGCACCGGCGCGCGATCGCCAATTTCTTGGTTACAGTTTTTGGTATGCCGCGAAAGGGGCGGTCAAACGTCGTGTGGCACCGAAGGCCCTTGTAAAGATGAAGGAGCGCGTCCGCGAGATTACATCGCGGAACGGCGGGCGCAGTCTCACCAGAGTAGCGGCCGAACTGCGGACCTATCTCACGGGGTGGAAAGCATACTTTCGCCTCGCCGATACCCCAGCGGTATTTCACGATATCGATGGGTGGCTCCACCGCCGCTTGCGAATGCTCATGCTGAAGCAGTGGAAGCGAGGTCGGACGATGTATCGAGAATTGCACCGCCGCGGAGTCGGTGGGGCAGCGCTTGGAATGGCGGCCCGGTTTGGTCGAAGCTGGTGGCATGTGGCTCCCACAAGGCGCTTCACATTGCTTTTCCGAAAGCGTACTTCCAATCACTTGGTGTACCGCTTCTCGGACCCTCATAACCTCAACTTTTCGAACCGCCGGATGCGGACCCGCATGTCCGGTGGTGTGGGAGGGAAGTCGGAGGCTCAGTCCCTATCCCGATTGCATTACTCCAAACAGCCCAGCACTATTTCATCCTCCACCGGCACCGCCCAGCTCCCGTCGCCGCGATTCATCTGTCCGATGGCGTTCGGCAATGCGTAGCGCACCCCACCGTCTCTCGCCTTCTTGTCCAGCCGAGTAGCGTCGAGAACCTCCAGATGCCCAAGCCCGGCCGGGAGCTCGCTCGGTAGCGCCGCGAGCCTTAGCAGTTCAACAATCGAACTTTCCAACTCCCGACTGGCGATCCCAATTTTCGCGGCGATCCTCGCCTCGACGACCATTCCGATCGCCACCGCATCTCCATGTGGCACTTCATATTGGGTGACCTGCTCGATTGCATGTGCGATCGTATGACCGAAGTTTAGAATATGCCGGCGGGCGGCCTCCCGATGATCGCTCGCAACTACCTCCGCCTTGATCTTCGCACTGCCGGCGATGAGCTCTGGCAGGGCGGTAGCCGACCGGTCACCACCCGAGTTTCCGGTCTGGGGTCGCGATGAGAGGATCGCAGGGATCTCCGTCCGGGCCAACTCGAAATACCCGGCATCCGCCACCACGCCATGCTTTATGATCTCGGCCAGCCCGTTCCTCAATTCCGAAACCGGCAGTGTATCGAGCGTCTCGAGCGCCATTATCACAGCCGACGGATTGTGGAAAGCTCCCACGAGATTTTTGCCGAGCGGGACGTCGACGCCGGTTTTGCCGCCGATTGACGCGTCGACCATAGCGAGCAGCGTCGTCGGAATCTGTACGACGCGCACTCCCCGCATGAAGGTCGACGCCACGAAACCGGCCAGATCGCCAATTACGCCGCCGCCGAGCGCGACAACCGTGGTGTCGCGTCCTGCGCCCCACTCGAACATCTGGTCTGTGATCGCGGCCCAATTTTCTCGGGTCTTTTCGCGCTCGCCAGCGCCGATCGTAAATAGCTTCGCCGAGGCCGGCGCGAACCCGGTCAGTACGGCGTCGGCGTGCAGTGCAGCGACGGTT
This sequence comes from Gemmatimonadales bacterium, assembly GCA_038235845.1. Lineage (GTDB taxonomy): Bacteria > Gemmatimonadota > Gemmatimonadetes > Gemmatimonadales > Gemmatimonadaceae > Gemmatimonas. Next base: position 1,577 of record JBBSTN010000320.1, on the reverse strand, counting down.
TCGTCAGAAATCACGGCGTAACGGCGTGCGGGCGCACAGTGCGCAACGATCGCTGCGACACGCCCGAGTAACCCATGTCCAAGGTGGACGGAATACGAAAGCGGAAGCATCAGAACGCTTTCTGTCACCTCAGGATTCTCCCCGCTTCACGATTCCGCGCCGTCAATATCCTGCGCCGTCACGATTCAAGAACCTCGACGATTTCCGCCACCTCGACGATTTCCACCATCTCGAAATACCTACCACGTCACCTCGCCCGCGCCCGCCCGCCGATTGGCCACCCTCGCAAGCATGAACAACAAGTCTGAGAGTCGGTTGAGATAAACCACGACGGTTGCTGGCAGTTCGACTTCGGACGACAGATGCACCACCCGTCGTTCCGCGCGTCGGCACACGGTTCGCGCGACGTGCAGCGCTGCAGACTTGGGCGTCCCACCCGGCACGATAAAACTCCGGAGCGGTTCCAACTCGTTTTCGCAATCGTCGATTGCCCGCTCGAGCTCTTCTATTCGCCCATCGTCAATGCTCGCCTTCGCCAGCTGTTCACGCATCTTGTCGTGATCGGGCGTCGCCAGTAGCGCACCGATGGCAAACAGATCGCGCTGCACCGGCACCAGAACTTCATCGATACGGGGCATCATCTCTATAGATCGCGCAAGCCCCAGCACGGCATTGAGCTCGTCCACGTCACCGTATGCTTCCACCCGAGGGTGATCCTTTCCAACTCTGCCACCACCAAAGAGCGCGGTGGCGCCCTCGTCTCCGGTTCGCGTATAAATCTTCATAGACTTGAAAGTAGTGTGCATTCGTTGTTCCGATTAGCCTTCACGCATGAAGACGCACGATCTCACAGATATCACAATCATTGGTGGAGGCCCGACGGGCCTTTTTGCACAGTTTTACGCCGGCATGCGTGGGGCGAGCGCTCAAATCGTGGATGCGCTGCCTGAACTCGGTGGCCAGCTAACGGCGCTCTATCCCGAGAAATACATCTTCGACGTTGCGGGCTATCCGAAGGTGCTGGCGAAAGATCTTGTGCGGTCGCTAACCCAACAGGCGGCACAGTTTCATCCCGAAACCGGTGTTCCCGCCTTCCTCGGTCAGCGTGTTGTCGAGCTGATCGAAGCCGACGGAAAGTTTGAGCTGGTAACCGAAACCGATCGTTTCCCCACCCGTTCGGTGCTGATCGCTGCCGGTATCGGCGCGTTTCGCGCTCGACGACTTCCGCAGACATTCGCCGAACCGTGGTATGGGCGTGGTGTGCATGACCTGGTGCTGTCGCCGGAGGACTTTCGTGGCCAACATGTCGTCATTATTGGCGGCGGCGATACTGCGTTCGACTGGAGCGCGCAGCTTCGGGATCGCGCTGCTTCGGTGACCCTTGTTCACAGAAGCGACCGGTTTCGGGCGCATGCCGCGACCGTGGCAGAGGTGCAGGCCGCCGCTGCCTTGGCCGACGGTCGCATGTCGATTCACACATTCCATGAACTCGACGCCATTCACGGCACGGAGAAGATCGAGGGGATTCGCCTCAAGGACGTGAAGGCGAAAACCACGCGCGACGTTAACTGCGACGT
>JBBSTN010000319.1:0-4092 GCA_038235845.1 Gemmatimonadales bacterium | reverse complement strand
TCCACCCGATGCGACAGGGTAGCTGGCTTCTTTCGTACTTCAGGGAGTTTCGGGAGCGCGGGGTCGGGGCGGTGCATCTAAAATCAATTCCGTTGACGAGTCGACAACTCACATAATAAAGCTCAACATAAAACTCAACGCCGCGCCGATCGTGAGATCGACGCGGCGCCGTTGACCAACCGTGCAAGCGCGAAGGCTTACACTCGGCGATCAGTTGGTGAGCATAATCAGAACGCGGCGGTTGGTGGCGCGACCGTTGTCCGTGGTGTTCGGAGCAACTGGATCGGTTTCACCGGCAGTGCGGGCGACGATGCGTGAATCTGCAACGCCCTTCGAGACGAGGTAGGCTTTCGCCTGGTCGGCACGATCCTGACCAAGTTTAACGTTGTATCGCTCGCTACCGATGGCGTCAGTGTTACCAGTGACGGTGATGGTGCGCGACGAATTTGTGGCAGTTGTCAACGACTCGGCGATTTTGTCAAGAATCAGCTTCGCTTCCGGAGTGATGTCACTCTTGTTGAAGGCAAAGTTGATCGCGCCGATCACTACAGGACGCAAGCTGGCGGCGTTGGCTGCCATTTCTGAAGCTGACGGCTGCAGGCGTACTGTGTCGATGCGAGTGACGTAGATGGTATCACGCATCGTGATACGCATCGTGTCTACTCTTGGAGCAGTTGTAGTGGTGAAGAACGACAGGCTCAGGCCTGCCTGTGCACCGTAATTGAAGTGACTATCACGCGGGTACGGGCGAGTATCCTCATCCTTCGGGATGACATACTGACCAATGCCTTCGATACGGAACGACAAACGGTTATTGATGAGGTATCGCAAGCCGATGAGGCCCTGCGGGCCGCCACCACGCGGTGCAACGCGACGCACCCTTCCGTACGAGTCGTAGCCATAGCCACCGCCGACCAACAAACGAACGCGCTCGCCGATGGGCTGGTTATAGGTAAGCCGATAGGACCAGAGCTGGTGCGACACTTTGTCGAGCGTGTCGAGGCCAAGATTGCCAGTGAGTGGCAGATCAACTTTGGGCTCCGCGTAGCTCAGCTCGATTTCACCGAGCAAATTACGAAACAGATAGATGCCCGCTCGCCCACCGCCACCGAAGGCGGCCTTGAGATTGAGAGTGTCGGCAAACTTGGTGACACGTCCAAAACCACCAACCTCGATGGCACCCTGACGCTGTGCAAACGCCGAGGCAGGGATGGCGAGGGACAACACCGCGCCGAGTGCAAACTTTGACAGGGTACGCATAAACCTCCCGAATAGGTAAGACCGAAATGGAAAACTCGTCGCGGACAAATGTATGATGTGAGCCGAACTGCCCAAATCAACTTTGCGATCGAAGTCACCGGCCACAACATAACCCCGAGTTATGCACACTTCATAGGTATGAAGCGTGGAAATATCTCACGAATCTGCTGTTTTTCAACTTTTGTAAGGCATCCAGCTAGCCGATGCCGGATGCCGGGACTGTAACGTTACGTGAAAAACGACGAACTGCCCAACGTTGTGACGAGCGAAACCGGCGCGTAGGCACAGATCCGAAAACGCCCCCAGATAACCCTGGGTAAAATGCAAAGCGTGCTCTGCGTCACGGTCAATCCGCTAAGCAAGACTGACGCCACGAAGCTGAACAGTGCCCCGAGCTCATAGATTGTTTCATTGAAGCCGCCCATCATCGGTACGGCCCTGGATTCCCGATGCGAAACCGAATCGGGCTGCCTGCGGCCGCAATATGGGTGCCGTAAAGTCTGGTAGCAATGGTCAATTACTATTGTCGGGCGGTTTGGTCGCCCCGACAGTTCGCTTAGTGCGGCTCAGCCGCCAGTCTACCCCTATCGTCGAACGGAGAATTCCGCTGAACAACCGCAAGTCAAGCAAGAAGAAATTGAAGCCCGCCAACATTGAGGCGCATGTCGAGATGGAGAGAATCCGTCTCGAACCGGTTGGAAGCGCTCCACTTTCCCTGGGCCCAGACGCGGCCCGACTCCCCAATGCGCCCTCCAAGGCGGAGCTCAAATCGGCAACCAAATTGTTGCTCGGCCGGCTACGTGATCAACAGGATGCGTTCTACGCCGACGGACGGCACGCGCTTTTACTGGTGCTTCAGGGGCGTGACGCTTCCGGCAAGGATGGGGTGATTCGAAAAGTCACCGGCGCGTTCAGTCCGAGTGGGGTGAACGTCGCGTCGTTTGGGCCGCCAACCGATCTGGAGCTCCGACACGACTATCTCTGGCGGGTGCACGATGTTATTCCGCCGCGCGGAATGATCACCGTCTTCAACCGCTCGCATTATGAGGACGTGCTGGTGGTGAGGGTACGCAAGCTGGTGGACGAGAAAGTCTGGCGGAAACGATACGATCAGATCAACGCTTTTGAGGAAATGCTGGCCGAGAACGGCGTGATTATCCGAAAGTGCATGCTGCATGTGTCGCGTGAGGAGCAGGGAGTCCGACTTCGATCGCGTCTTAATGATCCGAAGAAGCGCTGGAAGTTTAGGCTGGGCGACCTGGAGGACAGGGCACTCTGGGACCACTATACCGACGCGTATCGGGATGCCCTGAAAAAATGCAGCACTCGAGAGGCTCCGTGGTATGTGGTTCCTGCGGATAGCAACTCGCAGCGCAATTACCTGATTGCGAAAATGCTGGTCGAGACATTAGAGGGGCTGGACCTTCGGTATCCGGAGATCGATCCGGGGGTGCGAAAGGCGGCGGAGGGTTTCGAGTAGCAACGGGATTTAAGCCATCGTCGAGCCACCAAGGTGATCGGGGTGCAGGCCGTAGTTGTTGGCGGCCTGTGCGCACATTAGGTTCTTGGACTGTTCTCAAGCGTTACGGCGCTTGTGGAACGGGACGTAGCGCAGCCCGGTAGCGCACCTGAATGGGGTTCAGGGGGTCGCGGGTTCGAATCCCGCCGTCCCGATAAGCGAAGTGATGAAGGTTTCTGCAATGGCAGGCATCAAGTTTCCGGAATGTATTCCACTTGTCTCTTCTGCAATGGACCTTTAGGCCGTAACGAGGCGCTGGAGTTGTTTCCCATCGGACGACGCCTCGCGTTCGATGGGGCGAAGGGTCGTCTATGGGTGGTGTGTCCGCGCTGTGCGCGATGGAATCTCTCTCCGCTCGACACACGATGGGAAGCTATCGAAGAAGCTGAACGCAATTATCGCAATACACGACTTCGAACATCGACCGGCGAGATCGGGCTGGCCAAGCTCAGAGAAGGTACTGAACTGGTGCGCATTGGGCGACCCTTGTTGCCGGAATTTGCTGCGTGGCGATATGCTGATGAGTTTCGCAAGAGACTGCGCCGACAATACTGGCTCGCCTTGCCGAGCCTGACCTTCGCTGGAGTGAGCGTTGCAGGTGTGTTGACTACGCTGTCTGGCGGTGCAACAGCATTGGGGGCAGCCAGTGCTGCCACGCTCGCGATAGTGGCAGCCAACCTAGCTAACTCGGCGAAGGAGCATCAACGCGATCACAAGCCGAAACTTGCAATTCGCGACGAGCACTCGCAGCTGCTGCATCTCTCAATAGCTGACGCGCGCCAAGCCGAGCTAATCGATCGCGAAGACGGCGAATGGTCGCTCAGTGTGCCGCGTCGAACCATCGTGTCCGCAACAGGCCTGCGACGTTTGATCGGCAGCAAGACTGTCAAGATTGCCAGCGTTGAACCGGCGCACTTCGAGGGAGAATCGGCGCGGCGCGTGTTGGCGACATTGTTACCGGCAATTAACCACTTCGGTGGAAACGACAGCGATGTTTCCGACGCGATTGACGTCGTAGCTGCGAATAGCAACCTTGCCGAGGCATTTCTGACCAAGAAAGATTCTGGTGGCCGTTCTTACCTTGCAATGTCAAAGTTGTACCTGGGCGTGCTTCCTGGTCCTTACCGATTGGCTTTGGAGATGACCCTGCACGAGGCGGACGAACGGCGTGCACTCGATGGTGAACTTCGTGCACTGGAAGCTCGCTGGCGAGAAGCCGAAGAGATTGCATCCATTGCGGACAACCTGTTGATGCCACCGACCATGGCGCGTCCGGCGGTTCCGGTAGAGTCCTCAACGCCGCCAGCATAGCC
>JBBSTN010000318.1:0-4183 GCA_038235845.1 Gemmatimonadales bacterium | reverse complement strand
TCAAAGACTGGTGCTCAGTCGCCTTCGTTCGTACTCTTCGCATGGGTGGTGTCCTTTGTTTTGAAGTGCAATCCTTGGTCGGACCAACACTTCATTATGGGGGGCACCACCTAAATTTCAACTACTTCTGGGACAGACCCGAATCCTGCTTAAGCTTCTCGGGCAATTCAAACGCGGTCAATTCAATACTCGACAACGACTACGGCTGCCATCGCATCGTCGGTGGTGAAGGAATGCACCGGAACCCGGTGGCACTCTGGGAGTACCTTGCTCATGAGCTTTGCATAAGCTTTCACGGATTTAGAATGCCTTTTTCTATGTGCAGTACGAATATTCTGCGCACTCGCACCAATTCCGCCTGGTTGGCGCACAGTCCCCTCGACCCATAACTTGATGGGTCGTCCCTGAACATTTAGCGTAAACACTTGAGAGCGTGAACAAGCCCAAGACTCGCGACTTAGTCGCCTTAGTACTCGCCATTCCACTCGTCGCCGGCTGCTCCGCAAATCGCGCTGCCGGGAGGCCATTGGAAGCTGTGCCCAGTGTCGCCCGTGCCGATTCGACGACCGCAATGGCTGATCATCAGCACATGGCCGGAATGTCAGGCATGGAAGGCATGTCCGGCATGGACGGAATGTCGATGGCCGTGCCTATTCCCGAAGGCGCGTTGTATACAACCGCTGACGTTCAGTTCATGCAGGGAATGATTGCTCATCACGCCCAGGCAATTTTCATGTCGCGGATGGCTGAGTCGCACGGCGCCAACCCGCGCTTGTTGAGGTTGGCCAATAAAATCGACCAGTCACAGGCCGCTGAGATAAATCTCATGCAAGGCTGGCTGCGCGCTAACAAGCAGTTCGCGCCAGACACGTCGTCATGGCGAACGATGATGATGGCTGGCATGCTCACGCCGGCGCAGCTCAAGACCCTTGATGCATCACGGGGCGCCGAATTCGACAAGAACTACCTGATGATGATGATTCAACATCACGAAGGCGCGCTCAAAATGGTCGCGGATCTATACGCAGCTCCCCTGTCGGCACAGGATGTCGACGTGTCCGTATTTGCAAATGATATCGAAATTGTGCAGACCGCTGAAATCGCGTTGATGCATCAAATGCTGGCCAACCTTGGAGAATTATGATACCTCAACCGGAGTTCTACCTGATGGGCACTGTTCGAAAGATTTGCAGCATCGCCACAGCATCCGCACTAACAATAGGATTGCTGTCGGCCGCTTCGTTGACAGCGCCGTCATTGCAGGCGCAGACATATCCAACGGGCAACGATGCGAGAAACACACTGAAAGCCGGCCTTCTGGATGCAGGGTCGGCGATTAAAGGCATGAGACTGGTTTCGTTCACGCGCAAGGCCACCGAATTCGATACGCTCAGCGGTTTAACCTTCGTGAATTCCGATCTCGCCTTTGGCGGTAACTATCTGTATCAGGGAAATTTCTCTGGCTTTTCCATCTGGGATATCAGCAATCCCGCCAAGCCGGCAAAAGTTGCTGTTGTCTCCTGCGTTACTTCTCAGGGCGACCCCTCGATAATTGGCAACCTGCTTTTCGTGTCGGCGGAGGGCGGTGGAAATCGCAATGACTGCGCGAAAGGCGGAGTGAAGGACCCGAAAGATCACATGGCTGGCGTGCGAATCTACGACGTTTCGGACAAAAAGAATCCGAAGCTGATCAAGAATGTTCAGACGTGCAAAGGCTCGCACACTCATACCGTAGTTCCAAGCCCGACTGACAAAGGCGTCGTCTACCTGTACGTCTCGGGAAATCAGGGCGCCCGGCCGGACAGCGAGCTCGCCGGTTGCAAGACTGGCGACGATCCGGCGGACGAATCCAACTCGATGTTTCGTCTCGATGTGATCAAGGTGCCCTTGGCGAATCCGTCTCAGGCAGAAGTGGTTACTGGCGCGCGCATCTTTACTGGAATGACGCCTGCGCCGAATCGGGCGGGTGGACGCGGTGGGCGTGCAGGTGCAGCAGGCGGTGCAGCTCCGCCGCCAACGGGTCCGCGCAATTGTCACGACGTTAGTGCGTACCCGGCGATGAATTTGCTTGCCGGCGCATGTGCGAGTTACGGTTTACTTGTCGACATATCAAACCCCGAAAAGCCGGTGCGTCTGGATGCAGCTGCCGATACAAACTTTTCGCTCTGGCACACCGCAGTATTCAGCAATGACGGCAAGAAGGTTGTGTTCACGGACGAGTGGGGTGGTGGTACATCGCCCAACTGTCAGGCCACGAACATGCTCGAAATGGGCGGCAACACCACGTTGACGATCAGCGCGGACAAGAAGTTCAAGCAGCACGCTTACTTCAAACTGCCGAGTGCGCAGACACCGCAGGAAAATTGCGTGTCGCATAACGGTTCGCTGGTGCCCGTGCCTGGCCGCGACATCATGGTGCAGGGTTGGTATCAGGGTGGCGTCGACGTGATCGACTTTACTGATGCGGATAAGCCATTCGAGATCGCCTATTTTGACCGCGGTCCTGTGGATGCGCCTCCTGCAGCGGGTGACACGAGCAGCGGAGTTGTGAGTCGTGCCCGCGGTACCATTGGTGGTTCGTGGGGCGCGTATTACTACAACGGCATGATCTATTCGTCGGAGATGGCGCGTGGTCTGGACGTGCTCGAGCTTTTGCCAACTGCCAATCTTTCGGCTAACGAGATTGCTGCAGCCAAGCTGATCATGCTCGACGAGTTCAATCCACAGAGTCAACCGAAAATCGTATGGCCGGCGGCGTTTCCTGTGGTCCGTTCGTATCTCGACCAGCTCGTTCGAAACACCGGGCTCGCGCCCGCGCGCACCGTAGCTATTGGCAACGCGTTGAATGCGGCCGAGCGACAGAGGGGTGCGGCACGGGCCAAAACTCTGAATACGCTGGCAACGCAGGTGGATGGTGATGTAGCAGCCGCAAAGGATGCCGATCGGGTGCGTGAAATGGCTTCGGCGATTCGCGCGCTGGCGGCAGCGAGCAGATAACAACAGCGCCTGTCTGAGTTAACCATACTGGGACAAGGGCACCGGGGAAAAAGAGCGGAACGGACTGCAATAGCTGCGGGCCGTTCCGCTCTTTCTGCAAGTTGAGGGCGAAGACACGGAGTAACGATGCCCACCGGCGCTTCATCCGGCGCCTCCGGTATCGCGCCTGTTCACCAACCTCAAGAACCTCACGGCGGGGAAAATTCTACTTCGCTTCCGAGACAAACTTTATGTGTGATGGAGTGCCACAATGAGGCAGCAAGTAATTAGAGACCGAAACTCGCAACTGTTTATTGATGAGATGCGCACACTGGGTGCGACATCGGCTGCGACTGCGTGCAGTGAAAGCGAACTACCGCGAATTGCGAGGCAGCAATTTGACGAGATGCTGCGCGACGGAATGCTTCGCGAGGGTGCGCCCGGGACATACTACCTGTTCGACACGAGTGACACTCGGTTGGCGGCGAACGGTGGCAAGGCAACGTTCCGCTGGAAACGAGTTGTTATAAACTTGATCTTCTGGATTGCAGTTTTATTGGTGCCCATTGCATACATGTCATGGTCATCACCACGTCGCTAGTGATTTGTACAACCGACGTACCGTTCTCAGTCCGCGTAGTGCTCTTGCTTAACGTTGCTTGAGGCTGCCTAAAAAATTGCTCAGGTAGCCGCCCCAGACCTTCGGCAATGAATGAGTGCCATGTCCGCGTGTATCGCTAGATATCGGCAACAGAATAAACCGCACGTTGGGCATCAACGCTGCATATCGCTCGGCGAGGCCAAGCTCGGGTGGGTTGACGAAGTCGTCGGCAGAATTCATGTAAAGAGCAGGCGCTTTTATCTGCGACAGGTGTGACGACGGATCGTAGTCGCGTGATGCATCGAACTGATAGATGAAATCATTGGCATCGGTGCCCCGCACCCGCGAATCGAGATAGCTTCGTATGACACTGTCCGCACCGTCTCGCGTGGGAGCCTGCTGCTGCTGCACGAGCGGAGCAGTACCCATGATATACAGCATCTCGAGGGCGCCCCGCAGACCGGGCGGTTGAACCGAGTACTCACCTCCTTTCCAGGCCGGATCGTTCCGGATGTTGTCCATCGCCATGGTTCGAATCATCCTGTTGCGGCCGGCAATCTGTGCTGGCACACACGCGAACGGCGCGAGACCGTCCATGAAAGCAGG
>JBBSTN010000317.1:0-4238 GCA_038235845.1 Gemmatimonadales bacterium | reverse complement strand
CGGTCAAGCTGATGGCATCGGCGTACTTCGCACTGCAGGATTATCGCACGCCGTTGCGGGCGTCTACGCTCAGCATTGTTGTATCCGGCGTTGGCGCTGTTTCCTTCGCTTATCTGCTGCGAAATTCTTCGTTCGCCGCAGCAGGAATTGCTTTCGGAGCGGCGCTCGGATCATACGTCAATCTCACGGTTCTCCTGCGTGGGCTGCGGGCAAAGCTCGGGCCGCTGTACACGCGCGAAATGTGGATCGGAACCGGACGCATCGTTCTGGCGACGGCGATCGCGGTAGTCGTGGGACTTGCTCTGTCGTTTTTACAGCGAGGGATGTTCCCGGGAGTGCATCCGCGAATCGCCGGGCCACCGATACTCCTCGCTTTTGCACTCACCTATCTGTTCGTGGCATGGTTGCGGGGATCGCACGAAGCAGCTCGCTGGTTGAGACTCAAGCCGAGAGCGCCGCGCACCCGCGAATGATGCCGTTTAAATTCCCGGTATGGACCAGGGCAATAGCGAGGGCGGCGAGGCCACTGCAGATGAACGAAGTGCGACGGCATCGTCGCCGTCGAGCGAGAGAGCCGAAGCGTTAATCGCAGAAGCCATCGAACGTGGGATGCCCGAAGCCGTTGCGCTCAAGCTTCCTCATCTCCCCGACGCACCAGGCGTTTATCTGTGGAAAGACGCCGAAGGAAATATCCTGTACGTGGGAAAAGCCACACGTCTGCGCTCCCGCGTGCGCAGCTATTGGTCGCAGGATCATTCGGCAAGTCCGAAAACGCGTGGATTGCTTCGCAAGACCAGGGATGTCGAAACGATTGTTGTGCCTGACGCGGCTCATGCACTCATTCTTGAAGCCACGCTCATCAAGGAGTACCGACCACGTTTCAATATCGCCCTACGTGACGACAAGTCGTATCCGTATATCAAGGTCAGTATCCAGGAGCCTTTTCCTCGCGTGATCGTGACGCGTCGTCTGGTGGATGACGGAGCACGCTATTTCGGACCGTATACAGATGTTGGTGCGATGCGTAGAGCGATGAATGTGGTCAAGCGCATTTTCACAGTGCGCTCATGCCGATATGCGCTTCCTCGCGAGGCACCGGACAGGCCATGTCTTGATTACGCGATCAACCGATGTAAGGCGCCCTGTGTCGGCTATCAGGATGAAGCAGACTATCGCTCCATGATAGACGAAGTTATCTGGTTTCTGGAAGGGCGGACGCGCGAGGTCATTCGACGCGTGAGCGAACGGATGATGGAGGCGTCCGAGCAACTCGATTTCGAGAGAGCGGCAGCGCTGCGCGACGCGCTCCGCCATCTCGAGAGAATGGAAGAACCCACAGTCGTCGTGGAGGTTGAAGGCGGCGATCGGGATGTAGTCGGATACGCTCGCGATGGCGAGGATGCCTGTGTGGTCGTGATGCGGATCCGCAACGGCAAGCTGCTTGCGCGCGAGCATCGACTCGTCGAGCATGCCGACGACGAAGAAGACGCTGCGATACTCGGCGCCAGTCTCGCGCAGTGGTACCGAACGTCTGAAGGGCGGGCACGTGATTTACTGGTGCCGTTCTCCTTCGCTGACATGGAAACACTGCAAGAATCGCTGCAAGGTGGAGTTGCAGGCAGCAATATTCGCGTACCGCAACGTGGTCCTCGTCGAGCGCTGATTGACCTCGCCGATCAGAACGCACGACATCTGCTGGAGGAGTTCAAGCTCGCAGCGTTTGAGGCCGACGAGCGCGCCGCCGATCCCGTTTATGAACTACAGCGCGAACTCGGTCTCCCTAGATTGCCAAGGTCATTTGTGACGTTTGACATCTCGCATGCGCAAGGAACTGATGTGGTGGGAAGTGCCGTGTGGTTTGAAAACGCACGTCCTAAACGCGCTGAATACCGTAAATTCAAGGTTGCCTCGTTTGAAGGAAACGACGATTTTCGTGCGATGAACGAAGTTGTCTCACGCTACTTCGCGCGGCGAATAGCGGAGGAGAAGCCTCTCCCCGATCTCGCAGTCATCGATGGAGGCAAAGGCCAACTCGGTGCTGCAAAAGAAGCGTTTGAAACGGTAGGGGTAACGGGCGTCGGGTTAATCAGCCTTGCCAAAAAGAATGAGGAAATTTTCGTTCCTTCCCGAAGTGAGCCATTTCGTCTCGCCCGGCGATCGCCAGCGCTTCGAATGTTGCAGCAAGCACGAGATGAGGCTCACCGATTCGCCGTGAGCTTTCAGCGTCAGAAACGGTCTGCGAGAACGATCACTTCCGAACTTCTCAAAATTTCGAAGGTGGGTCCGTCCAAGCGAAGGGTTCTGCTATCCAGCTTTGGTAGTGTACAGGGCGTTCGTGAGGCAACGGTAGAGCAAATCGCTGCATTGCCCGGGTTTGGAGTTGAGAGCGCGCAACACATATTGCGATCACTCGGCGTAACAGTGGAAAGCAAAGCTTCTCCCGTCGCGCCTGAAGCCAAAATTCAAAGTGAGATTTCAAACGATGACAATGACTGATACCAGAGGCTCGGGCACCGCAACCTGGACTTTGTCGTGCTCGGCGTGTGGCACATCGGCGGAACGGGAAGGGGCGACGGTCTGCGGTGCCTGCGGTCAGCCGCTTTTCGCGCGATACGGGAAGGTCGCGGCGGGCACAGCGTTGGCCCCGCGGTGGGATCAGTGGCGATACTCGCCATTCCTGCCGCTGCTGGCTGGCGAATCACCGGTGTCGCTTGGCGAAGGATTCACTCCGCTAATCGACGCACCAGCGCTTGCGGATGTCATTGGTGTTAGAAAGCTCTGGATCAAAGACGAGGGACAGAATCCCACCGCCTCGTTCAAGGCGCGGGGAATGAGCGCCGCGGTCACGCGAGCGCTGGGTGCAGGCGTTCCAGGGCTCACGGTTCCGACGGCTGGGAATGCGGGAGCGGCGCTGGCGGCATACGGCGCGGCTGCGGGTTTGCCAGTGCGCGTTTTTGCGCCCGCCACCACGCCCAAGCCCATCCTTGATACGATCGAGGCTCTCGGGGCCATCCTTGTGCGGGTCGACGGTCACATCGGGGATGCCGGTAAGCAAGCCGTCGCATTTGCCGCCGAGTCTGGATATTTCAATGTTTCGACCCTTCGGGAGCCGTATCGCGTGGAGGGAATGAAGACGATGGGCCTGGAAATGGCAGAGCAGCTTGGTTGGCGCCTGCCAGACGTCGTTGTCTATCCCACGGGCGGCGGGGAAGGCACCATCGGCATCTTCAAGGCAATACAGGAGCTATTAGAGGGCGGATGGCTGCCTGACGGCGCTGTGCAGCCAAAATTCATGATTGCACAGGCCGAAGGCTGTGCGCCAATTGCACGAGCTTTTGACATGGGCGCCGATCGGGCACAGCCATGGGAGAATCCGGTAACTCACGCTGCAGGTCTGCGGGTGCCCACTCCGCTTGGTGATCGAATTCTGCTCCGTATTATCAAGGAGACTGGTGGGCTTGCCGCCACTGCAAGCGAAGCCAGAATTCGTGAATGGACCGGAATATTGTCAAAGGCAACGGGAATCGACGCTGCTCCGGAGGGCGGCTGCGCGCTGAGTGTTCTTCGCGATTCAGTGACCCGGGGCACCATCGGGAACGATGCCGAGGTGGTGCTGTTCAACACTGGTGCAGGCGCGTCATATCGTATTTGACCGAAACCCGGGGCCGGTGTATAACACCCTCAGATTTGTCTGAGTGGATGACCGTCGCTGACGAGATTCGGCATCGACCCTCGCCCCGCCGCGGGGTATAGATATGAAACTTTACCAATTGATTTTATTCATTTCGCAATCTCGATTCACCAGGAGAAGAGTGATGAACGCTGGAATGTTCAAGGTTTGCGCAGGTATTGTGGGGCTGGCCTGTACTCTGACCTCGGCAATTTCCGCTCAGAGCTCAGAATGCAAGATCAACGACGGCAGCCCTTATCAGGTCAATGGGGCCAAGCAATACGTGTTGCAGGCTGCCAACTCGAAGTATCCTGATCAGGTGCCCAAGCTCCTGCAGAATGCAGTGCGGGTGCTCACCGACGATCCGGAGAAGATCGACAACGAGGCAGGTCGGCAGTTTGTCCTTCTTCGCGCTTATGCACAATGGATGCAGAAGCAGGATGCGTCGATCGTCATGCGTCGTGGAGATCTTGGTTTCACCAAGAACCCAGACGGCACGCAGAACATGCTGTTAGCCATCGACTCAGCTGCGACAGCGGTCGAGAAGCTCATGCCCCAGTGTGAAGCG
>JBBSTN010000316.1:0-4251 GCA_038235845.1 Gemmatimonadales bacterium | reverse complement strand
TTACGCCTGTTACGCCTGTTACGCCTGTTACGCCTGTTACGCCTGTTACGCCTGTTACGCCTGTTACGCCTGTTACGCCTGTTACGCCTGTTACGCCTGTTACGCCTGTTACGCCTGCAGCGAGAGTATCTATCGCCTCCAACGCTCCCGACGTCGATGCCCGCATCGCCGCTGTGATGCCCAAGGTGATCGCATGGCGCCGTGACATCCACGAACATCCAGAACTGTCCGGCGAAGAAGTCCGCACCGCCAAACTCGTCGCCGATCAGCTCCGTGCGCTCGGCATCGAAACGAAAACTGAGGTCGGTGGTCACGGCGTCGTCGGAATCCTGCGCGGCGGCAAGCCCGGACCAGTCGTCGCCCTTCGAGCCGACATGGACGGCCTACCCGTCGAGGAGCTCGTCGACCTCCCCTTCAAGTCAAAAGTCCGCGCGACCTATCGCGGTCAGGAAGTCGGCGTCATGCACGCCTGCGGACATGACAATCACGTGGCCATGCTGCTCGGCGCTGCGGAAGTTCTCGCCGGCATGAAAGCCGACCTTGCCGGAACCATCAAATTCATATTCCAGCCTGCAGAAGAAGGCCTTCCCGGCGGCGGTGGCGGCGCAGAGCTGATGATCAAGGATGGAGTGCTCGAAAATCCCAAGGTCGACGCAATTTTCGGATTGCACGTAGGTCCAGGCCCACTTGGCAGAATCAGTTTTCGACCAGGCCCGGTGATGGCCGCTTCGAACAGCTTTACCATTGTCGTGCGCGGGAAACAGTCACATGGCGCGCAACCGTGGAACGGTGTCGATCCGATCGTCGTGGGCGCGCAGATCGTTACTGCTATGCAGACGATTGTCAGCAGACAGATCGACATCAGCACGATTCCGTCGATTGTCACCATCGGCGTTTTTCAAGGTGGCGTGCGCAACAACATCATCCCCGATAGCATCGTGATGCTTGGTACCATCCGCACATTCGACCGCGGCCAACGCGATGACATCTTCGCGCGACTCACACGCACTGCGCAAGGCATCTCAAACGCCAGCGGCGCTACTGCACGTGTTCTGATCGACAGCGGTTACACCGTTACGCGAAACGACAGCGCACTCACCAAACGCATGGGTCCTACCCTTGTTCGCGCCGCCGGAGACGCAGGGACGGTAACCCCGGCACTCTGGACGGCGTCGGAAGATTTCTCGTTTTTCCAGGAGCGCGTACCCGGCCTCTACTTCAATCTTGGCGTGACACCAAAAAACCAGGACTGGCGCACCGTACCCGTCAATCACTCGCCATCTTTCTTTGCCGACGAAGGTGCACTCCCAGTTGGCGTGCGCGCGATGACATATCTCGCTCTCGACTACTTCAAATCCGCGGGAGACAAGTGAAATGTCGCTAGGTGATTTTCTTCGCAAACAACTCATCGATGTTATTCAGTGGACGGAGCAAGGCCCCGGTGTGCTCATGTACCGTTATCCAATGCGCGACATGGAAATTCAGAATGGCGGGCAGCTCACGGTTCGTGAATCCCAGCTCGCGCTGTTCGTGAATGAAGGCGTAGCGGCCGACGCGTTCGGTCCGGGCTTGCATCGGCTCACTACCGGTAGCATGCCGCTGCTCACGAATCTCAAAAACTGGGACAAGGGGTTCGAATCGCCTTTCAAAAGCGACGTTTACTTCTTCTCCACCCGCATCCAGACTTCTCAGAAATGGGGAACGCAGCAGCCGGTCACCATTCGTGACAAGGAATTCGGCGCCGTGCGGCTTCGCGCGTTCGGACAGTACAGCTACCGACTCGTGAATCCCGCTGTGTTCCATGGCAACATCGGCGGCACGCAGGAGATCTACACCACCGAGCAGCTCGAGCCGCAGCTAAGGACCACGGTAATCTCCGCGTTCACGACGGCGTTCGCCAACGCTACGGTGCCGTTTCTCGACATGGCGGCAAATCAGGGGTTACTCGCGAAACAGATCGGCGAAGAACTCAAACCCACATTCGAGTCGATGGGTCTACGACTCGAAACGCTGACTGTCGAAAATCTCTCGCTGCCCGACGAACTTCAGAAAAAGCTCGACGAACGCATCTCCATGAACATCATCGGCGACATGCGCACCTACACGCAGTATCAGGCAGCGCAGTCAATTCCCATCGCTGCTGCGAATGAGGGCGGAATCGCTGGTCTTGGCGCGGGCCTCGGTACAGGAATGGGAATCGGTGGTGCCATGGCTGACGCGATGAGAAGCGGACTGCAGATGAATCAAACTGCGTCTTCGCCGGATGCGTCGGGCGATCCCGGTAACGCCGGTTCACACGAAGGCGACGATACGAAGTTCTGCATCAACTGCGGCAAAAAACTTCCCGGCGTCGCCAATTTCTGCTCAGTTTGCGGAATGGCGCAGTAGAAAGCACTCACTTCAGTTTATTCAGCGGTCTTCGCGGCTCAATCCGGCTGATAACCTCGCTCCTTCACAAAAGCCGCGATCTTCTCGGCGTCCTGAATCACGTCGAGCGTATTCGGCTTGAGGCCAATACGTACCAGCATACCGGTACCGCTCGTCGTGGCGATCACCACCGCATCGGTCGTGATGCATACCACTTCGGCGCTTTCCGAAAGCTGTCCGGGATGACCACTGAAGTGCATTGACGATCCCCCGTGCGGCTCCACCCCGTCGGTAATAATGCTGTCGGCGGTACGCGCCGCACTTTCGCTCCAGGTGGCGCCTGTAAAGAGCACTACATCGTTCGAGCCAGCCGAAAAATCGCTCGCTGCTTCACTACCCGCTTCAGAATGAGTGCCGTTTCGGGAAAAGTTTTCCCCGGCAGCGCCGTCATCCAGACGCTCACTGGTGGCCTGAATCCGATACGCCTCGAAGAGGTCTTCCACGTCAGCGGGTTCGACGCTAACTGTAATAACGGCCTGGTCGACAAGGGCCACCACCAGTTCGCGCTCGCTCATCCGGAAGCTGCTCCATGCACCCCTCAGCTTCCGAAGACTTTCGATGGATTGCTCGGTGGCCTGGAAATGATATTCTCGCATTTTGCAAACGTTGGTGACTGAGATTAAGTGCAATCGCATTGGCCCGCGATATGCATGAGCTGGCAGTGTCGAGTTTCTGAAATAAAAATGCTTCAGACCACCCGAGAACACCGCGTCATCAAAGTGACGCACCATCATCTGCAATTCGCGTGACATGAACTCCCGGACAATATCTCAATCGCATGCGCGCGGCGGATCGCCCAGCCGAGACCAGCTCGGTGACACCGTGCTTTTCTACATGATGGTTCGCGCTTGCGCGAATGCAGTCGCGGAGCATTTGCTCGACACCTTGGCTCAGAGCGTATGGAGCATTCTTCACACAATTGGTCGACTTCCGCGTCCCTCGTACAAGACTCCGGCCCTACGCGGTACCGCGCTCAGCCATCAGTGGCGTTTACTCGGACCCATCTACTTGACTCGAACTACCAGTTGAGAGTAGCGTAAAGTCATTATGATTTCCCTGTTTCGCCTTACCATCACCTCGCCCGCGCCGGCTACCCGGTGCTTCCGCGCATCCGCAATTGCGGCCGTCGTGGTTTCGGGCCTGGTTGAGAGTACTGTCGAAGCAGCGTAGCGCGGGTAGCAGCGACGATTGACGTCGCTCCTCGCGGATCAGCGCCCCTCCTGCCTCGAACGGCCGGCGGGGCGCTTTTCAGTTGAAAGCGCGAGGTACTGCTTGACGGATTTGGCAACAACCGACAGCGACGCGTCGTCCACATGGCAGGATCTGCGCGACGCGATTCGGGGCACTTCGCATGACTACACTTCCGGCCCCATTCCACGCGCGATCTTCCTGCTCGCGGTGCCGATGGTGCTCGAAATGCTCATGGAGAGCCTCTTCGCGGTCTCCGATGTTTTCTTCGTATCCAGACTCGGCGCTACAGCTATAGCGACTGTTGGACTGACGGAATCGCTGATGATCGTCGTCTATACGATTGCGATGGGGCTCTCGATTTCGGCCACCGCCATCGTCGCCCGACGCACTGGCGAACGGGACAGGGACGCAGCGGCGCGTGCTGCTGTCCAAGGCATCCTTCTGGCCCTCATGATTTCCACAGTACTAGGCGGCCTGGGGGCGGTATTCGCTCCGGAGCTTCTGCTTATGATGGGTGCGACACCAGACCTGGTGGAATCAGGAAGCATGTTTGCTCGTGTCATGCTCGGCGGCAGTGGCACAGCTTTCCTCCTATTCATCATAAACTCGGCCTTTCGTGGTGCGGGCGACGCG
>JBBSTN010000315.1:0-4266 GCA_038235845.1 Gemmatimonadales bacterium | reverse complement strand
CCGGCCTCCGCAAGCTCGGTGTCCACGTGTGAGATGCGTTCGAGCGTCGAAACAATCACGCACGCCTTTGGGCCGAAACCGTATTCCAGAGGTGCGACACACCCTGCGCTATCGGCCAGATCAATCAGTGTGCTGATACGATCCGCATCAGGCCCGACGACTATTCTCGAGGAAAGCGTTGCAGACTCATCGCGATATTTACTGAGACGTGGATTCACATATTTGCGCACCAGATCGAGCCATGTCGCAGCGGCGACCGCGTCGACCCCCACGAGAAACAGCTCTGGTGAGGAGCGCACGATTATCATATCGCAAACGAGTTTGCCTTTCGGATTCAGCGCCAGGGCAATCTGAGCAGAGCCGGTCGACAACGCCGCTACGTCGTTGCTGACCAGGCCGTTTAGCACTTGCGCTGATTGCGCTCCCTCGAAACTCGTCCATTCGAGCGGCGCATTATACGAAATGGCGTTGAGGCTTGTGCGGACTATCTCGTTCATTTATTCCAGTTCTTGCCGGGGGTGACCAGGATGCTTGCCGGGACGAAACACTAATGCGGCGCGGCGCATCGTCGCTGCGTTGGATGAATGTTAGCAGGTTTTGCAGAACGCTAGTCGCGAGCGGCGCGATAACCGGCATCAAGCAGTTCAATCGGATGCACCACGCGTGTGGACGAACCGCTCATGAGCAGCCCCGCACCGATCTGCATCATGCATCCCGGGTTCCCCGTAGCCAGCAAATCAACCCCGCACTCGGCGATTCGCTGCAGTTTCGGTTTGAGTACCGCGACTGACGTATCCGGCTCCACAAGATTGTATATACCCGCACTGCCGCAACATTGATCGGCGTCCTCGAGCGGAATGAGTTCGATACCGTCGATGCTGTTTAGCATCGCCACCGGTTCTTGTACAACGCGCTGAGCGTGCATCTGATGGCACGGCGGATCATGTGCAACGCGCAATGTGCCGGGTTGACCAGAGTGGGACGATTTCTTTCCGCGTGGCAATTGGAGTCCTTGAAGATTCGACTTCCCTGGCCCAGCAGCAAAGAGGAGTTCACTTGCGTCACGCGCCATCGCTGAAACGCGTTCGGCACGATCGCGCCATTCAGGATCATTCGCGAGCAGATGGCCATACTGTTTCACCATTGCTCCGCAACCAGCCGAATTGATTGCGATGCTGGTAACTTGTGATTGTGCTGCGCTGCGTTCAAATGCGGCGATGTTTTTTCGGGCAAGCAGGCGTGCGCCTTCCAGATCTCCGGCGTGCGCGTGCAGCGCGCCACAGCAGTGCTGACCCCTCGTCTCGGCGAGGGTGTAGCCGTTGGCGACCAGCGTGCGCTCTGTGGCGTCGTTGACATGTTTGAATAAACCACGCATCACACAGCCTTCCAGGAGCGTGGTGACGCCATGGCTGCGCAAATCGGGCGTGGCGCTGGGCGTGTGGGGCGTGTGGGGCGTGTGGGGCGTGTGGAGCGCGTCCGACGCGTGGAGCGTGTTCGACGTGTTCCGTTCCGACAGCGTTTCGTTGTTGAAGGACGCGGTGCCGAGTGGTGAACGTGTCGACGCCAGCATCGCGAACGGGAATGCGAGTCGTGGCGGTAATGTGCGGGCAAAAAGCGACGGTAGTCGCGTTGCGCGCAGAGCCTTCGCGAGTGTCAGTGCTGTCGAAAGCAACGCTCGATGTCTGAACACTCCAAGCACAATTTTCGCGACCAACGGCCTTCCGCGCGCCGCCGCTGTCGTTGCCCTTGTCGCCTCGAGCAACTCGCCGTACGGCACGCCAGACGGACATGCGGTTTCGCAGGCGCGGCAACCGAGACAACGATCCAGATGTCGTCCTGCATCTTCATCGTCCAATGCGATCTCGCCCTGGAGCATGCGCGACATGATAACGATGCGCCCGCGCGGGCTGTCGTTCTCATCTTCAAGATTCACATATGTCGGGCACGCCTGCAGACAGAATCCGCAATGGACGCATGCGTTCAGGCCGGCTGACATCGCAGCAAGTGGACTATCGGGCAACGAACAAGGCAAGGTTTGTTTCACAACCATCAAGTCAGCTGTTCTGCAGGTGTTCGGATGTCTCACGATTGAGCAGACGATCTGGATCGAATGCATCCCGGATGCGATGTGAAATCAAATTCTGATTTACCGGAGCAACGTACTGCCACAATGAATCAGGCAACCGCTCGCACACCAGCGAACCGTCCCCGCGACCGGCCTGACCGAGAATTAATTGGCGAATGCTTTCAGAACCGTAGTCTGAAGATGGCAACATTACCCGCACCGTTCCGTTATGCGGCGTGGCGCAGACACGCGCAGAGTTGGCATTGGAGTTGGCAAGTGCTCGTTGCACTCGGGAGATCGTGGACTGAATGCGGGACGGTGCGTCACCAACGCGAACAACGGTTGTGCAGTCTGAGTCAAGAAGTCTCAGCTTCGCCCAGACATCACTGTCACATTCGTGCAGAGGGCCAAGCTTGCGCAGCAGCGCGCGCTGTGCATTTACGCGATCGCGATTGCCGGCCATTCTCGTCAGCAGAAACCAGTTGTTTTCGTCGCTTGCGTTGTTTTGGTCGCCGCTGCTATCGCGAGCCGAAGGGGATACACTAACGGAGCGGGCGTTGGCGTCGTACGGTAGAATCTCGAGCTGGCGGGCCGCTGCGCCGTTGATCAGCTCCATCGCCTGAAATCCAAGTGCGGAGTGGTCCAGTTGTGCTGACAGAGAGCTGATATCGGGTACGGAGTGCGCGTCACCGCCTTGTGCTGCATCCCCGCGCGCAGTAAACGCAATCGACACGGTTTCATCGACCTCGGGTAGCGCATGCAATCTGATACTCACTTCTGTTATCACGCCGAGTGTACCAAATGCACCGGTCTGCAACCTCACGAGATCGAAGCCGGCAACGTTTTTGACAACCCTGCCGCCGGCAATCATTGTTTTGGCTTCTCCAGTGAGGACTGTCAGCCCCAGCACCAGATCGCGTACCCGTCCTGCAGCAAGTGCAAGCGACCCGGATGACGCGGTAGCGACCGTTGCTCCGATTGTGCCGAGGTCAGAACCTGCAGGATCGAGTGCAAGCCACTGATCATTCTCTCTTGTTACTTCCGCGATCTCGCGCAGAGTCGTGCCCGCTCCCACGGTGATCACGAGATCGCCGGGTACGTATTCGACAATGCCAGCAGTGGCAAGCGTGTCGATACGACGTGATTGTACTACCGGGCGCCCTGCATCCAGCCACGTGCCGCTTCCAACTATTCGCAGCGGAGTTAGATCGGCTCGCGCCGCAGAGAGCTGATCTGCCAGCGCTGTAACCGCTGTGTCAACATTCACCGTACTGATAGACCCGCCCCCGCCCATTCACGACAGGAGTGAACGGGAATGGTCTTGCCAGGATTGGAGCGATGTGATGGGTCGAACGCACTTCGAACATCGCACATCAATGCAAGTGTGTCTTCGGTAAAGAGCATGTCCATGTAAGGCAGCTTGTCGAGGCCGACACCATGTTCTCCAGTGATGGTGCCGCCAGCATTTATGCACGCAGCCATTATCTCCTTCATCGCGGAATGCACGCGCGCCGATTCTTCAGCATCGGTTGCGTCGTAGGGAATATTCGGATGGAGGTTGCCATCGCCAGCGTGAAACACGTTGCAGACTTTCACACCGTACTTTTGTCCGATAGCGGAGACTGCTTCGAGAACTTCTGGCAGCCTGGTTCGCGGAACGACTGCGTCCTGCACAACGAGCGAAGGCGCGATACGTCCCATGGCGCCGAACGCTTTCTTGCGCCCTTGCCAGAGTCTGGCTCTTTCCTCGACTGTCGTTGCAACCTTCACACTTTTGGCGCCACTTGCCCCACAGCAGTCAACGATGGTCTGGACATCGGCTTCAAGTCCTTCGGTGAGTCCATCGACTTCGCAGAGCAGCACAGCAGCAGCATCCGTCGGATACCCCGCCGCATAAATCGAAGCTTCAACTGCGCAGATTGTGGCGTTGTCCATCATCTCGAGCGCCGCTGGTACGATGCCGGTGGCAATAATGCGGGAGACGGCACGTGCGGCAGCATGTATGTCGTCAAAATCCGCGAGCATGGTTCGCACGCCTTCGGGGAGCGGAACCAGTCGTACCCAGATGTCGATGGCAACTCCGAAGCATCCCTCCGACCCGACAAACGCACCAAGAAGATCATAGCCTTCGCACTCTCCATATGGCGCACCCAGTCGTACGATTTCACCGTCTGCAAGAATCACATCGACTGCGACAACAT
>JBBSTN010000314.1:0-4266 GCA_038235845.1 Gemmatimonadales bacterium | reverse complement strand
TCGTCGGCGTGCCTCGTAAGCTTCGTCCAGAAGTCTGATCTTTTCATACGTCAGCGCCGCGAGATGGCCAAAAATGGCAGCGCGTGCTACGTCGTCTGCACGAAAGGAACCTCCTGCGGGGCTCAGGACGAAGAGCGCTCTACTCGCAGCCCGAGGACCTCCGAGCGGCACCACAATCGCGGCGCCGGCGGTTTGCTGCATGGTGCAGGCAGGCGCGAAGCGCTTTTGGCATTCGAGATCCGTAATTAACAGGGGCGCGCCACTAGCCGTGACCAGCTCGGTGTAAGAGCCGTAAAATTCGCAAATACTTTCGAGTGGCGGCACTCCGGTTCCCGACACCGCACGCACGATGACGACATCCGAAGACTCGCCGGCGCGAGGGGCTATCTCCTCGAGGTAGGCTCCGCGGCCGTTCATGGCCCCGAGCGCCGCCTGAGCAATCTGTTGATTTACGTCGTCAATCGTGAATACCCCAGCCAGCGCTTCGGCCGCCTCTCGAAACGCAGCCTCCTGGCGCGCGCTTCGGCGTGCGTCCTCCAGCGCCTGGCGTTCGGTCAACATTCCCGCGATGCGCCGAAGCGTTGCAGATGCGAGATCGCCGATAAGTCGAAGCTGCCGTTGCTCATCCTCGCCAAATGCCGGCGACTTATCGTTTCGGATAAGCACGAGTACACCGAGTGTCTCGTCACCGGAGAAAAGCGGTGCGACCAGACTCGTGCACCCGCGGCAGGAATCGCCCAGGCGCAGTGCGAGGCGGGAGGCAATGTCACCGGCGCCCGCCAACACGCTTGGATTGCCCTGCGAAACGATCTCCTCAGTCAGGGAGCCAGAGTATGGGCCGCGCGTGCGGATAGACGGCTTGTCCATGCCAACATTCGCGATGATCTCGACCTCCACCTCGCGCTCGCCCTCGCGAGGGCTCATACATTCGATGTAGTCGCCCAGCGCACCGGTTGTTGCGATTGCTGCCTTCTCGGTGAGCTCCATAGCTTCATCGATCGTCACCGCCGAACTAAGCGCTCGGGCCAGTTGTCGCAATGCAGATTCCTCGAAAACACGACGGTGGAGCGTAACCGCGAGTCGTCGCTCACGCAGCGCGAGGATCGTCACTCCGAAAAGCGCCGCGAGGGCCGCGAGCACCAGACTGGCGTTAGCGATGAGGCTGGAATGTTCAAGTGCTCCGACCCGGCTGTCTCGCGCCGCGGTTTCGGCGGCGAGATCTGCCGACAGATCAGCCATCGCGCTCAAGGCGGCGTAGTAGCTCGCTTGCGCCCCCGCGAGGGCGGCTGCGAAATCGGCCCTGGATGCATGTTGCTCAGCCAGCGTGCTGCTGACCTGCCGCCAACCTCTGATCCCACGCGTGACCGTAGCAACGTGTGCAGCAGATAGCGCTTCTAGCCTGGAGGCTAACGTGGCCAGGATCGCGAGCCTTCGGTCATCCTTCGCCGAAGCGGACCGATAGCGCTCAAGGAACGCCGGATTACCGGAGAGCGCATAGCTTTGCAGCGCGCCGATCTCCTCCGCGAGCCCTGATTGTAGCTGCGCCTCCAGTACACGGGCGGGCTCGAGAACCTCGGTCGTCTCTCGGAGAAGCGCCGTGATAAGCCACGTTTGCCGCGCGGGGAGCGCAACCGAACCAAGTAGCGCAACGACGACGAGCGCGAGCGGGAAAATTCCCCATAAACGCGACCGCGAACTATCCAACGTCACTGTAACGGTGGTCGGTGTACGTGAACTGCCGCTGCGGCCGGCGCCCAACCCCATCTCGTCCCCGCGCCGCACGTTGTTCCCGTCTCATGGTTTGAACGTGACGATTCGACTTCATCGACTCGCTGTACCACTGATCCTTCACGCAGGCACTCCACATCGCGGATCGGGCGGTGATCGACAAAGGGTGCACTCCGGGACCGTAGAGTTTGAGGTACCGCCCAAAGACGGCGAGGTCGCTTCTCAGTTGCCATCTCGCGGCGTGCGTGAGATCCTCATACCTCGCCCGGACGACGAACGCCGTCGACCGCTTGATCAATGACATGCGGCAACTCCTTTCAACACTATCGTCAATTGCTATCATCAACTGCTACCGTCGATCGCTACCGTCAAATGCTGTCCCAGGATGCGACGCCCCAACCCACGCTGCAATGAAGCGAACGTACCACGGAGTACAACAGACGTACTGCGCACGAGAAACCAAAAGCTACTAGATGAGTCCGCGCCGCTGCGCATGGGTCACAGCCTCAAGACGGTTGTGTGTGCGGAGCTTGCGATTGATGTGGTGGAGGTGGTTGCGTAAGGTCTGGGCGGAAATACTGAGTTTGCGGGCGATGGCGGCGGGGTTGCGGCCTTCGGCGAAGAGCGTAAGGATCCGACGCTCCTGCTCCGTGAGCGATTCGACAGGCGCCTGATCAGACGCGTCGTCCGTGAGCGAAACAATCTGCCTCGCGACGTCGTGTATGCGGTGCAACAGCTCCTCCTTCCGCCGGCGGTGGCTGATGTCATGCACTATACGGACGAAGAGCCGACGTCCTGTTCGCTGGTTGTCAGAGACAATCGTAGAAACGTTGACCCAAATCCGGTCCCCACTCCGGAGGCGTACATCAAGATCGAAATTGGGGATTCCGCCCGACGTTCCATCCCACCGGCGCGTGGCAGCTTCCGCTCCCGCCGCGAGCGCGTTGGTGCCCAACCCATCGCGCGCCTTGAATAGGTCGTCGACATTGCGATGAAGAACTTCGCTCGCCGGATAGCCGAACAGCTGCTCAGCGGCACTGTTCCACGAGCAGATCTCCCCGGCATCTGTCACGGTATATGCGGCGTCGGCAGTATGCTCGAGCAGTGCGAACAGTTCGGTTTCCAGCATTGCTCTCCTCGCTACTTCTGAATCGGAGGTGCGAAAAGCCTCAGTAAGTGTCACGTGTGCAAGACCAGCCTGTAGGAGCAGGACGAGCATATTTCGACATGGCACAATTGCTTCATTGCTGCCCGCTCCGGCCCTTATAACCATACATTACAAAGAGCGCCTAGGCATCCATCGGCCACAGTCTACTCATCGAGCGCCAAGCCAAGGAGGCAGATATCCCTGCTAGCAGAAAGGATTGCCTTGGCCCGCATCTGTTTCTATCGCCGAGCGGCTTTCCACACCAGTACATCGTTCCCTTCATGAGTGTCGATCCCATCCCGGCCGGCTATAACACGGTCACGCCCTACCTCGTCGTCCCGGACGCACTCGCCGCTTTCGCGTTCCTTGCGGCAGCGTTCAGGGCCGTCGAAGTGCGGCGCATGCCACGTCGGACGGCGGAGTACTAAACGTCGATGCCCGTGTTGGGGACTTGGCGTGCTCATTGCCAGTGGGATCGGGTTCAGCGCGATTGGGGCTGCACTTGGTGCCACAACGCTCGCACTTGCTCGACAAACGCCCCCCGCGCGGAATCACCTATCTGCGGCTACAGACCCGGTCGAGGCACTCCCGCCTGGATCAAACGCGTCGCTGCGGCTGACCTCGCGCGTTAACACGTTAAAACGACATTGAAACACTGTGATGGTGTTCGCGCTTCCCTTTCCGACAACAACACCGTCGCACCGGAAGCCATCACTATTCCGCCATTCGTGGTCGATCTCACTTCACTCGCCGGCGGGCGATGCGCTGTTGATTCATCATCAGTTCCATCAGCGATTCTGTTTCGATGACCGCGCCAACTCTAGTGACGTCGGGGTCGTGGAAGTGCGATTCCGAGAACTTGACCGCAAGAGCGACGAAATCACGCTCAGCGTACGATCGTATTCCATACCGGTACCCCGTGACCGACGCGTATTACGCTCGAGTACTCCCTCAAAGGAGCGGCAGTTGGACACGCCGAACAGACCTTCGGGGCGACACAACATCCGACGCCGCTGCGGTCTATCTCGCGCGTTATCGCTATGTGCCGTGGGAAACGACGCTCTTAACGCGGGTCTCCACGCGCTCTTCGCCTTCGGCGAGTGGCGATGTAAACTATTGCGCGATGTTGGGATCCTTCGCTTCGGCAAATGCCAGGTGATTGCCATCCAGGTCGACAATCATCAAGGTCTTTACCATGGCATTAGAGCGGGTCTGGCTGGTGTCGATTCCAAGGTTTTTCGCGTGAGCGACGACTGCATTGAGATCGCTCACCGCCAACGTCGCCGACCCGGTTCCGGCCCGTTCCGGCAGCTGATAAATCTGCAACCACCCACCATGCGGGAATCTCCATTCCGCGAGTTCAGACATTGGAGTTGAGTCCGCCGTTCTTT
>JBBSTN010000313.1:0-4271 GCA_038235845.1 Gemmatimonadales bacterium | reverse complement strand
GGGACGGTACCTTCGAGGCCCACGCTCGTTGTGTCTGCTGACAACGATATTCTCAACTGCAGTGGCGAATATGGTGAGCGGAATCAGGAACTCTACGACGCGTTCTGAAGGCTGGATGATATCGCTTACCGCGAGCGCGAGCGTGATCGAATGTCCAACCGTGAACGCCGAAATTACCCAGAGAGCTTCACGCCAGTCACTGGCGCGATAGATAACCGCTAGTGCCAGCAGAAAGAGGATGTGATCTGCGGCGGAGAGTTCGACAATGTGATGGAAACCCAGCGTCCCAAACGTGAACAGCTCACCCACCACGTTCGCCTTCGCGCCCGATTGAATCGAGTGTTGCTCTCGCGCTCACGGGATGCGTGATGTCAAAATACGGATTCACTCTCAGTGCCCGTTGCAACAACTCGGCGGCACGTGTGTTGTCGCCCGCTGCGCGTTCAATCATGCCTGCATGATAGAAAATCAGCGCATCCTGCGTACCAACCTTCATCGCGTTGGCCATTTCGGTACGCGCTTCGCTGTACTTGCCACGCCTGTATAATGCCCAGCCCAGCAGGTCGTGACCGTACACGTCGTGCCGGGTGCGAGCCTCCTCCTTCACATTGGCGTACACCTCGTTGATGCGACGCCCGTGATCGAGCAGGAAAATGCTCCATGCGCGATGGAACGCGCCGGGCTGAAGTCCGACCGCAACTTCCATGGTGCGTAGATAGTCTGCAGACTTGGCCGTATCTCCGAGTGCCAGATACGAATCGCTCAGTATACCCAGTGTGGCGGGGTCGAGAGAAACGGCAATAGAACTCTCACCGTACTTGATCGCCGCAGGCCAATCGTGCTTTACGGCATGCAGACGAGCAAGTGCAGCCAGAATGCGGTAATCATTGGGAGCGACGGACAATCCACGCAGCAGTGCTTTCTCCGCGGCAGCAACGTCGCCATTGCGCAACTCGAAATCGCCTACGCGGAGATCGAACCATGCAAGATCGGCGTCGTTCAAGCCACCTTCGTCGTGTGCCAGTTGGGCAGCACGATAGAGTGATGCGCGAGCCGCCGCCGTGTCGCCGCGAAGTTCTGCCCATCGGGCAAGTCTTGGGGCAATCGACAAACTGCGACGCTCAAGCGCAATACTGTCGAAAGCCAATCTCGCCGCATCATAGTTGCCGAGCTCCAGTTCGACCTCGCCTAGCGAAGCGCGATACACCGGAATATCCGGATTTCCAGCAACGAGCTGGCGCGCGACCTCAGCAGCCTCTTCGAAGCGATGTTGTGCGAGTAATGCAGAAACCAGAAGCGAAAACGCAGCGCCGTTATTCTGTGTGCGTTTCTCGAGTGCGCCCCGGGCAGCATCTTCTGCGCGTTCAAAGTCGGCGTAGGAACCCGATTTTCGACCGCGCTGAAGAAATCGTGCGGCCAACTGGGTGCCAAAAAATGCGCTGGAAGGATCCGTCACCTGTGCTTCTTCAAAAACGATAATGTCGGCGTCGAGCCGGTCATCGTCGCTTAGTGTCACGCCGGCCGGCGCTCCCTCGACGGCTACCGCCGGCACTGCATCTGTTGCAAGGGGCAGCGCACGTGGATTTGGAGCATCGCACGCAGCGAACGCAATAATTGCTGCGCCTGCTGCGAGTGTGAATGAACGTTTAGGAGATATCATGCTGGCGAGATTGCAAAAAAACCGGTGACGCGCGGGTTCGCGCGCCACCGGGAAAAACAAGACGCTATCAATGACGCCTGCACAACATCGGGCGTCGATGACGTTATCACGGGTTTGGCGTTGCCAGATATGGGAACGTCGCAGTCGGAGTCGGGCCGCCACCAAAAGCGGGCACGTTGTCCGTTGCCAATCCAGGGCTCGCGTTGGCCGGGTCCAGCAACGTACCGAATACCGCCGCAAGCGAGATATCAACCACGTCGTCAGCCAGCTTGCGCCCGCCGTACGCCGCAGGGTTGAGCACGTAACCGAGGTAGCTGGCGGTCGAAGCAACCTTATCTGTCTGCACTGTGATCATGTCAGGCAAAAGTACGTCTGCAATCGCGTTCGCAGTAGCTGAGCTGCGGCCCGCTACTCCGGTGATGAAGCCTACTATCTTCGCCTTGAAGTTTGCCCGGTCGGTATTTGGTGTACCGACGTTGTGGAAACCATGATCCCGCTTGGCAAGCAAAGCTTCGCTTACAAGCGGATTTCCAAGACGTTCGATCTGGTTGAACACACGGAATTCATTGAAGCGAATGGTGTCGCGTTTGATGACCGTGTCGGTTCTGGTTACCCGCACCGTATCAACGCGGACTATGGGGTTGGTTGTAATGTCATCTCCGCATGCTCCAACGGCGCTTGCAATCAGCAGCGCAGATGGAATAAGCACGAAAAGCGAGCGACGCCCTTTCATCATGACGGATTTCCTCATCGATCCCGAATTGGGAGAATTGTTGTCGTTCTTATTGGTAATCATCGGCTAATGGTGCCCCAGACACCGATCTTCTTGTTGGCGCTCGTGGTGAGAAGCGATACCGGCATTTCAATCACGATGGCAAGGGTGTTGGCCTTGAGCACAGTGAAGATGTCGACAGGCGCGCCGCGAGTTATGTCAAACGGTGCCGCAGCGCCGCGAAATGCGGTTGCGGTGGGAGTTTCGGGAAGAGCACTTAGAGCGCCCGTTGCCGGTCTACGATCGGGAATGATGCGGAAGAACTGCTCGAGATCGATAAAAAACGGATCGTCGCGAAGGCCCGCGAAGAGTTGAATCGGGCCTGCCGCGTTCGTGATAGTGAGTAGTGAGTCCGTTCCACGTCCGATAATACTGGAAATAGATGCATTGCGGAGGAGTACAGTCGCAGTGCCACCACGAGCCAGGGGCGAACCAGCCGGGTCCATGAGAGTGGGCGGAGCAGCCGGCCCACGAACGTTGATGACGCGATTGTTGTTCGCCGTGGAGTCGAATGTGACCTGGATGACCAGATCCTCGAGGCCGTCGCCGGTGTTATCGATCTTGAACTGGTACAGCAGGTTCGGATCGAACTTCGAGCTGGAATTTGCCGACGGCAAAATGGGTGACGAGGTCGTCATTACCAGCGTGATGCGGCTGTTATCGGTGCCGCCTGCGCCAGGAAAGGCATAAACATCATTCATGTCGCTTCGTGGAGCCAGCTCTACTTCTGGTGTATCCTGGTGGTCGGACGCAAAAACAACAGTGCCTGCTGCCACTGTACCGCTGGCAGCTACAACTGCTGCTAACCACCGCGCGCGACGGGTGAAATGCAAACGCGTGAACATTAAACCTCCGAAATAAGTGTTCCTTCTGGCCGGGTAGCCAAACACGGTCCTGCTACTATCATGCCAAGCTCATCTGGACGCTGGTATTGCATGGAGGTTGTGCCGAGAGAGAAGGCTCCCGACTGCCAAGCGAAATATTCAGATTCAGCAGTCCGGTTAGCTACGTCAGGGGTACGGAAGCGGATGCTCGAGCCCGATTCGGGCGTGGATTGGGTGCCGGCAGCAGAGATGGGCGGCGACTAGGGGAGCGTCAGTTTGCCGGCCGTAGCTGCACGGGTGGGCGCCGAATTTCCACCGTGTAACCGTCCTGAGACAGGAGATCAGTCAGCACTTTCGATGCGTTCTTGTCGGCGTGCTGGAGAATGCCACTCTGTTGCGCGGACAAAATCAGTTTCGAGCGAACCTGTCTTTGGATAGCGTCGCGGTCTTCTGGGCGGAACGGATTCCAGAGGCCTGCGCGCTCGTCGTAGGTCTCGTAGTTGAGTACGTCCACGCTCATGACCTCGGCGGGTGGGACGGATATGATAATGCGTTTGTCGACCGAGTCGATCTCCACCTTTGTGTCCTTCGAGAGGTCGATTCCCGCAGCCACGCGGGCGGTGACTACGAGCAGGAGCCGTTTGGTTGAGCGAAAGCGGGTTTGTTCGTAGGCGACGACGTCGCGGAGCGTCATCTCGATGGAAACTAGCTTGGCGACCTCCTGAAGTCGTTCCACGACAATCTGTTGGGAGATGCGGGGCGGGGGAGGCGGACCGAAGCCAAGTCCACCGGTGGCGCGAAGAAAGAGCGCGACCGCACCTGCGAGCGCGAGGATGATGGCGCAGATGAGTACGGCCCACGAGGCGAGGCGACGTTGGGCGGCCGTTAGAAATGGGGTGTTTGTGGACACACTTCTATTTAGTCTCTGTGCGCGGCGTATATCGTCGTTCAGCGGTAGGCGCGTCGCACTTTAAGGAATCCTGCGGGTGTGTCCCGACTTCAGTTGAAATTCGGG
>JBBSTN010000312.1:0-4277 GCA_038235845.1 Gemmatimonadales bacterium | reverse complement strand
CTGGTACGACAATGAGTGGGGATACTCTTCCCGCTGCGTCGACCTGCTGCGGTTCATCGGCGCCCGACTTTAGGCGCTCGATGCCCGGTCCAGCGCGCCACCCTGCCTGAACACCATCACCGGATGAACACTCGAACAATACGCGATCTCGGCGATGCCGAGATCGCGGGCAAACGTGCACTCGTGCGCGTCGACTTCAACGTCCCGCTCGACGATTCCGGTTCGATCACCGACGATACGCGAATCGTTGCTGCGTTGCCGACAATCAGAATGTTGCTGGAGCGAAATGCTCGCGTGGTACTGCTATCCCACCTGGGCCGCCCCAAGGGAAAGGCAGATGAGAAATACTCGCTCGCGCCGGTCGCAAAACGATTGAGTGAACTACTCGATGCACCTGTGGAGTTCATCGAAGACTCAGTTAGTGAAAATGCGGTGGCATCGACGCAGCAATTGCCGGCTGGGTCAGTCCTGCTTCTGCAGAACACAAGATTTCTAGCCGGCGAGGAGAAGAATGACGACGATCTTTCTCGTCAGTTCGCCCGGTTGGGAGACGTGTTCGTGAACGATGCTTTTGGCGCGGCTCATCGCGCGCACGCGAGTACGGCGGGCGTAGCGAAATACCTCAAGCCAGCGGTCGCCGGTCTGCTACTGGAGAAAGAGCTCAACTATCTTGGCGCTGCCCTGGCGAATCCGGACAGGCCGTTTGTGTCCATCCTGGGTGGCTCCAAGATCTCCGGTAAAATCGACGTGGTCGAGGCACTGCTGCCCAAGGTCGATCATCTCCTCATAGGGGGAGCCATGGCGTGCACGTTTTTTCGCGCCATGGGCTATGAAACTGGTAAATCGCTGGTAGAGACCGATCGGCTCGAAATGGCCAGCGAGCTACTAGGCCGGGCCAACGACAAGCTGGTGCTTCCGGTCGACGCCGCAGTTGCCGCCGACATGAATGGCGGATCGATGAAAGTCGTGGCTGCAAGTGCAATTCCTCCCGATATGGCGATGTTCGATATCGGTCCTGCCAGCATCCAGCGCTTCACTCAGCTCATTGGCTCGGCGCGTCTGATTTTGTGGAACGGCCCCATGGGCGTGTTCGAGAAACCGCCGTTCGACGCGGGTACGCGTGCGATCGCCAAGGCTATGGCCGAGTCGACGGACAGGGGTGCTACAACGATTATTGGGGGCGGCGATTCAGCCGCTGCCGTCGCTGAGGCGGGTCTCGAAACCCGGATGTCGCACGTTTCCACCGGCGGCGGTGCCTCTCTCGAGTTTCTTGAAGGAAAGCCACTTCCGGGCGTTCTTGCGCTCGACCCGGCCTGATTGCTATCGCCCGGCGCACACGCGTACCGGCTTTCGCTGACGGCATAACGCCGTTTTATTCTGAGTTTACCGGACCTACGAAATGCATCTGAAACCCGTCTTTGCTGCAAACTGGAAAATGAATCACGGCCCAACGGATGCCCGTTCATTCCTGCAACGATTTCTCGCACAAACGCCTCGTCAGCAGGACCGTACACTCATTTTCTTCCCTCCCGCACTAACGTTCAGCACGTTTGTCGACATGCTGCGTGATCGCCCTGACATCTGGCTTGGAGTGCAGAACGTCTACAGTGAGGCACAGGGTGCATTCACGGGAGAAAACTCGGTGTCGATGGCTCGCGATGCTGGAGCTCGGGTGGTGCTGGTGGGCCACTCCGAGCGTCGGCACGTGTTTGGCGAAACGGACGAAGCGACAACGAGCAAGTGCTCGCTGGTATCGCAGGCACGGATGACGCCGATGCTCTGTGTTGGCGAGACCCTCGATGAACGCGAGGCGGGCGCCACCGAATCGGTAGTGGAGCGACAGCTTGCCGCTGGAATTGCGGAGTTGGACGACGCTGCCGTGGGATCGATGATGCTGGCTTACGAGCCGGTGTGGGCGATCGGCACTGGCAGGACGGCCACTCCCGATGACGCCAGCGATATTCACGGAGTACTTCGCGGCGCCTTGGCGGCCAGATTGGGTGAGCGGGCAGCAGCTGGGGTGCCCATACTTTACGGCGGGTCCGTCAACCGCGGCAATGCGGCTACGCTGATATCAGCGTCAAATGTGGACGGCGTTCTCGTGGGTGGTGCTTCGCTTGATCCGGACGGCTGGAACAGTATTGTCAGGAGCTGAGGGGGATTCAGCCTCCAGGTGGTCGCACGACAGACGATCGGACAGGTTGATTACGTGTCCTAATCACTGCGTGCGCAGCGTTCTCACCGGTGTAAGGTCAGCCAAATCCTGAGGAGATGCGCCGGTAATCGCTATCCGGTCGTCTCTGTTTTTGCGCCATTCGATACTCCGCACAGCCGCTCGTGGGTTAACCCTTCGCCGGTCAACCTCGCCGATGTAACGTTGCAGTCCTTGCGAGACGTTGACAATGAACGGAGACTGTGATGATACGATTGATTACGCGAGTAGCCACATGTTGTGCTGTAATTGCAATGCAGAGACCGTTGCAAGCGCAGGCGTCGCACCGGCAGGGATCATCGCTAGCGGTGACGTTAGACCAGTACGTTGCACCGCTTATCGACCTGGGGGTATTCAGCGGTACGATCCTGGTATCGCGCGGAGGACGGACGGTTATCGAGCGATCGTATGGACTCGCCGATGCAGAAAATGCGATCCCCGTCGGACCATCTACCGTGTTTCGAATTGCTTCGATATCGAAATCGTTTACTTCCGCACTTATCGGTCGCCTTGCGGATCAGAAACAACTCTCTCTGAACGATCCGCTCTCGCGGTGGTTGCCTACCATGCCATCGGCAGACCGTATCACGCTTCGTCAGCTTCTCGTACATCGGGCAGGCATACCAAACGTCAACTCGCTTCTATACGACGAAGAGACGCTCGCGCCAAACTCACTTGCGGAGCTCGTCGATTCGATCTCCCACTTGCCGCTCGATTTCGAGCCCGATACTCGATCAAGCTACAGTAATGGTGGCTATGCTCTTCTCGCGCGCGTCGTCGTGCTGGTAACGCATGAAACATTCGAGAGGGTGCTTCACGGCGTGATTCTTCAACCACTGCATCTCAATCAAACACGCCACGAAAGCGACGGGATGATCATCGCGCATCTCGCGCGTGGCTACATGCCGTGTACGGACCGTGCGTACTGCACTGTTCACGCTCCCTATCAGGAAATGAGTACGAAAACCGGCGGCGGTTCCATGGTATCGTCACCGCGCGATCTGATCACATGGGTGCGAGCGATTGGACGCAGCAAGATATTGAAGCCCGAAACCTGGGCGGAGTTGTTTCCCTCGCCAGATAGCACTCTCGCGTTTCAGGGTCGGGCACCTGGCTTCAATGTGATCGTAACGCATGACCGAAGGCGTGATCTCACCACAGTGGTTCTCGCGAACAACTACGCCGCCGGTATGGTCGCAGATGTTGCGGCGGGCGTGGATGCGATCGCGCTCGGTAATACCCCGAGAGTGCTGCCCGCAACAGGACCTGCTACGGTTTCGGAAGCCGAACAGAATACGCTCCTTGGAAAGTACTCGGTGCCTGACGGCGTCTTGCCTATCCCGCCAGCGTCGACACTCGACATACGGATGATTGGTGACCATCTCGTCGCATATCTCGGAGGTACACCTGTAGACGTGTTGATTCCTCAAGGTCATAGGAGCTTCCTCGCTCGTTCACTATGGTCAATATTTGTTGTAGAAGGAAAAAGCAGCGCCGTAGATTCGATTACCGTTCGTGCGCTATATCGCAATTTCTCCTTTACTGCGAAACGAATTGTGCAATGACCCTTATGTGCACAGGGTGTGACTTCTATCTCTCTTCTTTGGGCGAGAGAACGAGTGGCTGCTGAGGCCTTTGGGAACGATGAAGAGACCGCCATTGAGTCGCGTCTCTTTGGCATGACGCAATTCCTGGCGTTACAACTCGCAGCGTGGTTTACTTACGGCGCTATGCACTACGCAGCCTCGTTGCCGGCGATCAAGGCTAACGAGCGTGGCATCATCGCCGTCGCGAACGTTGTGCGCGCGGTCACGGGACTCGGCGTGACCAGCGCGCTTTTTTTCCTACTGGAGTTGGGACGAGATAGACAGCGCGTGCGATTGGGAGTCGTTGCTGCAGTTGGCGCGCTTGCGGCAGCGCTCACGTGGATGTTCGTCGATCGTGTTCTGCTAGTTACAGTGGCTTTGCTGCTAAGTTGGACTATTCCATGGGAGCGCTTTCCGCACGGCGTCGATCTCGACTACGTATTCGTCATCATCGGCTGGACGGCGGTGTATCTCGGACT
>JBBSTN010000311.1:0-4280 GCA_038235845.1 Gemmatimonadales bacterium | reverse complement strand
GCAAACCGCAGCGGGAAGCAACAAATTCACTGCTTACCCGCACCGCCCTCCGGAAGCAGCACAAATCGGGCACGATTGGCCTCGTTCAGATAAATCTTCGCTGCCGCAGCGATTTTCTCCGGGGTGAGCGACGCGATCAACGCATCCATGCTGAAAATCGTCGTCGGATCGTCACCATTTTCCATCCGATCACGCAAGGCGCTCACCCACCAGCCGTTTTCCTTTCGCGCCACTTCGAGCGATCGCCGTTGCTGCTCGCGTACGCGTTCCACCTCTTCTTTGCTGGGCGCAACACGCCGCAGCGAATCGAGCTCCTGCAACACGGCTGTGTACAGCGTGTCCGCCTTCTCCGGCGCTGAACCGTATTCGATCACGAGCTGCCACCGCTGCTTTGGCTTGCGCGAGAAACCCGTCGACGCACTTACCGAGTACGTTCCACCCAGCGACTCGCGCAGCCTGTCAAGAAGACGCATCTCGAGCACCTCTCCAACTGCCGAAAGCAGGTACGCCTGTTCGCGACTCCACGGCGCAGCACCCGCGATGATCAATGCAGTCTGGCTTTGTGGAGCCTGTCCTTTCCTCACCGTCTTCTCGATGTGTCCGCTGAAAAGCGCGGGCGCGACATCGCGATAGCTTTCCTTCCGTCCCTGTGTTGGCAGTGTAGCGAGCCACTGTTCGGCCAACGGTTTCAGCGTTGCGGGGTCGACGTTGCCGACGAAGAGAAAAGTGAAATCTCCAGCATCGCCAAAGCGATCGCGATAGATCTGACTCATACGTCCAAGATCAAGCTCCTTGAGCGTTTCCACCGAAATCGGCTTTACCCGCGGACTTCCACTTGCCAGCGTTACCTGGATTGTGTCACTGAATACCGCGGCAGGATTTTGATCCTTGTTGCGCAGCGCCGCTTCGAACTGCTGAAGCAGTGCAGCGAAAGCGCTGGAATCGATGCGCGGTGATGTAATACGCAGATGAATAAGCTCCATTAACGTTTCGAGATCCTTCGGTGACGCGACACCCGACATTCCTTCACTCAGCTCCGAGATCGAAACGGTTGCATTAGCCACTTTGCCAGCCAGCTTCTTGCTGAGATCAATGGCGGAGAAGCTACCAACTCCACCCTGTTGAATCGCGGTGGTCGCCAAAGAACCTCGAACGACTTCGCTATCCGGCAGCAAGCTGATGCCACCCGGACTCCATGCAGACATCAGAACCTGATCTGCTTTGAAGTCGGTCGGCTTGACGAGTACTCGCACACCGTTGGAAAGAGTCCACTCCGTCACACCGATCGATTCGTATTTCTTTTCGCTCACCACGCGACCTGCAACTGGAGTCTTCGCAACCAAAGCTCCCTCGGCAAGCGTTTCAGTGTACGGAGTAATATTTGAAGCGACAACTTTCTGAAACACGCTGCGGATTTCTGCTTGAGTAGGAACGGCAAGACCTGCCTTTTCGGGCATCGTCACCGTGATCACTCTGTTCGCCGCGTTGCTACGCGATTTTGCAAGTTCATTGACTTCGGCGAGCGCAATCGTGGGTAGCAGTCGCTTCGCCGCTTCAAACTCAAATGCAATTCCCGGAAATGCGTCACCGGAGAGGAAGTTGTCGACGTATTCGCTTACAAATGCAGCAGACGGCGACTTGTCGCGCTCTGTATACGCACGCTCGTATCCGCGCAGAACGTTCGTGCGTGTCCGATCCAACTCCGACTGCAGAAACCCGTGACGCTGCACTCGTTCTGTCTCTGTGAGCAATACATTCAATGCTGCGAGCAGCTGCCCCTCTTTTGCGTTGGCATCAAGCGACGCGTAGTCTGCCGAACGCACAAAGTTTCCACTGCTGGCTCCAGCGCCTACGATGGGCGCGTCGGGTTTGAGCGATATCTCGGCAAACCGTTGATTGAGCATGCTGTTGTATAGTCTCTCCACCATCTGGCGTCGGAGATCGGCGACAGTCTTCACGCTTTTTGGTGGCAGTTTCCAGAGCAACCCCACCGATGATGAACTGACTTCTTTGTCGGTGGCTATGGTGATGAGCGTACTGTCGTGCGTGGGCACTGCGGCAATCTTGCGCTCACGTTCAGTGGTGCGTTTTGGAATGCTGCCAAATGTGCTCTTGATTAATGCCTCGAGTCGATCAGGGTCCGCGTCGCCAACGGCGATGACCGCCATCAAATCGGGGCGATACCAATCCTGCCAGAAGCGCTTTATCGGCGCAGCGGTTGCCGTCTCGAGAACAGTTGTCTGTCCAATGGGCAGCCGGTCTGCATAGAGCGAACCCTGAAACAACACCGGGAACTGAATTTTTCGTATTCGTTCGCCCGCGCCGAGTCCGGTGCGCCACTCGGAAACAACAACGCCGCGCTCGCCCACGACCTCGGAAGAATCAAACGTTATATCCGAAGCAACATCTCCGAGAAATCGAAAGCTTTTTTCGAGTATGCCGGCGCTGTCCGTTGGAACAGGGAGAATGTAGATCGTCTCATCGAAGCTTGTGTACGCGTTGAGGTCGGCGCCAAAGCGAACCCCAATTGATTCGAGATACTTCACAATGTCATTCTTGGCGAAATTCTTTGTGCCGTTGAATGCCATGTGCTCGAGAAAGTGCGCAAGACCCTGCTGGTCCTTGTCTTCCAGAATCGAACCCGCGTTCACTACAAGCCGAAGCTCGGCGCGATTCTCCGGTTTGGCATTCTTGCGAACGTAGTAGCGGAGTCCGTTGGACAGCGTGCCGACCCTTACCGCAGGATCGCTGGGAAGAGTTGCCGCGAGCGCGAATGAATCGCTCGCTGTTTTGGCGTTGGGGTTCGTTTGAGCACTGAGCGATTGCGTCGAGAGCGCGGCGCCAACGATCGCAATGATCGCCAGCGCATGCAGTCTAAGTTCAACACTATGCGATGGAGTTCTGAGGGTACGCATTTTCGTGGATGTCCGGGAGGAGGCGTTGGTATGCGTTGGATCGCGCCAGGAGGAACGTTGATTGGCCGGGACTAGCAGTCACTTTCCAGTTACTTCTGCGCAGGCCCGCCGAATCTACCCCTTAACAGGGCTCTAAGGTCAACCGACGGGACGGCCGAGCCTTCCAAGGGGAAATCCGGATGCACTCCGCGGTCGCCGGGAAGCAGTTGCATGCCCTCCGCAGCCAGCGTGACGCGCTGCATGGTCGAGCGGACGCCAGGGTCGAGAAAGCGGGACATCTGACCGTATGCAAAATCTGCCCCCGTCCGGGTGGCATAGCTGTGCAGAGGGTACGTGACATACAACTGGTCCCGCGGTCGTGTCATTGCGACATAAAGGAGACGACGTTCCTCTTCGAGCTGCGCCTCGTCGTCAGCCGCGCGTGACATCGGAAATGCTCCATCTGCCGCATGAATTACGAATACCACGTCCCATTCCTTGCCCTTGGCGGAGTGAGCTGTAGACAGAATGAGAGCGTCGGTTTCGTCATCCCCGCCAACGGCAAGGTCCTGCGTATTGGAGGGTGGCTCGAGCGCCAACGCCGCAAGGAAACTGCCCCGGTCGGCATAGCCCGCCGAAATCGTCTCGAGCTGGTCTAGATCGGCGAGACGCGCGGGGGCATCGTCGTAAGTTGCCTGCAGAATCGGGTCGTAGAATTCCCTTATGAATCGAATTGCCGGCGCAGGCGCAGCGTTGCTTTCGTCGCGCTCGGCAGCTCTTCGCATTCCGTCCAGCAGCGCGCCAATTGTCAGGAGGCCCGTGCGCGCGCGGGAACTTGCCCGTACAGAGCCGATCACGATGGGTGCCCAGCCATGATGGGCCAGGGCGTCCACTGCAAGACGGGCGGTGGATTCGCCCACGCCGGGCAGGAGGCGCAAAAGTCTGTACCAGCTCACCTCGTCGCGCGGATTCTCGAGAACCCGCAGGAAAGCCAGCATGTCCTTGATGTGAGCCGCCTCGAGAAACTTGAGGCCCCCCCATTTCTCGTAAGGAATGCGACGACTCGACAGCTCGATTTCGAGATCTGCTGAGAGATAGCCCGCTCGAAAGAGAACTGCTATTTCCCGAAGTGGAGTGCCACCTTCATGGATTTCGAGCAGACGGTCTACCACGAACTTTGTCTGCTCATGTTCATCCCGCACCGTTACAAGCCAAGGTGGCTCGCCATCGTTGCGTTCGGTCCAAAGCTGCTTCGAGTACCGCTCGGTGCTACGGGATATGAGCGCGTTGGTCGTGTCGAGGATGGGAGCGGTAGATCTGTAGTTCCGCTCCAGTGAAAGAATGCGGGTGCCGGGAAACTGCGCCGGGACATCAAGAATGTTTCTT
>JBBSTN010000310.1:0-4301 GCA_038235845.1 Gemmatimonadales bacterium | reverse complement strand
GGCCATCAACAGGATCTTGTTGCGGTAGCTCAGATGTGCGAATCGGCATAGCCGTTCGTAGAGCCAGAGAGGGTTCGTCCCGGTGGGGGGTGTCATGCAATTTTCCTTTCCCGTGAGCTACCCGCTTATTGCGGTGCGATCAATTAATTTTCGATGCTTTCCTTGTGCATTAAAAAGCGTGTTTGCTGAATTTCTCTACAGTCGAAGTCGATAATCCAAGTTTACGCTGGATACGGTCGAAGTCGGACTCGAAGCGATCCCGGGCGGGAATGCAGAGCCACACCTGTCGCGCAGTTCAAACATCGAAGTCGATCAAAGGTACCTGCTATGAATCAACTGGTGAATCGTCAGGTCAGACTCAAATCGCGCCCGACGGGCATTCCGCAAGCGGAGCATTTCGAGCTCGTAGAGGTTCCGATCCCCGCGCCGTTGGAGGGTCAGGTTCTGGTGCGCAATGTCTACCTGTCCGTCGAACCGGCGATGCGCGGCTGGGTGAACGCGGTCGCTAATTATTCCGAGCCGGTAGCGCTGGGTTCGGTCATGCGCTCGCTTGCAGTCGGACGGGTCGAGGCGTCCCGGCATCCCGATTACAACCCCGGCGAATTCGTGGCCGGCATGTTCGGATGGCAGGACTTCGCCGCGGTGGATGGCACTGAGATCCAGCGGAAGGTCAGCGCCTGCGGCTTGCCGGTCTCGACAGCGCTGGGGGTCCTTGGCCTCAACGGACTGACCGCCTATTTCGCCTTGTTGGATGTCGGTCAGCCCAAGCCTGGCGATACCGTCGTCGTGTCCACTGGCGCTGGATCGGTCGGATCATGCGTCGGACAGATCGCCAAGCTGAAGGGCTGCCGTACCGTCGGTGTCGCGGGTGGACCCGAGAAGGTGCGCATCTGTCTCGAAGACTTTCGCTATGACGCAGCCGTGGACTATCGGGCCGACGATTTCGAAGCGTCACTTGATGCCGCCTGCGCAGGAGGCGTGGATGTCTACTTCGACAACACGGCCGGCCGGATCAGCGATTGCGTGTTGAGCCGTATCAACGTGGGGGCGCGGGTGGTCATTTGCGGCACGACGTCCGTCCCGAGTTGGAACCCGCCACCTCAGGGCCCGCGGGTTGAGCGCCATCTCCTCGTCAAGCGCGCTCGAATGCAGGGTTTTCTCATCTTCGACTATGCGAAGCGTTATCCGGAGGCGCTGGTGGAACTGGAGGACTGGGTGCGCTGCGGAAATATCCGCTATCTGGAGGATATTCTAGAGGGGATCGACAAGGCTCCCGGGTCGATCGCCGGGCTCTACCGCGGCGAGAATCTCGGTAAGCGTCTGATCCGGATCGCGCCGGAAGTGGGTTGATCTTCACGTGGATCTACTCAAATCAACGTTGGGAGCGGGACGATGAAGATCGTGTTAACGGGTGCAACCGGCTTCATCGGACAAGCGCTGGTACGCGTTTGGTGTCGCCGCAAATGGCAGGTCGACGCGCTGGTCCGTGACCCGTTCGGTACGTCCGCAAGATGGCTATCTTCACAGGGTTGAAATCTTGTCGCGGGCGATGTGACTCGTCCTGTCAGGCTCGATTCGATTCCGTCCGAGTCTCTGGGCGTGGAATCGTAGTCCGATGGATTCAAATAACATCGGTGTCAACCTTGACTGCTGAAACCGATAACCATACGAGTGAGGTTTTGTTATGAGTGGCGATGTCTTCCCGTCTGGGAAATGGGCTGGTGTGCATGCCGCACCGGTATATATGAACCGAGATCGCACGATCGATAAGATCGACGCACTCACTGGTGAAGCGGCCCGTGCCGGAGCACGGATAGTGGCATACGGGGAGGGGTTTCTTCCCGGCTTCCCTGTCTGGTGTCTCGTGCAGAGACCTATTGACCAGCATGCGCAGTTTGCTCAACTCTTTGCTAACGCGGTCGATATGGCAGGGCCGCACATGAGACGTATGAGCGAGATCGCGCGTAAGCACGAGGTATACCTCAGCATCGGAATCACCGAGCGCAGCCCGGTGAGCATGGGATGCTTATTCAATTCCAATGTGGTGTTTGAACCCTCGGGCAAGCTCGTTGCACATCATCGCAAACTCGTTGCGACGTGGGCTGAACGCTTGGTATGGTCGCATGGTGACGGCTCCGGTCTGGGCGTGACCAACACGGACTTGGGCAAACTCGGTGTGCTGATTTGCGGCGAGAACACCAACCCGCTGGCTCGTTATGCACTCATGGCGCAGGGAGAGCAGATCCACTTGGCAACATGGCCTCCGGCGTGGCCGTTCAGACGCGGCGGAGATGCTCAGCAGTATCGTCGCTGGATCGAGGTGCGTGCCGCGGCGCACGCGTTCGAAGCAAAAGTCTTCTGCCTCTCTGTTGCCGCGTTCCTGGACGAAGAGGCGATTCTGGGTGCCGCAGCTGGCGACAAGTTCGTCGAAACCGTGTTGCGAGAGGCTCCGCCAGCCGTGTCACTGGCACTTGGCCCCTCTGCGGAATTGCTGGGAGACCCTATTCAGGCGGAAGAGGGGATTCTCTATGCCGACGTTGATATATCGCGCTGCATCACCGAGAAA
Organism: Gemmatimonadales bacterium; assembly: GCA_038235845.1. Classification (GTDB taxonomy): domain Bacteria; phylum Gemmatimonadota; class Gemmatimonadetes; order Gemmatimonadales; family Gemmatimonadaceae; genus Gemmatimonas. Next base: position 1,735 of record JBBSTN010000310.1, on the reverse strand, counting down.
ATGGCTCACGATGTAATCGGGAGTTATCAGAGGATGGATATCTTCGGTTTCAGTGTCAATCGAGGTCGTCTAGCTCCCGCTGTCGTGGCAGGAACCAGCGATGGATGGCTGGATGAGGAGGCGTCGGCGATCCGCCAGTCGGACGAAAGAGATGACCCTGGAGGCGGATGACTTGTTGGCGGAAGATTTGGAGGCAGATGACTTGTCGGCTGTTGATCTTCATTAGCGTTTCGACTACTCTCGAGCGCTTTGCGGCCATGCGCCTGTTGGAGATTTCAAGCTATGAACGCTCCGATAAAAAGTCTAGCCAATTTGCGGCAATGTCGAAACAGTATGACGACGAACGCGGCGGCAACTCTTGCGGTGGCATTCTGGTCGCGAACGTGCAGACGGATTGCTAATGCACGATAACGAAGAGGAGGAGAGAAGTCGATGCCTGATCACCTGATTCCACTGGCGATCAATGGCTTGGTCTGGGGTCTGATTATCGCGCTGATCGCCTTGGGCTTGTCAGTCATCTTCGGCCTGCTCGATGTAATCAACCTCGCTCATGGCGACTTCTTCATGATCGGCACAGTGCTTGCATGGAGCACGTTGCAGTTCACCGGCAACTACTGGTTGGGCTTCTTGCTTGTACCGGTGGCCGCGTTTCTGCTCGGGGTGATCATGGAGCGGTTGGTGATCCGACCGATCAGGAGCACTGCCGCGCTGTCGGTTGTGGCGACTTTCGGCCTTTCGCTCATTCTTCAGGAAACTGTACGCGCCACCTTCGGCGGCACGCCACGCCGTATACAAGCCCCAATCGAGCAGACGATCCCGATGTTTGGTATTGATTACGAAGTCTATCGCTTGTTCGCGGCCTTGGTGTCGGCGGTCGTGCTTGCGGGCTTCTTTTTGTTCCTACAGCGCACGAAGATTGGAACCTGGATGCGGGCAGTGCGGCACGATCGAGATACCGCAATTGCAATGGGTATTCCTGCGCAACGTGTTTACACGCTGACCTTTGCCATTGGCACCGCGCTGGCTGCGTTAGGTGGCGTGGTTGCTGCCCCTATCACTACCGTGGATTTTCGCACTGGCGTGGACATCCTGCCAGTGTGCTTCATCGCAGTCATCATCGGCGGTCTCGGTAATCTGCCCGGTACAGTTGCCGCCGCGATTCTTCTCTCGTTCATGGAGGGCGTTATCGCAAGTTTCGCGGATCCAACAGTTGCACGTATTGCGTCGTTGATCTTGATGTGCGTAGTGTTGCTGTACCGGCCGCCTGGAATCTTCACGAGGGCGGCCTGATGCGCTGGAGCATTTCCGAGTTGGTGCTGCTCGCGCTATTCGTGGCGTTCCTGTTAGTCGCACCCTACTTGCTGCCTATAGTCGCCAACCCGTTCTGGGTCAGCATCGTTGCCGAGATCCTCATCTGGTCGCTGCTGGCTGCCAGCTTTAACCTCTTGTTCGGCTACGTGGGGCTGCTGTCATTTGGTCAGGCGCTGTATTTCGGGATGGGCATGTATGGAGTGGCGATCGGCGTGACCAAACTTGGCTTATCGTTCTGGCCCGCCTTCGCGCTCGGCATCGGGCTCGCGGTGGCCATGGCGGCAATAGCCGGGGTGTTCGCCGTGCGTCTGACGTGGCATTATTTCGCGATTATTACGCTGGTATTTTCGCTGATCTTCTACTTCCTGGCGATGACCTTGAAACCGTTGACCGGCGGCGATGATGGCATGCCGTTCAGTCTGCC
>JBBSTN010000309.1:0-4302 GCA_038235845.1 Gemmatimonadales bacterium | reverse complement strand
CCAGACGTACGATCTCACCGTCTGCAAGAAGCACATCGAGTGCGACAACATGGTTGAGTGTTACGCCGTACTTGAGACAATGTGGCCCACCGGCGTTTTCGGCAACGTTACCACCGATCGTGCACGCCGATTGACTGGACGGATCAGGCGCGTACTGCAGACCAAAAGGCGCAACCGCGCGCGAGAGTTTCGCATTTACCACGCCCGGTTCGACATGGGCCACGCGATTGTCGGCGTCAATCGAGATGATGTTGTTGAGACGGTTGAGACAGAGCAGCACGGCGCCATCTGCGAGTGAGCCTCCCGACAGGCCGGTACCAGCGCCTCGTGCCACGAATGGGGCGTCATGCCGTGCGATCGCGCGAACCACCCGAACTACTTCGTCGCGGGTGGCCGGCAACACCGCTATCGATGGAGTAGCGCGATAGCCCGGCAGCCCATCGGAATCATACGCCGCCAGCTCTGCAGGACGACGCTTGATCCAGCGCGCACCCACAATTGCCTCAAGCTCAGCCACCAAGGCTCCCAGGTGGGCCACAAGCGCCAGAGTGCGATGCTTATCCACTCCCGCTCGCTCCGCTTGCGCCGTCTGCGCAACTTTCTCATGCTCCATCACGCCACTCATTCTGAAGTTTACCCGAGCTCAGTCATTTTGAGCTGGGTGAGCCTGTAATGGTGTGCACGAGAACCCGAAGGCTTGCCATTGCGAACGGTTTCTGGAGCACTAGTGGGTGTCTCTGAAGCAGGGAACCGGGTGGCGCCGCGGCAACATCGCCACCCGTGGAGAGAATGAACCTGTCAATGAGCGCGGGGCGGTCACGAAGCAGACGTTCATAGATCGACGCACCGGAGAGGCGGGGCATATTTACGTCGCAGAGAATGACGTCGAACCGATCGCTGCCTTCGTCGCTGGTCGACTCGAGCTTGAGCAGTGCTTCGTCGCCATCAGCAGCTTCCACAACGCTCCAGCTCTGGCGTTCAAACCAGCGTTTGAGCGCCGAGCGGATTCCCGATTCGTCATCAATGATCAGCGCACGCGGCACGGAAAGGCTCCATCACTATCGGGCATGTTGCAGGACAATCCTCAAAAATAACGAAGCGCAACTGCTGCTACGAATGACGGGCGCCTGCAGATGCATGCGCCCGTTCAAGCTAACGACGTCGGAAGCAAATGATTGCCGCTGTCAGGCAGCTCCCCAGAAGCCGGAAAGAGCGCGGCCGTCCTCTGAGGTACGCAGTTTCTCGAATGCGCGCTCACGAATCTGGCGGATGCGTTCGCGGGTGACGCCCATGAGTGCGCCGATGCGCTCGAGGGTCATCGCTTCCGCACCGTCGTCGAGGCCATAGTACAGATAGAGAATCTTGCGTTCGCGGGGTGTGAGGTATTTGCGGAAGACGCGGTCGATGAACTCCCTCATGAGCTTGAAATCGGTCGACTCTTCTATGTCGATGTGGGTCTCGCCCGCGAACCGTTCGCCGAGTGTTGAAGCTTCGCGATCCTGTCGATCGACGGGGGCGTCGAGGGAGATTTCGGTGCTGCTGATCTGCCTTGCCGACTTCACCTGCTCCAGTGGCTCTGCAAGGCACTTGGAGATTTCTTCGTCGGTCGGTTCGCGATTCAGCGTCTGGTTGAGGAGCATTTCCGCGCGTGCCATGCGGATGAGCTGGGAGTTCTGATTGAGCGGTATTCTCACGCTTCGGGTCTGTTCAGCGAGGGCTTTGAGTACTGCTTGCCTCACCCACCAGACGGCGTAGGAGATGAATTTTACTCCCTGGTCCGGATCGAATTTTCGGACTGCTTTGAGCAGACCTTCGTTGCCAATGGCAACGAGTTCGCTGAGATCGAGTCCGTGACCCTGATACTTCTTCACGTACGAGATGACGAATCGGAGATTTGCCGTAACGAGTCGTTCGGCTGCGGATTCGTCGCCGTTCTGGGCGAGTCGAGCGAGGCGCCGCTCTTCGCTGGCGTCGGTTATGAGGGGGAGCTTCTGGATGTCGTGCAGGTACTGGTCGAACGAGGTGGACGGGGAAGAACGGAAAAAACCTCGATGGGCCCGAGGCCCAACTGGTTTGCTGGCGGTCGCTGACTGCATAGTCGCCCTCGCCTACTGTTGCGGGGTGGCCGGCTCCGCTGGAGATGTGGAGCGGCCGGGGGAGATGGTGGGATACTCACGTTAACGATGCCGGAGTTCAAGGTCAACAAAAAAACGCGAGTATGGCAATAATAATGCACATTTCTGGTAGTGCGCCGTTGGTGGCGTGGCACTATCCCGACACAGCCGCAAAAACCGCAAAGCCGTCACACTTATCTTCCCGTAAGTATTGGTGGCCGGGAGATGTGAAGTCGAGGAATCGATTGAGGCCGTTCGTTCTCCCTTCGGCATAGCACTCGCTCTATCTACGTATCAATTCGTTCAAGGCTAGGCCTCGGTTCTCGTCGCCAACTTGCTCACGACGCTCCCGAACACCACCTTCGTAATGCGAAGCGCCCCCCATGAAGCCTCTTTCCCAACTCTAAAAACCACGATGATTTCTCCGGCCGTTTTTCTCTCGCGGGTAGCGCTGCTGGGCGTTACGCTTATGGTCGCCTCCGTGGCCGCATGCGGCTCGAACGGGGAGAACCGCTCGGACGCCAGCGTCGATAACTCCTCTTCGGCGACGGTCTTGCTGGACACGTCGTACGGTGCGGCGGCACTCGTGGCGCGCTCGGCTTGGTGCCTTGAGCACGGGTGCGTAGCGGAGCCGACCATACCGATGGACTCCGGAATGCTCAACCATCCATTCAGCCTTCCGAACGCAGAGCAGGCAGCAGTCGAGGCGCAGACGCGCGATACTCTGCTGGTGGGCGCCGGGCTCATGCTATGGAAAGTCGGACACCCGGAAGGGCCGCAGACGCAAGCCTCACTAGTGTCCTTTGTGCGCGGAATCGTGGGTAACTGCCCAGCGGGGTTGCTGCATGTCCAGTCCCAATACAATACAGCGGCATCCGGGGTCCTGACTTCGCCGTTCATAAGGTGCGGGCGGTGGGCAGTGCGCACCGGGCGGCTCCCGACGGGCTTTTACGTATCGGTAGATCGGGAACCGTAGTCGCGTCCCGAGGCTGTCGAAATAGTCGCGGGTGCAGAGAAGCTGGCTACCCAGCCGCTTCTCTTAAATGTAGTTTCGAGTGCGGAGTGTACACTACGACGCGTGGCATGCGCGCAACAACCGGGCGGACGACTTCGCCATGAAAGCACCAGATAAGAGCCTTTTCGGGGCTCTACACAGTTGGGCACGCTACTTATTTAATGGTACCGTTATTGCTTCTCGTTTGCTCAAACCCTCCCTGTAGGTCAAATCCATATCTTTAGGGCGCAGAGGCCCCAAACCATGAAGAAATCTCTCCTCCACTGCTTGTCAGCCGCGGCGCTGCTTACGCTCCCGCTGAGTGCTGCACATGCCAATCTCGTGCTAGCTGGACCGAATCAGCTCGGCGGAACCGGCCTTGGTACCGTGAACACAATCCTTACGATCCAAGGCAGCCCGACGGAAGCCGGATGCATAGCTTTTGGCGGCGGCACCGGATCGTCCTTTAACGCCGGTGGCATGTGTATCGGATCGGCGGGTGATGTTAAGATGGGCGCCTCGCAGACCCAGACCCGTACGCTGCTGGAAACTGGTGTCACCAGTGCGGCGAATTTCGGCATCATTTTCAATGCGGCGGAGCCGAGCGGCAACTCGATCAATCTCGATAAGCTGACCGTGACGTTCTACACAGCCGGTGGCATGTTTCTGTATCAAGCCTCGACCGCTCAGTCGTACACCTTCGATCCGACAAACACCGGCACCGGAAACTCGGGCTTTATGTTCGTGCTCGACGCAACGCAGCAGGCAGCGGCAACGGCAGCTAACGCGTTCATGTTCAACACGAACGTGATCGGCCTCGCCGCATCCGCGTCGGCTGCAGCAGGCGGTCAGGAGACATTCTTCGTAGCCAATAATGGCAACCTTACTCCCACGGCAGTCGTTCCCGAGCCGTCCACCTACGCCCTTATGGCCGCCGGCCTCATGGGTATCGTAGGATTCACACGCCGTCGCCGTCAGGCCTGATAAAGCGAAATTAGAGAGCCCCGCTGGAGCTTTCGGCGGCCAGATCTAATCAGGCGTTGATGCGTCGGAAAAAGTGCCGTGCTCCTACCCTGGAGCACGGCACTATCGTTTTGTGTGCCCAGCATGGGCATTGGCTAGGAGGTGTAAGTCCTCTGGGGAGTTGGTCGCGACGACCCGAGCGAAACACAAGGTGGGAATCGTGAGAGACCT
>JBBSTN010000308.1:0-4317 GCA_038235845.1 Gemmatimonadales bacterium | reverse complement strand
GTACAGCATTACAAATCCATTTGCGGCATGATCCTGACGCGCAAAACTGAACCCCGTGTTGTACATGGAGTGCGGTCCGCCATGTATTTCGAGCATCAACGGATATTTTTTTGACGGATCAAACTCGGGCGGTTTGACTATCCACCCCTGAATGCGAAAACCACCCACCGAGGTGTACCAGATCTCTTCCGTTGTCGCGAGCTTCTTTCCTGCAAGCACGTCGGCGTTAACCTCGGTCAGCTGCCGCATCGCCGGGTTGCGCACGTCATATGAAACCACATCGTTTGGCTTCTGTGGGCTCGATTCAACGCCCACCGCGATGAAGTTGTTGCCGATATCACTAGTGGTGAGCACGTGCGCACCCTTCGTGATTTCCCGTACGTCGCCCTGGAGGGACACCCAGTACAGGTTGCGCGAGCCCTGGTTCTCGACGCTGAAGTACACGCCGCTATTGTCGGGTGACCACATCATTCCCGACGGTGATCGATCGAGCTTGTCGGTGAGTGCACGAACGTTTCGGCCGTCCGCATCCATCACATACATCGTCGCATCTTTCCATGTGGCGTCGGTGCTGTCGTAGCCACTGTATGCTATGTAGCGACCGTCATGTGACGGTACCGGGTTGTTGTCTGGGCCCTTGCGGCTGGTGAGGGCTACAACGTCGCCAGATTCCACATTCACCCTGTAGATGTCGGACTCTCTCCAGGCGTATTCGGCATCTTTTACGCGCAATCCGGTGAAAACGAGACTCTTGCCATCCGGCATCCACGTGGTGCCGTTTGCCGCCCACTCGCCATTTGTAATCTGCCGAGGGGTACCTCCGTCTGCCGGAACAGTGAAAATCTGACGAACGCCATCTTCAAGGAATCCCTGCCTGTCGGAGCGATAGCGGAGCTTCGTAACAACACGCGGTGCTTCCGTCCACTTGGCGTTCTTGGGAGCCGCCGGCATGGCGATCCGCCAGTTGTCGCTCCCGCGCACGATCATCCCGAAGGCGATCGTCTTTCCATCGGGAGACCACTCCACGTCATCGGGAGTTTCGGTGAGTCGTGTGATCTGGGTGGACGCACCTGCAGCGTCCATGTATCGCACCCAGATCTGACTTCCTCCCGGTTCACCCGATGCCACATATGAGATGCGCAACCCGTCGGGCGACCACTTTGCATCCGCGCCCTTGACCAGAAATCTGTTTCGTGTGCCGTTTGCATCCATGATCCAGACGGCCGATTCCCGCTTGTCGTTCAGCTTATCTGTCCAGGTCCTGGTGTAGATGACCTGTTTGCCGTCGGGCGAAAGAGCCGGATTGGACACATCCTCCCAATCGAAGTAATCAGCTATAGTAAGACGGTCTTTCGGAGGTGCGGCGACGTTCGTAGCGGCGGGCGTCGGTTGAGCATTTATCGAACTCGCGAATGTAGCGAGTGATAGCGACAGCGATAATACGAGCGCGGTTACACGCGCAGCCGGAAATGCAGAACCGGACGCGGAACCGACCGGCACGCGAGGAACAGGCATGGCGACCTCCGAGGTTGGATACTTTGTTCTCCTGATGCCGCAGCTGTGACGTTAGACTTTGACGTCACATGCCGGCACCGGACAAAGCAACCTCTATTTCAGCGAATCCGCCATGGCAAAAATGCTGTCGCGGATGCCGCCGCCAGCGTCGGCCACAATTCGTCTCACGCCCTTCCACTGTTTGATAAGTGGGTTCCGCGGTGACAGATCGGTTTCAATAACACTTTTTTTCGTCGTGCTTGCATGTACCATACGGCCATTCCCGACATAGATGCCGATGTGCGAAATGCGGTTGCCCTTTCCGAATGTGAGGAGATCGCCTGGTTTCAGCGACGCAAGATCTTTCGGAATTTCCTCCCCTTCGGTGGCCTGCTGACGAGCGGTTCGTGGCAGGACGAAGTTGAGCGCGCCCATTACATACTTCACCAGGCTACTGCAATCGAGGGCCTTTCCGGGGCTGTTCGCGCCAAACTTGTACCGCGTACCAATCTGACCGCGGGCCGTCGATACCAGCGAATCGCGAAGCGACTGCGCCGACGAGCTGAATGCGGCAAAAGGCTTCCTGCTTTCAATTGTCTGTGCGCCGACTACCACAGGCGCTGTCAGTAGCAAACCAAAGAAGGCCGAAAACAATGTTCGGCGAAATACAATCTTCACGTTGTCGATTTCGTTTTCAGGGCAAGGAAGGAAGAGCGACGCCTGAAGCGGCCGCACGACAAAGGACTCGACGGGCAAGCAGGCAACCTAGTCACTAAGTCTCATGTGCGCGAGGGGTAACGTTTCACAGCAGGCCCCTCACCCGGTTCAGCGAAGGCCGAGAGCCTTGTGGGTCTGTACCGATAAACGCCACTTCGGATTGGCCAGACAGTAGGCCACCGCCGCTTTGGTGTTCTCCTCGATGTCGGGTCCATCGAGTGGCTGAAGGAGAAAGTGGGAGAACCCCAGATGCTCGAATCTCTCCGGCATCGCGTCCGGCTGGGGATATACAAGCTTGAGTTCGTCGCCTCTGGTTATTGCGAGGGAAGCTCTGGCCTTGGGGCTAACACACACCCAGTCGAGCTTCGAGGGAGGCAATTGAGTGCCGTTGGTTTCCACCGCAACCTCGAATCCAACCCGGTGAAGTGCATCCACAGCCTCGTCGTCCAATTGCAGCAAGGGCTCCCCCCCGGTGCATACCACAAACGGTTTCGCACCGTTGCCGTTCGCCGACTCAGGCCATCTGCTTCGAACAAACTCGGCAAAAGCCGTCGCGGTGCGAAACTTTCCGCCGTCGGGGCCCACCCCGACAAAGTCGGTATCGCAAAATGTACAAATAGCGTGGGCTCGGTCTATCTCCCGCCCGGTCCACAGGTTGCAGCCGCTGAAGCGACAGAAAACGGCAGCCCTGCCGGCATTCACTCCTTCCCCCTGCAGGGTGTAAAAACATTCCTTCACGGTATACGTCATCGCTTCACCCGTTGACTCGAAGTTCGCCGGCCACGGCATATTCGATCGGGTCGCGAATACCAATCTCCCGGAATGCACGGAGTCGGAGTTGGCATGCATCACATTCTCCGCATGCCACGCCGCGAGTGGGTGGGTCATAACAGCTGGTAGTGAGCGAATAACTCACGCCTAACGACAATCCCAACCTGATGATCTCGGCCTTGGTGAGGTGCTGAAGGGGCGCACGGATGGTCAGGGGCTGATGATCGCCGTCGGGAGTTTCCGTGCCCGCCCGAGTGGCCAGGTTGGCCGTTTGTTCGAACGAGGCGATGAACTCGGGACGGCAATCCGGATAGCCCGAATAATCGAGTGCATTCACCCCGATGTAGATCGCACTCGCACCCAGAACCTCGGCCCACGCTGTTGCGAACGAGAGGAAAATGGTGTTGCGAGCTGGCACATAAGTGTTCGGAACGGCACTCTCCGGCGAATCCAGATCGCGATTCTTCTCGACCGGCTCGTCGCCCGTCAATGCGGATGCACCCCAACCCGCAGGGTCAATTTCTACCACCACATGCGCTCTAGCGCCCATAACCGAGGCAATCTGCCTCGCCGAGTCCACTTCCCACCGGTTGCGCTGACCGTAGCGAAAAGTCATGGCGTGCGGCCGGAAGCCATCATGTTTGGCAACAGCAAGCGCGGTAATCGAGTCGAGACCGCCGGAGAGCAGGACCACGGCGGGCGGCAACGAAGTATGGAGAAATTCCGACATCAAGCATAATACCGGCTAATACCGCATAGGACCTGCTAACGCCTGCGTAATACGCGCGTAATGCCCGCTTAATGCCGACGTTTTCGGCCGCCACCCACGACCGCATTCGAACGGGTCGCCGCGATCGGCTCGCTGCCCACGGCACTGGCTCCTGTCAACGTCGCACGCCAGCTTCCGCCATGCGACGCAAAGACACACCAGCCCGCACCATCGTTGTGACGCTCGTCCTGGCCCTCGCGACTGCGAGCTGCGCGCGCGAGCGGCAGATGGCCATGGCTGGTAATAGCGCTGCTTCTATGGACACGTCCGGGCTCGATCCCACCCGGATGATGCTCGACACCGCCGCGGCATATCCGCCGGGCACTTCGCCGACGGTAACCGCGGCTGATCTTGAGACCCGTGTTTCCATCTTCGCCGATGACTCGATGCAGGGAAGACTTGCCGGATCCGCCGGTCACGCACGCGCACTTCTCTATGTTGCACGCGAGCTGAGTCGCCTGGGGCTCAAGCCTATGGGCGATAGCAACAGTTACTTTCAGCGCGTTCCTCTGGCCGACGCTTCCGGAGGCCAGAGCTGGTCATGGAACGTGGTGGCTTCGCTGCCG
>JBBSTN010000307.1:0-4318 GCA_038235845.1 Gemmatimonadales bacterium | reverse complement strand
TTTCCGTCGGGGTCGATGACGAGCATGGAGAGCGACGCCGCGTCGACAAATAATGTGGAATCACCGCGATAGGCAATCAGACTTCCCGAACGCGGCCCATACGCGTTTGCCGTGCTGCTGGTGCTATCGGCAACAACAGTGATCAGCTTCATTGTCGAATCGAGCAACAACACTCGTCGATGCGTTGCGTCGTTAACGAGAACGCGACCGCCCGGCAGTTGACGGATGTTAGTTACGAGACCGAGTGAATCTGTAGACGTTGCAGCTACGGCACCGAGCGCACGTATTGCGGGACGCGCAGCGGTGGGCGAGGGCGGAGTCTGCGCTACGCCAACGCTTGCGAAAGTTGCGGTGGCCGAAAGTAGCGCGACGGCCGATATAGGTATTCGCTTCATGATAGATCCGTTGATTGTGTCTTTCTTATCGTTCGAACGGGAAAGGGAACTGGAACTGCAACTGAAACCGGGACGGGAACTGAAACGGATGCGATTGCTGTTGCTGCTGCTGTTGCGATCCGTCAGCGGCGGATGATGATCTGCTGACCACCCCCACCCCCCCCCCCGCCCCCGCCGACAAATACTCCGCCGCCGGGAATGTTGAACACACCGCCGCCGGCACCGCCTGCAGTACCCGATCTCACCGAGGCCAGATAGCGCGTGTCCAGCACCTGCGCGACGAACGTTGGAAGCTGGCGCCTTTGCTCTTTTGAGAGCAGCTCCTTAACTGCCGGCGCCAGCTTCATGAGCATATCCACCGAAGCTTCGCGAGCACTCCGATACCGCGTATACACCACATCGTGCTGGTAATCATCCGGCAGGTTGGCAAAATCTTTCGCAATGGGCGCCCAGATGGAGTCGAGCTTCACAGTGAATCTTCGGTTCATACTTGCGAGACTATCGGCCTGCATTGCAGAAAGTCTGAGCGTATCCTGATCGCGAAGAATCGACGCCATTGGGTTGAGCACACCCCCGGTGCCGTACTGCGCCTTGATGAGCATCTCCGGGGCGACCTGCCCCGAGTGACGACGCCCGCGGTCGAGCTGCTGTGTCAGCTGCTGTCTCTCACGTGTCGGTCCGATGTCGTAGCGAATCTGAGCCGTGAGAATTATCGGATTACGAAAGCTGGTGAACGCAGGATTGGTAGCACCGAAACGCTGATTCACTTCGTACCGATAGTTGTTGCTCGTCGCGTCGAATCCGCGTACGTAAAGCAACGATTGATCGGGAAATGGAGTCTGACCCCAGCCCCTGAGATTGTTCTCGCCGTGCAAAAGCAGATCGGCTGCACCCAGCGGGTTTTGCACGCTGAAAGAGAGCGTAGCGCGCTGCGGCAATCGAATCTTGAGCGGGTTGAATGAAAACGAGAGGTTCGCGGTTGTTGTCCACGGGCCCTGACAGCTGTTGCGACTGGCGAGTTGGCCAAGTTGCGACGAGAGACAATTGCGTGCAGCCCTGGAACCGTTGGAGAGAAGCGTCCCCATGCTCTGCCCAAGCGCGCTACCCGCGTCGTCCGCCGGATTGAACACGAATGCACGATCGTTCGAATAGCCATCACCGTTTACATCGCCAGCAATTGTCGGAGTAAACGGCAGACCCGATCGAAATGACCCGAACCAGTTCATACGCAGAAAGTCGAAAAAGTTATAACCCAGGCTGTACTGAATCTGATGTCTCGAATCGAAGCTCGAACGCGCCCACTCAATGCCACGCGGGTCAGCCACCGTGCTGCTGAAACCCTGCACCTGTTCACGCACATTGCTGTACACGTAGTTGAGACTCCACGTTAGCGATGAACTGAAGTTGCCAGGAGAGAGGCGGAAGCTCATCTGCCGACTCATCGACGCGAGATTGGAGCGCTGTTCAGTTACCTGCGCATATGCGCTTTCAAGCCGTGCATCGGATGGTGCGATGGCTCCGGTTGCCGGAACGATGCTCGACGGCAACACGAACACCGGTCGATTGTCTTCGTTAGCAAGCGTGAAACGCTGGTTGGCTGCGAAATTCCGGTCGTAAAAACCAGCCTGGTTCATATTGTATGAAATCGTGCCGTCCACCGTTGCGCTGAATCGGTTCTTAAGTATCGGGCCACTCCACTGCAAGTTCGAGCGAACGCTTCTGGGTGCCTTGTAATCATTCGCGAACAGCGAAACGTTGGGCGCACTGTTGGAGAAAACGGTACCGGTGGTTCCGTCGGCGCAGCGATCGGGAACAGTAGCGGCATTGGCATACGAACTCCAGTTTGCCAGCGGCGTTGCGGGCCCTATGCAAACGAGTTGCTGCGCCGATCCTGCCAGCCCGGTGTTGTCGAGTGCACTTCCAATGAGATTTGCGCCTAGTGTGTTCTGGAACAGTCCAATACCACCACGCACTACGGCACGCGGCCTTCTGAAAGCGCCATTGAATGCCGCAATCTGTGCGGCGGTGCCATAGCTCCACGAGAATCCCACACGCGGGCTGAAATACACAGCGTCCGGCGTGACATAATTGCGAACGCCAAACAGTCGTTCGATTTCAGGATTGCGATTGGGCTGGTTCAGAAAACGATTCGCGTCTACGCGGAGACCATACTGGAACTGAAGATTTGGCGTACGTCTCCACGAGTCGCCCAGCGACAGCCCGCCGATCAATACGCCTGACTCACGAACGCGTGGCACCAGTGATCGGGTAAACGACACTGGAGTGCCAGCCTGCAGGTCGGCGAGGGAATTGTAGCTGAACGTGCCAAGCCGGTTGGTGCTCTGATCCTGATCTATTCCGTCGCGTCTCAATTCAGTTGTCAGCTTGAGCCGATGCTTGTTGTTTCCACTGAACCATGAGAGCGCGTTCTGAATGCTCGCGCTGTTGGAAGTGATCGACGTCGCTAGGTTCTGGTTGCCGCCAAATGCGAGTGTCTGCACGCCACTGGTGCCGTCGTCGAAAGTGGAGTTTACCCGCACTCTCCCGGCCGGTAGCTGCACAAACGGGTTACCCTCGTTTTTTGACACGTTAACTCCGAACGACGATTCAGTAAGCAGGATATTGTTCAGATACGCGCTGTGTCTGCCCTGAATACCGCCGCCCACATTCGTACGCTCGCCAAACGTCGTAGGTAGTGCGGTGGTGGTTGCAGTCGTTACCGGATTCTGCTTGCCCCAGTTTCCGTTGAAAGTGAGGTTGAATGCCTGCCCACTGTTGGACGACGGCGGCGTAAAGTCGATCGCTCCAAAAACGGAGCCCTGGTCGTTGAGTCTGCTGCCGGGCAAACCGGTGTACGCTGTGGGAATCTGCGAAGTTTTTAGCAGCGAAACGAACCGCTGCGCCGAGTCGGGTGCCACGCCGGCGGCCTGCAATCCATTGGGCGCTGTGTTGAGGAGCGATAGCAGGTCGCGCGACTGACGTCCCAACTGAAACGAAACGTTATAAAACGCCTTATCGAAAACCACCGGCCCCGCCACCGATGCGCCCAGCGACATGTTGCTATACTCGGCGCCCGTCGAACGGGCGATGCGGTCGGACCACTGCAGCTGCGGTGCATCGAATACTCCACTGGCGCCCCGCCGAACAAAGTTGGAGCCGGGAATGGTGCGGATGCTGAACTGCCCACCACTGAACCCGCCTCGCGATACGTCGTACGGGGCAGTGATTAGTGAGCTGAGAATGTTTGCGTCTCGCGGGAGCCCGGCGCCGCCAAAATTGAGGCCGTTGAGCGTCGTGTTGTTCTGATCGGCGCCGAGTCCGAGCACGGAAAAGCCGTTGGCGGAGCCGTCCTGACCGGGCACCAGTTGTACGCCCGGTAGCGACGCCGCCATGGCGGCGAGGTCGCCCATCTGGTCGGGTGGAATCGCGGTGGTCTCGATGCGCTGTTCGGTGCCGCTGATGTCTGGCGCATTCGCTTCGGTTCTCGTCACCTTCTGACGCTCTGCGGTGACCTTTACGGCGTCCAGAAGTGCGCCGACCCTCGTGAGCTTGGCGTCGGCCAGGAGAATATCTTCGTCTGCCACGCGCTTGATCTCGAATCGCTTGACGGAGTAGCCGAGCGCCGTCATGGCGACCATATAGTCGCCGTCGCCGCCGGGGAACGTGACGGTAAAGCGACCGTTGCGATCAGAGCGGGCGGTACGGTTGACGTTGCCCGACATCGAGGTGACGGTGACGACGACGTTCTCTAGGGGAACGCTGTCGTGACCGGTGACGCGTCCACGGATTACATCGACGCCTTGGGCAGAAAGATTGGCGGACATGCTGCCGAGGAGGAGGGCGAGCGCGAGGAGCAGGGCTGCTCCAGAGAGGCGGGGGATGGCGAGCACAGGTGCGGAGTGATCGTGGGCTGGGGAGACGAC
>JBBSTN010000306.1:0-4329 GCA_038235845.1 Gemmatimonadales bacterium | reverse complement strand
GCGAGGTAATTGGACGCGGTTACCGCGAAATTACTCAGCACTTTCCGCGGGCCGGATGGGTGGAACATGACGCCGAAGAGATCTTCGAGCGAACAATCGCTGCCGGACGCGAAGCTCTCGAGATGGCACACTCGGCTGGGCACGGCTCACCTTCCGCGATCGGCATTACGAATCAGCGGGAAACCGTTGTGATTTGGGACCGGGAAACGGGCAGGCCAATACATCCTGCCATCGTCTGGCAGGATCGGCGCACGGCGGCTCGCTGTGGGGAGCTGGCGGGCAGAGCTCCTCTCATTCTAGAGCGCACGGGCCTTGTTGTCGACCCCTATTTCAGTGCCACCAAACTGGAGTGGATGCTGTCGTTGCCTGGAGTGCGGCAACGGGCGGCCGGGGGTGATTTGCTTGCTGGAACGATCGACAGCTGGCTGATCTGGCGCCTCACAAACGGCGCTTCGCATCTCACCGATCATACCAACGCTTCGCGGACTATGCTGTATGACATCAACCGGCGCTGCTGGGACGATGGATTGCTTGCCCTCTTTGGAGTTCCTCGGTCATTATTACCGACGGTAAAGTCGTCAAGCGGAGATTTCGGGATTGCAGCCAGCGAGCATTTTGGGGTCGAGATTCCCATTGGCGGGGTGGCCGGAGACCAGCAGGCTGCGCTATTCGGGCATGGTGGCTGGACCAAAGGAGCGGTGAAGTGCACCTATGGAACAGGTGCATTTCTGCTGGTGAATGCCGGCGATACTCGTCCCGAAGCAGCGAAGGGGATTCTAACCACCATTGCCTGTGGAGCCGCTGGCCAGCCGGTCTTTGCACTGGAGGCGTCCATTTTCGTGGCTGGTGCCGCTGTTCAGTGGCTGCGTGACGGTTTGGGAATCATCGAATCGGCTGCGGAAACAGCCGAGCTCGCTGCATCGATCCCGGATAATGATGGTGTGTATTTCGTACCCGCTCTCGTGGGGCTGGGCGCGCCCGACTGGCAGCCCGACGCGCGGGGTACAATCGTTGGCATAACTCGTGGCACCACTCGCGCGCACTTTGCCCGTGCCGCGCTCGAGGCGATGGCGTATTCGACCGTGGACATTCTGGCCGATATTCGGCAGAGCTCGGGCCTGGCCGTTTCGCGTCTTCGCGTGGACGGTGGGGCAACGTCCAACGACTGGCTGATGCAGTTCCAGGCCGATATCGCTGGCGTGGAAGTCGAGCGGCCTGCTATGACCGAGGTTACAGCACTTGGGGCGGCGGGCCTGGCCGGAATTCACGCCGGGGTCTGGGCGGATGCAGACGCGTTTCTCGAAGCCCGAACTTTCGAGATTTTCCATCCTGGAGCCAGCGAGACGGACGTCGACCATTTTCGTGCGGGGTGGCGGAGGGCAGTTCGTGCAGCGCTGGGCTGGGCGGCAAACTCAGATTAGGGAGCTCAGGAAGTCCACTTTTCGGGCCCTAAGGTGTAGCTGTCAGGTAGGCGTTGTTCGGCGTCACCCGCGCACGAGAGCGCTCTACGAGCTTGCAGTCGAGGCCGTTAATTTCAGCGATTGTGCGCTGTTCTGCGTTTGCCAATAGAGAACGTGCATCGAAAGTGCGTTAAAAGTGCATTACTCGAACGGTCGCAGTCGGGTATCTTGTAACGATGTCAGCGTCATCACGCTCGCACCCTAAGTTGGATGGAGACCTGTGAAAGCTCGCACAAAATTTCTGTTTGGCGGAGTACTCGTGCTTGGAACGGCCGGGTATCTCATGGCAAGCTCTATCGATCAAACGGCTCAGTACTATCTCACGCCTAGTGAACTCGCCGTGAAGTCGGTCTCGAATCCTCGTATATCGAATACTGGGGTGAAGGTCGGAGCGCGCGTGGTAAATGGCACAATCAACCGAGATCCTTCTGGCCGTTCTGTAACGTTTCGGATGACGGATGGTGCGCAGGAGTATGCGGTTGCGTACAAAGGCATCATTCCCGACACATTCACGGACGGTGTAGACGTTGTCGTGGAGGGGCGGCTTGATCCCACAGGAACCTTCCAGGCTACTGTGCTGCTTGCCAAATGCGCCTCGCGCTATGAAAACGCACCTGAGAAGTATCGCGAAACCCCCGGCTATCAGGGCGCTGCAACTCCTAGCGCTTGAAGACTCTCCGACGTTCTAATAACGAAAGATGATTCTCGTAGGCGAACTTTCACTCTGGGTCGCTCTTCTAATGGCCGCCTGGACGGCTACCGTCTCGTTTTCTGGCGGTGCACAGGGTCGCGCTGACCTGATCAAGAGCGGCGAACGTGCGCTGTATGCGACGTTTGGCTTCACGGTGCTGGCATCGATCGGCATCTGGACAGCGCTCTTTCAACGCGACTTTGCCATAAAGTTTGTTGCGTCGCACACAAGCAGCAATCTTCCGCTCGTCTATACATTCACGGCGTTCTGGGCCGGACAGTCGGGTTCACTGCTGTTCTGGTGCCTCATACTGTCGCTGTATTCGGCTATAGCGGTGTTCACCAACCGCAACTCGAACCGCGAAATGATGCCATGGGTAACCGGTACCCTGTCCGTGGTTATGCTGTTTTTCCTTATGACGCTCTGTTTCGGCGCCAATCCATACGAGCGGCTCGACTGGATTCCGGCAGATGGACGCGGAATGAACCCGCAGCTGCAGAACCCCGGCATGGCAATTCATCCGCCTATGCTCTATCTGGGGCTCGTGGCGACGACGGTGCCGTTTGCATTTGCCATTGGCGCGCTCGTCACGCGCAATCTCGACGCGGGTTGGCTTGGAGCCGTTCGAAGATGGGCGCTGCTCTCCTGGTTCTTTCTCACCATCGGCATCACGCTCGGCATGTGGTGGGCGTATGTGGAGCTTGGATGGGCCGGATACTGGGCATGGGATCCCGTTGAGAATTCGTCCTTTTTCCCGTGGCTTACAGGAACTGCATTCCTGCATAGCATCATGATCCAGGAAAAGCGGGGAATGCTGCGAAAATGGAACGTGACGCTCGTCATCAGTACCTTCTTGCTGAGTATTCTCGGCACGTTTATCACACGCAGTGGCGTGATCGAGAGCGTGCATGCGTTTGCTCAATCGCCCGTCGGGAAGTGGTTCCTGATGTTCCTGATAGCAGCGACAACAATTTCTGCATACCTGGTTTCCACTCGTCTCAACGATCTCAAGGCAAACGCAGAACTCGAAAGCATGGTGAGCAGGGAAGCAGCATTTCTCTACAACAATCTTGCCCTTGTAGGTATCTGCTTCGCCACGTTGTGGGGCACCCTGTTTCCTATCCTTTCGGAATGGGCAACCGGCGACAAGATCACCGTAGGACGGCCGTTCTTTAACACGGTAAACTGGCCGCTGGGATTACTGCTGCTCGCACTTACCGGCATCGGACCACTCATAGCGTGGCGTCGGGCCTCAGTGTCAAATCTTCGCCGTCAGTTCACGATGCCGGTGCTGAGTGGCGTCACGGTGCTCATTGTTCTGCTCGCGCTAGGTATGCGGGAGTTCTTCGCGCTTGTCTCGTATGGCCTTGCGGGATTCGTCATGGGCACGATTGTCCAGGAGTTCTACAAAGGCATCGGCGCGCGTCGGCGCATGTACAGCGAGGGTATCGTTTCAGCGTCGTTGCGTCTCGTTGCCCGCAACCGACGCAGATATGGCGGGTATATAGTTCACTTCGGTGTTGTGGTCATGTTCTGCGCATTCGCCGGTCTGCTGTTCGTGCGCGATTTTGAGGCCACTGCGAGAACTGGCGATGTAGTGAAAGGCACCGACGCGCTGGGCCATGAATGGACGTTCGTAAGTCAGGGTATCTCAAGGTTCGAGCAGCTCAATCGCAGCGTTCTATCTGTCAGCTTCGACGTTTCGAAAGACGGCAAACGCATGGGGATACTGTCCAGCGAGAAGCGGCAACATGTGAATGGTGCGGGTGAGCCCACTTTCAATCCATCCACCGAAGCTGGCATCATGGAGTCGCCGTCGCAGGACGTGTATCTCGTGTTTACGGGAGTGGATGCCAACGATGTCGCATCGGTTCATATCACCTTCAATCCGCTCGTCTGGTGGGTTTGGTTTGGCGGAATAGTGATGGCGTTTGGAGGTTTGATCGTGATGTGGCCGCAGGCGGAAAAGCGCGCTCGTGAAGGCGGATATGTGGCGGAAATGCCGCCTGCGTCCGCTCCTCAACTTGCTGGAGTAGGTAATTGAATCAGGCAGTGGTAGTAAATCGAAGAGCATTTTTGCATGTGGCCGGCCGAGCGCTCTCTGCAACTGCGGTTGCGGGCACGGCTACGGTGCTTGCATCGCGTTCGCTCTTCGGACAGCAAACGCAGTCGGCGGCG
>JBBSTN010000305.1:0-4330 GCA_038235845.1 Gemmatimonadales bacterium | reverse complement strand
TTGGTGCTATTGCAGCTGCCACCGGAGCCAAGTTTCTGTTTCGCGGGGTGACCGGTCACTGTTATGGCTACGGAATTTTCGGCCTGAGCACTGCTGAGGAGCGCGTTCGCGGAGCGGCGGTGGAGGTAAATCCCGACCACGCAATAGTTGTCCGCGAAGGCATCGAAATAGCTCGACCGCGTGAGGAGCTGTTCGCCATCTGGCGCGATTTCTCTCGTCTTCCTCAGTTCATGACGCACCTTGAGCGCGTTGACGTGCTGTCAGACACGGAGTCGCATTGGGTCACCAAGGGCCCCATCGGAACGAGCATCGAATGGGAAGCTGAAATCGTGGATGAGAAGGAGAACGAGTGGATTGCGTGGCAGTCCATCGAGCCGGCTGAAGTTCCCAACAATGGTACTGTCATGTTTCGCGACGCCCCTAGCGGCGACACTGAGATATTCGTAACAATCGAGGCCGAGCCACCTGCCGGCCGACTCGGAAATCTGGTTGCGCGAATGTTCGGAAAGTCTCCTCAACGTCAGGTACAGATGGCCTTGGCGCGTTTGAAGGAGCTGGCCGAAAGCGACCATGACTGGGATGCGGCGGTGGCTGACGCGAGTTCTGCAAAAGGGTCTGAAAGGTAGGGAAACCGTCACCTCCAATTGAGCGGCATATGCAATCGAAGAAAGAAGGCAGCGGCAGCAAGGATAAGAATGAGCCCACGGATGATGCGGGTCTCAAGAACGATGAGTATTCGGATCCGTCACTCGAGGATACCGATTCGGTAGACGCGCTCGATGTTCGCCGCTCACTCCGAAATGAGCGAATGTTGGATGAGGTTGTCGATTCTGGCGATGGAATCGAGGAAATCGATGTTCTTCCGTCGTCTTCAGTGTCCGACACCGTTGATACAGGAGCCCGCAGGAGACCGCGCGATGAGGCGGAGATGGGTCTCGGCGCAGAAGCACATAGCGCTGAGGAACTCGACGAGGCGGCGGTGGGAAATTCGGGGCGGGGCAATGCATCACACGAACGCGAAGGACAGATGCACGGTAAAGGCCTGTTCGATTCGCCTACTGAGGCTGAAGCCGACACCGACACCGACGCTGACTCTGATGGTGAGAATCAAATGAAATCGCAGTAACGAAAACAACAGCGACCGGCTAATCATGCAGTTTCATGACAAAGGCCGGTCGCTGTTGGCGAGCGGGGGAGGCTCGTCTTTTGTGCTTTCCGCATGTTGTTCGGGCTGTATCTTGCGCCCGTGTTCACACGCCCACACCTGGGTGAATTCGGCGCCCAGGAGCAATATCATCGAGGAGTAGTAGAGCCATACAAGAAGCACTGCCAGCGAACCTGCGGCTCCGTAAGCCTGCCCTGGGTTGCTTCGTCCCAGGTAAAAGCCAATGATGAATTTGCCGATGAGGAACAGGATCGCCGTCCCCATCGCTCCTGCGCGCACATCCTGCCATGCAATTTCAGCGTCCGGCACGAATTTATAAATTGTGGCGAAGACAAGGCTGAAGATTGTAAACGAAAGCCCGAGATCGAGTATAAACAGCATAGGCGTGCTGAGCCCGCCGTCAAACTGGGCGCTTAAGATCGCGCCAAACGCCGATATGAGTGCGCTAAGAGTGAGTGATACGAGAAGAAGGAACGCCACGCCCAGAACCATGGTAAACGACACAGCGCGCTTCAGAATGAACTTCTTCCATCCACCGCCCTCGGATGGCTTTACCTGCCAGACCGTGTTCAACGCCGCCTGCAACTCTCCAAAGACGCCCGTGGCGCCAAAAAGAAGAGTTAAAACACCCAGCGTGGCGGTGAGCGCGTTGCTCGACGACGGCCGTTGAGCCTGTTCGATAAGCGCCTGAACCTGCTCGGCACCCTTTGAGCCCATCAAGGTTGTGAGCTGATCCTGAAGATTTCCCTGCACCTGTGCGGGGTCCATGACCGTACCGAAAATCAACAGCACCAGCACCATCAGCGGTGGCAGAGAAAACGCCGTGTAGTAGGCCAAGGCTGCGGCCATCGTCTGACAACGATCGTCGAGGAAATCGTTGAGGGTCTGCTTGAGAAGCGAAAGCATTGAGTGCCGGACCTGGTTTTCTGGATATCCTGCTACTGACAGCGACTCAACAGCAGAGCTTATTGAACCGTTCGAGGTTGTTACATGAACAATGCAACTCGTCAGCGCCTCTCCGCGCAATTCTCAGCTCCCGCTCCATACTCGCGCTGACTTTAATTGTCCGAAGGTCGGTAACTTCGGCGAGTGCGCAAACTAGCGAGGCGATTGACGTAGCCGCCATTGAACAAATCAGCGAGGAGGCGTTTAATGGCTCGCAGATCATGACGTTGATGTCATATCTCACCGATTTGCATGGTCCGCGACTTACAGTTCCCCCGTTACAGGTAGGCCCCGCCGAGTCTGCGATGACGCAAGTGAAGGCCTGGGGCTGCTGCCGGTGATGTTACTCCGCAGTAAACTCTACGGTCAGTCGCCAGTTATTCGCGTTTCACACGCTGCACTCCACTCCATGAAGCGCCCGGTGAAAGACTCACCGGGTCTTTGATGGCGGCGGCTTCTACACAGAGCATTCGACGTTCATCTCCATCGTAGAAATCTTCGCGACGGCTGACACCTTCTTTTCCCGGGTTCCACACCACGACATCGGGAAATCCTTCGCGTTCAATTCGCAAACGGTGTTGCGGAGTGTTAACGACAACATCACCCTGAACGTCGAAATAGATGCGGTCGAGGGCGCCGTCAATCGTCAGTTCATCCGCGCTCACTCGATAGTCAGCTGCTTGGCTCAACCCGTCACGACAAATCGAGCCAGCCAACCCGGAAACCGTACACGCATATGCATCCTCGACCCGGAAGTATGGATGCAGCGCGCAGGTAAAGTTGAACGGAGCGTTGTCTGTGTTGGTTATCGTCAGCGCCGATTCCAACACATTCGCGCTCACTGTGGTGAGCATTTCCGCCGCAAAACTGTGAGGCCAGAGTGCGCCGGTTGTGTCGCTTTCCACGAGCCTCAAAAGCGCATGCGCACGCTCTTCGTCATCACTCGACTCCATCATGGTCCAGGGTACTACGCGCGCAAAACCATGCTGGGGAAGCGACCCCATTGACCCGAATTGTGGAAAGCATATGGGAATGCCACCACGAATAGAGACGCCGGGCCCGAACGCAGATTTGGCGCTGACGAAGAGCATCTCGTCAGCGCTGCCCTCCGGAACCCACGACGTAACGTGCGCACCATCAAGGTGCACCCGCGCCTTTGCGCCGCTGCCGGCTTCAATTGCGATACTCAACTGGCTGCCTTGAAGTAGGTGTTCTGCACAATACCGAAAACGTTGCCAAACGGATCGCGCACCGAGCCGATGAGTACGCCCTCTCCGACGTCCTGAACGGCCTCGTGCGCTAACGCACCCAGAGAGAGCAATCGTACGTATGCAGCGGCGGCATCTTCCACGCCCCAGTACGCTACATGTCCGTCGCCAACTTGCTTGGACTGATCCGGAAGCAATCCGAGTTCAAAACCCTGCACGTTGAATCCTACATAAAAGGGCTCGTCGAAGTATGGGCCAAAACCAAGAACCTCTGTGTACCAGGCTTTAGCGCCGGCAAGATCAGGGGCGAGATAGGTGGCAGTGCGGAGCCCAAGCAGAAACGACATGGTGATCTCGAGAAAGAGGATGATCGGCTGTCACAGTCAACTTGCGAGCACTACCCATGAAGTGGCAAGCCGCCGCATTTGACGCGAACCCAGCGCGCAGTAGCTTTTGTAGATGACTTCTCCAGCTGAGCAGGCGCTACGCGAACTGTCCGATGCGCTGGGCGACCGATATCGTGCGGAGCGCGAACTTGGTCGTGGCGGAATGGGAACGGTGTATCTCGCGCGCGACCTGCAACTTGACCGAAATGTCGCCATAAAGGTTCTGCCAAGCGAGTTTGCGGAAGACGTCATACTTCGCGAACGGTTCGTGCGGGAAACTCGCGTCGCCGCCGGATTCTCTCATCCCAATATCGTTCCGGTGCACGCGGTCGAAGACCGCAACGGGGTGCTGGCATTTGTCATGGGGTTCGTGGAAGGGGAGAGTCTCACGCAGCGCGTGGCTCGCGCGGGCCCTTTGTCCTGGCGCGAATGTCTTCACCTGTTGCAGGATGTTGCATATGCACTTGCCTACGCGCACGGCCGCGGTGTGGTGCATCGCGACGTCAAGCCTGACAACATCATGCTCGAGCGCGCTTCGGGACGCGCGCTGCTAATGGATTTCGGCGTATCGCGAAACGTCTCGCCAACGCCGGTGAATCCTGCCATGACGCGAGTTGGCGAAGTCG
>JBBSTN010000304.1:0-4372 GCA_038235845.1 Gemmatimonadales bacterium | reverse complement strand
TCGACTTTTTCCGAGCGATCGGCGCTTCGGTGAAATCGCTGATACTTGCGCGGATTGCGGTCGATTTTCGGGCGCAGGCAATCTACAATCAGGTCATATCTGTAGAAACGACGGTCGCTCGCGTGGGGAATGCAAGTGTCACCTTGACGCAGGCGGTTCTCGCCGATGGCGCTGTTGTGGCGGATGTGGAATCGGTGGTCGTACACTTTGACTACGATGTTAATCGTTCCTCACCTTGGCCGAACACCGATCGGTCTGCTTTAGAGCGATATACGACCCGTAGCTAGATGCGTTGCCCCCAATGCCGGAACGAACCAAACGTTTATCAGAGGTACAGCGAAATGAACTTCAGTTCAGTATCAGATTCAGTCGAGCGTTACTCATTGCGCACAGAGGGCATTGCAGTTGCTCTGACAATGCTTGTTGCAAGCACTTTTCTTGCGCGGCCGGTGGTGGCGCAAAACACCGATGCCGGTCTCCGGCCGATGACATTTCTTGATTTGCAGAATCAACGCTCATTTGGCGCGACAGCTCCGAGTCCGGACGGTGCCTGGATGTTGTACACAGTTACGCGGCCAAACTGGGAGACAGCGCGCTCCCAGTCGGACATCTATCTGGTATCCATGAAAGAAGGCGTGTCGACAACGCGTCGTCTCACCTACACCGACGAGAAGAACGAAACCTCGCCCGAGTGGACTCGCGACGGCAAACAGTTCGCATTCCTGTCTAATCGCGACTCGAGTTCGACGTTGTCGGGTAACCAGGTCTTCGTCATGCATCCCGATGGAGGAGAAGCGCGAAGGGTCACCTCCGCCGCTGGTGGAGTTGGCGACTTCGAGTTCTCGCGAGATGGAAAGTGGATTGTGTATCGAGCGGGGAAAAACGGCGAAGAGCAACTTTATCGGATGCCGGTGGCGCGGCTAGACTCGGCATCTCCGGAGCAGCTTACCCGGCACGTGGGTGGGGTGGCTGTCTGGCATATAACGCCTGACAGCAAGCGAGTGTATCTGGTTTCGCCGGACACTCTGGATATCGACGACAAAATGCGTAGGGAAAAGAAATTTACGGTCGATATCCGCAACCAGGAAACGCCGAGGGCGAGTTTATGGAGTGTTTCGATGGATGACCGCGCCGTGGTTCGGCTAACGACCGACAGCACAGTGTCCGTGACGAACTTCCGCATTTCGCCGGACTCGCGATGGGTGGGCTTCAACGCCGTTTCTGCGAATCGCTACGATAGAAATATCACCGAGCAGGGAATCAACGCCGACCTTTTCCTTCTCGACGCTACCAGCAACTCCGTTGAAAGACTAACCAACAACAAGGAAGTCTCTGAGAGCACGATCAGCTTCTCGCCGGACAGCAAGTGGTTGGCGTTTTCCTCGTCCGACGATCTCACCCGTTACAGTATGAGCAACTCGCGTGCGTACCTGCGCGCTGTCAGCGATCGCGGTGGAAATATGCGTAAACTGGGCAGCAAGTATGATGGCGACGTCGGCGTCGACTTCTGGTCTGCAGACGGAAGTACGATCTATTTCAACGACGGCTATCGCGCTACCAATCAGCTTTTTGCCCTGGATATCAAGTCGGATGCAGTGCGAAAGATCACGTCATTCCCTGCGTCGCTGAGCGTCAATAGAGATGAAGACTCCGGAACTCTTCTGGTGAACTATGCCGATCCGCGCACGCCGAACACGCTGTTTTCAGCGTCATCCGTCGACAGAATTGCAGACAAGGCTTCCTGGACAAAACTCACGGATGTGAATCCGCAGACGCGTGGGTTCGCGCTCGGCGAAGAGCGGGAGATAATGTGGAAGTCGAAGGATGGAAAGACCGTGGGTGGGATACTCGTGTTGCCAGTTGGGTATCAGCAGGGACAGAAGTACCCGCTTATCGTGGCTATCCATGGCGGGCCTGCGAGTGCAGATGTACTTGGCTTCAACGGTGGTTACGGTGCGCAGGTTTACGCAGGCGCGGGTTACGCAGTTCTCAAACCGAACTATCGCGGCTCGACCAACTATGGAAACGCTCACAAGACGGACATTGTCGGCAATTATTTCGAGCCGGGCTTCAATGACATCATGACCGGCGTGGATACGCTCATCGCGCAGGGCATCGTGGATGGCAGTAAAATGGGCGTTCTCGGCTGGAGCGCGGGCGGACATTGGTCGAATTGGATTCTCACGCACACCGATCGGTTCAAGGCGATAAGCAGCGGCGCCGGCACGTCGAACTGGGTTTCGATGTATGCACAAAGCGATGTGCAGCGGAATCGGCAGTTTTATCTGGGTGACTCATTACCGTATAACAACTTCGACGCATATTGGGAGCAGTCGCCCATCAAGTACATCACAAACGCGAAGACTCCAACGATGATTCACGTTGTATCAGGAGACCCGCGAGTGCCCAGTCCGCAGTCGGTGGAGTTGCACATGGCGCTCAAGAAGCTTGGCGTACCAACAGAGCTGTACATGTATCCGGGCTCGAGTCACGGAATCCCAGACCCGCGCAATCGGTTGGTAAAGTCGGTGAGCGAGATGGCATGGATGGATTACTGGGTCCGCGGCAAGGGTGAGAAGTTCTCATGGAAAACGGTGCTTGCGACGTTACCAGATGGCAAAGCAGCAAGGATTCAGTAGCAGTGCGCAATTCGGCTTGGGGTTTGAACTTCGCGTGCCGTCGGACTTTGACCGGCACGCGTGTTCACGCCCGTCCGTTAATTCTGATCGGGCTCATGTCACTTGCTTCAGGAGCATGTGTTACACGCCAGACTGTAACGCTCGATGTGGAGGAATCGCCCGCCGCAGTTGATCGGATCGCAATTCGTGAGGCGCGTTCGATGCAGAATCAGGCGATGGCGGCGGGCGCGTTCGATCGCGCGGCAAGTATCTGGACCGACGATGTTACCATTCGACGAGCGCTGGGCGAGTCTGTGAACGGAAAGCCCGAGTACGTCTCGTTACTCAAGGCCGCGAGCAACGGCGATTCCACAGTGCTATTTGTGCGGGAGCCCACCGAGGTTGAGATCAGCGGCAACTGGCCGTTGGCATTTGAGACTGGCGTCTGGACCGGCCGAATCGGCAGTATGACGGGGCCGGTGGTTATTGGGGGAAAGTACTCTGCGCAATGGGTGAAGCGCGACGGAAAGTGGTTGATTCGCAGTGAAACTTTCGTCGCGCTCACCTGCAGCGGCATTGGGTGCGGTTACAAGGCCGTGCCGTAATACAACGAGACCGTGCCGAAATAAGGGGGGCCTCTTAGAGGCGTACTTTTCCGTGCTGCTCGCCTTCTTCTGTATTGGGCCGGCTGCCAGTTGCGTAGGCTTTGGCCGACTCGAGAAGGTATTTCACCTTGTTTAAACCCGTGCTGTCCCAGTATTCGCCACCACGTGCTGCGACATGGATAACGCGGATATTGGGGTCTTCCTCGCCCCCTGGAAACCAGACCTTGTATGGTTCCGACCAAAGCTCCTTGATTATCGACCGATCTTTGTGCAGGTGCGCGGTGCCGGTGAGTGATATGAACCGGCTCTGGCCATCCTGCGCCACGATAAGGACGGTCGGATCTTCCCGGATCTCGAATATCTTGCCACTGTCTGCCCCGGTCAGAAACCAGAGGTCGCAGCTCTCGTCGACCCTTGCTACAGCCATTGGGCGGGAGTGAAATTCTTCTCCGGAGGACGCACCCTCAGGTGCGTTTCCGCTGCCGCCCGCCGCGTTTGTCACCAGCACCACGCTCCTGAATGATTTCACGAGCTCGTAGAATTTTTCGCGCTGCTGCTGAGCTTCTGATTTGGCGTTTTCGGACATCAATTCCTCGTACTTATGGTTGTGTGATCATCGTTGCGGAGTGCGCACTGATGATACCGAGCGTATTTGCCTGTGTTCATGTCAAGATTCAGGCCGTGGGATTGGGCTTTCGCAACGTCGGAGGTCGCAACACCAATGGCCGACGTGCGGAGGCATCACGAATTTTCTATCAACCATCAACTATTCTCTATTCACTAACTCGTTTTCCATTCGCATAACGTGAAACCTGTTTCGAATGCGAAG
Source organism: Gemmatimonadales bacterium (assembly GCA_038235845.1). Lineage (GTDB taxonomy): Bacteria > Gemmatimonadota > Gemmatimonadetes > Gemmatimonadales > Gemmatimonadaceae > Gemmatimonas. The sequence continues at coordinate 320 of JBBSTN010000304.1, read as the reverse complement.
TTCTCATCGGCTCACGTTTTCGCATTGTGTACCTCCCCGTGCGTATACGAAGACAGCATTCCCGTGACAAATGTTATCGACGTTCCAATGAGCACATACCACGGCCAGGCAATTCCCGCAAAGGGCGCGAGTGAGGGTGCAAGCGCAGGTATCCACAGGCTCAGCTGCTTTCCGAACACGACCAGCCCCATGCAGAATATTCCTACCGACATCGCTAGTATGGCGTCGCGCTGAATCGCGCGCCTCCAGAACAGAGCGAGTGAAAATCCGCCCAACAGACCTCCATAAGTGAACGACGCGATGGCCAGCGCGACCACTAC
>JBBSTN010000303.1:0-4434 GCA_038235845.1 Gemmatimonadales bacterium | reverse complement strand
CGGCCGAGAATGTTCGCATTCCCACAGGTCGAGGATACGAATTGGCGGGTACCCTCACTCGGCCCAAAGTCGCGGCAACGACGAAAACGCCGGTGGTGGTGACCATCAGCGGCAGCGGGCCGCAGGAGCGCGATTCGCGGCTTCCGATCATTCCGGGTTACGCAATATTCCGGGAAATTGCCGACACGCTCGCAAGACGTGGAATTGCCACGCTTCGCTACGATGATAGGGGAATTGGAGAATCAGGCGGGCTCGAATCGGCGCGCGCCGCAACAAGTGCCGACTTCGCGGACGACGTGCGCTCGGTAGTGGCGTGGCTGCGAAAGCGGTCGGATATCGACGGCTCGCGGGTGGCGCTGATTGGCCATAGTGAGGGCGGTACAATCGCTCCAATGGTCGCCGCGTCCGACCCGAAAATACGCGCAATCGTGTTGATGGCCGGGCCGGGTTATACCGGTAGACGAGTAGTCCTGTTTCAGAACCGTGAGGCGATCGATGCGGCACCCAATCTTTCGGAAGTTTCGCGCGATTCAATATGGAAGACGGTGCCAGCGCAATTGGACAATCTCGGAAAATCGAATCCCTGGTACGGCTTTTTCCTGGCTCACGACCCACTGGTGCCGATAAGACAGGTGAAGCAGCCCGTACTGATAATGCAGGGCGAAACCGATCATCAGGTCACTCCCGAGCAGGCCGATACGTTGTACACGGCGCTCAAGGCCAGTGGCAATCGAGCGGTGGTGATGCACAAGTTTCCCGGGACGAATCATCTCTTTCTCAACGATCCGTCAGGTTTAATTCAAGGATATACGGAGCTCAAAGACAAACATGTCAGTCGCGATGCACTTGGCTCGCTTGCAGACTGGCTGGTGACAGCGCTGAAATAGCATCGCGTCACAACACTTGCGCATTTTTGGGAACGTTATCGATTCGTTGATGTCCGACGTGCCAACCGTCGTGAAGCTTCGTACTGCCAAATAGCAGCAAGCTCCGAGTGCAATGTCGTATCTTTAGTTAGCATGCCAGAGTCGACAATATTTCCTGCCGGACATGAACTGAACGCGCTCCACGAAGCGCTCCGCGGGCAATACGAAATCCAGCGCGAGCTTGGTCGCGGCGGTATGGGTATCGTGGTGCTGGCCCGTGACGAGCGGCTCGACCGGCAGGTGGCGCTCAAGGTGCTGCCACCGTCCCTCGCCACCCAGTCCGAAACGCGCGAGCGATTTCTGCGTGAAGCACGAATGTCCGCGCAGCTTTCGCATCCGAATATCGTTCCGGTATACCGCGCTGACGAGATTGGCGGGTTCGCATTTTTTGCCATGGGATTCGTAGATGGCGAAACGCTCGCCGAGAGAATCAGGGACCGCGGTGTTCTTGCTCCCGCGGTTGTCATTCGCATGCTGCGCGAGGTGGCGTGGGCGCTCGCCTACGCGCATGCTCGCGGGATTGTGCATCGTGACGTGAAGCCCGAAAACATTCTTATCGAGCGCACAACCGGGCAGGCAGTTGTAACAGATTTTGGTATTGCTCGTGCCGACTTTCACCCCTCGCTCACGCAAGACGGTCTTGTGCTCGGCACCGTGCACTACATGAGCCCTGAGCAGGTGAATGGCTCGCCGCTGGACGGTCGGAGCGATCTATATGCACTGGGCTGCGTGGGCTATCTCGCGCTGAGCGGGCGCATGCCATTCGAGGATGAGTCGCCGCATGCAGTTCTGGTTGCGCACGTTACACGTCAACCGCCACCTCTGCGCGAATCCGCTCCCGGTTTGCCCTTGGCACTGACATCGGTCATCGATCGTTGTCTGCTCAAGCGTCCCGAAGATCGTTTTTCGACCGGCGAGGAATTGGCTGACGCACTTGGAAAGGCCATAGACGCGATTGACGCGCAGGAACGAGACGATGGCAGCAGTGGAGTTTTATCCAACCATCAGGCGCTCGAAGTCTGGAAGCGCGCCGCTGAGCTGCAGGCAGAAGCTGCCTCGCGACTCGAGGCGCGCCTGCGGAATGAGACGCAGACCCGGCAGATGATTCGACACGGTGACGACCGCAACCTCCCTTCCGCCGGCCCTTCGCAGTTGGGCGTAGGCGTGGGAGCTGGTAATGGAGCATCCGCCAATTCCGCGGAAGACCCCCTCCTATCGCCGCGGCTCACTGATTCGTATCGTGTGCGCGATGTCGAGGCAGCGGCTCTAGAGGTCGGAATCTCACAGCGCTATGTCGCGCTGGCAATGGCCGAACTGCAGTCGTCTCCAAGTGCGATAAAGAACATGCAGCCGGTGTCGGAGTGGAAAAACAATCTCGCCACCAATCTCCTCGGAACCGAACAGCGTACGCTTTCAGTATCCCGCGTGTTCCGGTTTCCTCCGCGTGAAACGCTCAAGGCCGTGGGCCGCGCCTTCCAGTCCGCGCCGTACTCACTGCTGCTGCGTGATACCGTTGGAGGGCATCCACTCGGTGGCGGCGTACTAGTGTTCGATCTACCACCGTACCTCGAGATGAATTACAAGTGGACGTGGACGCGCTATGGTGTCTACGTACCTGAGCTTCGCGTCACGCTTGCACCAATCCCCGGCGACTCACAGGCTTGCGAGGTGAGCATCCATCTCGATTTGAGACGCGGGCTCAACGCATCCATTGCCGGACATGGATTTCTGGCAGGCTTGGGCTCGAGCATCGGCGCGGTGATCGGCGGTGCCGTCGGGGCGAAGGCCCTGGCAATTGCCGGCGCAGCGTTGCTCGGCCCGATAGCTGGCGGAGGCCTCGTGCTCGGATGGGCGGCAGTCGTGGGCATGCGACCGATGTATCGATGGGAGCTGCGAAAGGCGACGGCCGAACTGGAAGCAGTGCTTGCAGCAGTGGAAACAAGTATCATGGCGCGCGACATTTTTGGCGACGAGCAGCCGCGCACGAAGACTACGCCATGGTCGGCGGGAGCGGCAAGCAACTGAGCGATTGAATCGCGATCTGCATTGCCAGGCGCATTGCCAGGCGCATTGCTCGATACACGGGTACCGAGAACTTTTTGGAGCTGGCCGGCATTGTGCAAGATGTCGTGACAGAAATGACATTACTCCAGCTAACCGATCGAGGGCTGTACTGCGCGCCCGCCGACTGCTATATCGACCCGTGGATGCCTGTGCCGCGCGCGTTGGTAACTCACGCTCACGGCGACCATCTCGCGTGGGGGTGCGAATCATATCTCGTTTCATCGAGCGGTCTCGGTATTACACGTGAGAGATTAGGGGCGCTCGGCGATCGTGTAGAAGCGATGCCGTATGGCGAAGAGCGGGACATTAATGGCGTGCGGGTTTCGTATCATCCTGCGGGCCATATTCTCGGGTCCGCGCAGATTCGCCTCGAGCATCGCGGCGAGGTCTGGGTGGTGTCGGGCGACTACAAGATCGACCCTGATCCGACGTGTGCGCCCTGGGAGTCGGTGCGTTGTCACACGTTCATTACAGAAAGCACATTTGGCTTGCCCATCTATCGGTGGCCGTCGCAACAGCAGGTGTTTGCGGACATAAACGCGTGGTGGAGGTCGAACGCCGACGACGGGCGCGCGTCGCTGCTGTACGGGTACTCGCTGGGCAAAGCTCAGCGCTTGCTGGCGGGATTGAATCGCGAGATCGGACCGATATTGACGCATGGTGCGGTGGAGCGGACGACAGAGCGATATCGCGAAGCGGGCGTGTCGATGCCGGAAACTATTTACGCACTGAACGCGTCAAAATCCGAGCGTTGGGATCGCGCGATAATCGTTGCTCCGCCGTCGGCGGAGGGGTCGACGTGGGTGCGTCGATTCGGAAAGTATGCAGCAGCATTTGCGAGCGGCTGGATGAGGGTGCGTGGGGCGCGCCGAAGGCGCGGTGTCGACAAGGGTTTCACGCTTTCGGACCATGTCGACTGGCCGCAGCTGCTCACCGCGATCGATGCGACGGGTGCGGAGCGGGTATGGGTTACGCACGGCTTCACCGGGCCGGTGGTGCGCTGGCTCTCTGAGCGTGGAATCGAGGCGAAAGCGATTGCGACACGCTTTGAGGGTGAGCGCGACGACGCGGCAGTGGATGCAGCCGACGTTGCCGCCGACGCGAGTGGCGAGAGTAACGCGACCCCTGAAGCGGGTAGATCCGGTGATGTGACGAATGAAGTGGGTACATCCGGTGCAGTAACGAATGAAGCGGGTACTGCCGGTGATGCGACGAGGGAAGTGGCTACACACGGTGACGCGACGGAAGCGAGTAAAATTCCCGGGCGCAAAGACACGTGAAAAGATTTGCCGCGCTCTACGACGCCGTCGACGGCACAACGGCTACCACGGCCAAGGTAAAGGCACTGGGCGAGTACTTCAGAGATGCGCCCCCCGCCGACGCCGCCTGGGCGATTGCATTTCTCACCGGACGTCGCCCAAAACGTCTCGTGCGTGCACCGGAT
>JBBSTN010000302.1:0-4481 GCA_038235845.1 Gemmatimonadales bacterium | reverse complement strand
GGGCTTGGGGGTTAATTTCTAATTGTTCTAGCAATTGAGTAAGTTCCTCTCGCTCTACTACAGAAATCAGATTATTTCTCAACATTTTGCGCTTGGTGGCAAAACCTAGCTTTACCAAAGTCTCCAACTTTTGCGGATTATTTGCTGGGGGTAGTATTTGCCGAGGACGCAGCCGCACCACAGCCGAATCTACTTTTGGCGGTGGCGAAAAGCATTGCGCGCGATCCAACCTGGGCGCGGTCTTGGGTAAGGCGGGAACTGAAACGATTCATAGGCATCCGGGGTGTATATCATCTGGTTCGGCAATTCGCCAGCGGTGAAGCCGATTAAGTGCATCTCGCTCGCTCTTTGATTGGCTTGGCGAACTTTCCCCCAGCGGTTGCGGCCGCAAATGAGTAACCGCAATTTTCCCGTTCGACCTCTTTCTTATCTTCTGGAGTAACTATGCGTCGCACTTTATCGATGGCTGCTGCAATTGCCCTCACGTCATCGGTCGCCTTCGGCCTCGTGGCCCACGGTCACTGGACGGGTACCATTTCCGGAAAAGACGGAATGAAGATCACCGGTACTGCCATGATGATGGATGCTAAGGAAGCTGGAAGCACGGACATCACCGTGCAGCTCAAGGGTGACGAAGCTGGCATGGTCCGCCCGTGGCACATTCACACCGGCAGCTGCGAGACCGGCGGCGGCGTTTGGGGCGGTGGCAAGTCGTACACCCCGATCACCATGGACGACAAGGGCGTCGGTATGTCAAAGGCAATGGTCGCCGCGATGCCGGCCGATACCGCCAGCTACCACGTGAACATTCACGAGTCGGCCACGAACATGTCGAAGATTGTTGCATGCGGTGACCTCAAGCACGAGATGTAAACAAGTCCTAAGCAGTTTTTAGCAGGACGTATTTTGGTCCGCATACCGCGGCAATAACAGAATCAGGTTTCAACCAGGTAACACCAATGCGGTCCATCGCTCTCGTGTCGTTCGTCGCCGTCGAAATGCTAATCGCAACTTCGGCGGGAGCACAGTCGGTCACGCGGTTGCTGCGCACTCCAAGTGTCAGTAATTCGCATATCGCCTTTGCTTACGCTAACAACATCTGGGTGGTGGATCGTGGCGGTGGTGCCGCACGAAGACTTACAAGTTTTCAGGGTACATCGCAGAACCCAAAGCTCTCGCCCGACGGAAAAACGGTTGCCTTCAGCGCCGAATACGGTGGCAACACCGACGTGTACACGGTTCCGGTCGAAGGAGGACAGCCCAAGCGCATAACGTGGCATCCGTCTGCCGACATCGTGCAGGGCTGGACGCCCGACGGCAGGTCCATCATGTTCGCGTCGTCGCGCGCGACAGCAGCGCCCTCCGCTGCTCCTCGCTTCTGGACTATCTCGGCAAATGGTGGCGTCGAAGAGCCAATGCCGATGCCGCGCGCCTATCAGGGCAAGATCTCGCCTGACGGAAAGCGCATCGCGTACCGTATGCCGAATTCGTGGGATGAGGAACGTCGCAACTACCGCGGCGGACAGAACAGGCCAATCTGGATTCTTGATCTTGCGACCTTCGCGCTGGATACGACGCCATTCGCCGGCACCAAGGAGATGGATCCGGTATGGGTGGGCAATTCGGTGTACTTCCTCTCCGACCGCGACGGTGTCTCCAACGTCTGGTCGTGGGACCTTTCAGCGCGAAAGCTTGCGCAGGTGACAAAGTTCACAGACTTCGATGTGAAGTCGCTCGACGCAGGCGGGAACTCGGTTGTCTTCGAACAAGCTGGCTACATTCACGATCTGGATACCCGCACGGGCAATCACAAGATCGTGAACATCATGGCGGCGGGCGATTTCCCCTGGATGATGGCGCAGTGGAAAGATGTGAGCAGCCGCATGACGAGCCTTTCACTCTCGCCAACAGGTAAGCGCGCCGCCGTCGAAGCGCGCGGTGAGATATTCACCGTGCCCGCCGAAAAAGGAGACGTTCGCAATCTCACAAATTCCAGTGGAAGCGCCGAGATACTTCCAATCTGGAGCCCTGATGGACGGTCGATAGCATACTTCAGCGATCGTTCGGGCGAATACAAGCTGTACATCTCCGATCAGGACGGGTTGACACCACCCCGCGAAATTGCACTGCCTGAGCCGAGCAGACCGTACTCGCCCGCATGGTCGCCGGATAGCAGAAAGATTGCTTTCCAGGACACTCACTTCCGATTATGGCTGGTGGACGTGGCGGCTAAGAGCGCAAAGATCGCCGATTACGATCCCTACTTTCAGGCCGATCGATCGATAGTTCCTGTGTGGAGTCCCGACTCTCGCTGGATTTTGTATCCAAAACGTCTCAAGTCACTCTACCGTGCGCTGTATGTGTACGACACGGAGACAGGTGCAAAGAAGCAGATCACCGACGGCCTGGCAGACGTCACCGATCCGGTCTGGGATGCCAGCGGCAAGTACCTGTGGTTTTTTGCCAGCACCAACGTGGGCCTCAATACCTCGTTGCTCGACATGTCCGCGTACGATCATCCCGAAACGAAATCGTTGTACTTGACGGTCTTGAGCAAGGCCGATCCGAGCCCACTTCTTCCGGAAAGTGACGACGAAGCAGCACGCGCCGGTGCTGCACCCCGCGATCCGCGTGACCCGCCAACGCCTCCGCGGCCGGATAGTGCTCCCCCTCCGCGCACTGCCGTAGGGGGCGCCGCCGGTGCCAATCGAGCGCCGTCTGACACTACCACGATTGCTGCCGCAGTTCCCGGCCGTCCCATTCGTATCGATTTTGACGGCATACAGCAGCGCGTCATCGCGGTGCCATCGATAGCTGACCGGAGGTACACGGAACTCCAGTCGGGTGTACCCGGCACGGTGTTCTTCCTCGAAGCCGTTCCGGCGTCTGGTACAGGTGCCGGCGCGGGCGGCGGAGGTGGAGGCGGGACATTGCACCGCTATCAGCTAAGCGTTCGACGAGCTGCACCGTTCGTTCAGGGAGTGGCCGGTTTCACCGTGAGCGCGAACGGAAAGAAGCTTCTCTACCGTACCGGTGGCGCACAGGGTGGTCTTTATCTTGTCGACGCAGATCGCACGGTCCCGGCCGCCAATAGTGGACGGTTGACTGCTAACCTCCGCGCCTACATCGACCCGAAGGAAGAATTTAAGCAGATATTCAATGAAGGTTGGCGCAACGAGCGCAACAATCTTTACGTGCCCAACATGCACGGCAGCGACTGGCCCGCGATGAAGAAGATGTACGGCGAGCTTCTTCCCTTCGTGATGCATCGCGCAGATCTCAACTACCTCATGGACATGATGGGAGCAGAGATCGCAATCGGACATTCGTACGTTCGAGGTGGCGACATTCCTGATGTTCCAAACGCAAACGGTGGTTTGCTCGGTGCAGATACCGATGTGGAGAGCGGGCGTTATCGCATTAAGCGGATATATGAGACGGAAACGTGGAACCCCGAACTGCGTGCGCCGCTTGCAATGCCGGGTGTGGATGTGAACACCGGAGACTACATTCTCGCGATCAATGGCGTGGATCTGATTGCACCGGACAACATTTACCGACTGCTTGACGGCACGGCCAATCGACAAACGGTTCTTACCGTGAACTCTTCGCCGTCACCGGTGGGTGCACGCCAGGTCACGGTAATTCCGGTGGCAAATGAGCAGGGTCTGCGCACACGTGCATGGGTGGAGCGAAACCGCCGTATGGTCGACTCGATGTCAAATGGAAAGATCGCGTATGTCTATCTTCCCAACACTGGTCAGCCGGGCTACACCAGCTTTAATCGATACTATTTCGCGCAGCAGGATCGCGCGGGTGTCGTGGTCGACGAGCGATTTAATGGCGGTGGTTCTGCCGCCGACTACATCGTCGATCTACTCGGCCGCGACTACGACGGTTACTTCAACAATCCAGTGGGCGAGCGATATCCGTACACCAGTCCTGCTAACGGTATCTGGGGGCCCAAGGTCATGATCATCAATGAAATGGCCGGTTCCGGTGGTGATCTCATGCCGTTCATGTTCAAGCGTCGCAAACTCGGCCCGCTAGTTGGCATGCGCACCTGGGGCGGTCTCGTGGCGACGACGGACACACCGCCCTTTGTCGATGGTGGGTCAATGATAGCACCGCGGTTCGGCTTCTTCGATCGCAACGGAAAGTTTGCCGTCGAAAATGAAGGTGTGGCGCCAGATATCAGTGTCGAGAATTGGCCAAAGGACGTTATCGCCGGTCGCGATCCACAGCTCGAACGTGCCGTCGAGGAGGCGTTGCGTCTTCTCAAGGAGAACCCGAGTACGCGCGCCACGACCGAACCCGCTGCACCAATCTGGGGAAAACGGGGAGACAAGCGTTAGGTTTTAGCGCTCCCAAGTTGCGCAATGTCTCCCCGATGCCGAGCAGTTGTAAGAATTGAAAAAACGCACAGCAGGCTTCATCGTGGCCGCGGCCGTAGTCGCGTCCGTGGCAGTTGTGATCGCGCT
>JBBSTN010000301.1:0-4507 GCA_038235845.1 Gemmatimonadales bacterium | reverse complement strand
GAGCGGTTGTAAGAATTGAAAAAAAGCACAGCAGGCTTCATTGTGGCCGCGGCCGTAGTTGCGTCCGTGGCAGTTGTGATCGCGCTCAATCTCACGATTGGTGAAAAGCGCATAGAGCGACGAGTAGACCGTCTCTACAGTGTCAGCGACCCTCAGTTTCGGCGGTCGATGAGCCTGATGCTGGGCCCCAGCGTCATCGACGGTAACAAGGTAGAAGCGCTCGTAAACGGCGACGAAATATTTCCCGCCATGCTGAGTGCCATACGAGCGGCGAAGACTTCCATTACGTTCGAATCCTACATCTATTGGTCCGGCGGAATGGGCGGGGAGTTTGTTAACGCGCTCAGCGAGCGTGCGCGAGCAGGTGTACCGACACACGTGTTGCTCGATTACTTCGGAAGCATAAAGATGGAGGAGTCGAGTATCGATTCATTGGAGGCGGCGGGCGTTGAGGTGGAACGCTACCACAAACCGAATTGGTGGTCGTTGACAAGACTCAATAACCGCACACATCGAAAGCTGCTGGTCGTCGATGGCACTGTTGGATTCACCGGAGGAGTGGGCATTGCCGATGCATGGACGGGTGATGCGCAGGACGCGGAACATTGGCGCGACAGTCACTTCCGTGTCACCGGCCCCGTGGTGGCGCAAATGCAAAGTGTTTTCATGGACAACTGGATTCAGGCCACAGGCAGGGTCTTGCATGGACCGAAATACTTTCCGGCGCTGGATCCAACTGCTTCGATGCCCGCACACATGTTCAGCAGCGCGCCGTCGGGTGGCAGTGAAAGCATGCTGCTGATGTATCTCATGTCGATCACGGCTTCCGCGCAAACCATCGATTTATCGAATGCCTATTTTGTCCCCAGCGAACTGGCTGTCAAGTCGTTGGTTGCTGCGGCACTACGGGGTGTGAAAATAAGGATCATCGTGCCCGGGCCAATAATAGACAAGGAGATAGTGCGGTCAGCATCGCGTGCACTCTGGGGCCCTCTCTTAAAGGCAGGTATACAGATTGCCGAATATCAGGGAACGATGTTTCATGTCAAATCGATGGTAGTCGATTCGTTGATGGTATCTGTCGGTTCGACCAACTTTGACAATCGATCCTTCAGCATAAACGATGAGGCAAATATCAATGTGTATGATCGAGAGTTCGCTCTGGCCCAGGAAGAAACTTTTGCAAATGACTGGGCGCGTGCCAAGGTCGTGACATTCGAACAATGGCAAGCTCGATCGTGGAAGGAGAAGCTGACGGAAAAGATTGCGATACTTTTTCGTCAACAGATGTAAGGCGATGAGAGCAGCACTACGAGGTAGCGCTGCTCTCACCGTAACGCTGCATTAGTAGAGGAATTTCTCGCGGACGATCTTGTCGTGCTCGACGGTGTACACTGCCACCTCCTCCATCTTCGTCCGCTTGCCGCTCTGCGGGCCCATATTTGACGTGATTTCGTAGTTGAAGACAACCGCAAATGTGTCGCCGTTGACGTAAGGTCCCTCGACGGTCGAGGAGTTCACTTCGTTGTTTTCACTCCACCACTTGTTCTTCCCCCGCACGGCGTCGATGCCCTTCGATTCGAGCTCCATGCCAGGTGGGCCGGCTGCCTCAAGGCTGACGATGTCGGAGCTGTACAGGCTGTTGATCGCCTCCATGTTTTTGCCCTGCTTGCAAAGCTCGACCAGCCTGGTTCCTATCTCCTTTGTGTTCACCGTATTTCTCCATGTAGATTGAACGTGGATCGGCTCGCGTCCGAGATTCCTGCCCTTGTATTCGAAAAGATACAGGAAATGTCGGGTAAGTCGAGAACAATGTCCTCTTCATTCATGAGCAAAGCGATCGTGAGAATACCAGTTTTAAAAGAGTTCACGATGATAGCGACGCTCGCTATCACTCTCTCCGGTTGTGCGGGCGCGAATGCCGGAAGTGCCGGTAGCAGCCGAAATGGCGTTGCGTCTGACCCATCGGCAATTCGCCGATCGCCGAGCGATACGACGCCGAGAATGTTTCCGGTGGGGGCCGGTGTCGATGAGGCAGATCTTCGCTGGGCAGACTCCGTATTGCGCACGCTGTCGCTGCGTGACAAGGCGGCACAAATGGTGTGGGTGTGGACGCTTGGCGACTTCACAGCCGCTGACAACCCATCCTGGACCAACATGGAGCGTCTCATTCGAGAGCAGAAACTTGGCGGAGCGATCGTTTCCGTTGGCGGGCCAGTAGATATCGCAGCGAAGACAAACGCTCTTCAGCGCGCGGCTCAGCTTCCGCTGCTACTTGGCGCCGATCTCGAAACCGGAGCAGCCTTCAGGGCGCGGGGTGGATGGTTTCTTCCCAACGCCATCGAGCTGGGTGGAGCGACAGCATTTCCGTATCAGATGGGAATCGGTGCGACACGCGATACAATGCTCGCGTATGAGATGGGACGTGTCACGGCAGTCGAAGGACGCGCCATGGGAATACATGTGGCATTCGCACCAGTACTCGACGTCAATAACAATCCCGGTAATCCTGTAATTAGTGCGAGATCGTTTGGCGAAGATCCACGACTTGTTGCCATGATGGGACGATCGTTCATTCGCGGCTTGCAGAACAGTGGTATGCTCGCGACCGGCAAACATTTCCCGGGACATGGCGATACCGACCAGAATTCACATCTTGAACTGGCACGCGTGAATGTTTCCCGTGCGCGTCTGGACAGTGTCGAACTGCTTCCTTTTCGTGCTGCCATCGACGCTGGCGTGCGCGGCATCATGACTTTTCATGGCGACCTGCCTGCGCTCGATTCGGGCAAGACCGCAGCTACTCTCAGTCGCAAAATCATGACCGACCTGCTGCGAACGGAGCTCGGCTTTCATGGTCTCCTGATCACCGATGCACTCGACATGAATGGCGTGCTCACCGGAATGACGATGACTGAAGCAACGCAACGTGCGGTAGTGGCCGGCAATGACGTGCTGTTGATGCCAACGGATGTAGAGGTGGCAATCGAAGCTGTGGTGGACGGTGTGAAAAGCCGTCGTTTTACCGAAGCTCGCGTGGACTCTTCGGTACGCAGATTACTGGCAACAAAGCACGAACTTGGCCTCGATCGCAATCGGTTCGTAAATGTGGAAGAGGTGCGTGACAAGGTGGGCACCGAGTCGAATCTCGTGCCCGCACGGGCGGCAGCAGAGAAGGCTATAACACTGGTGCGAGATTCTATGGGTTTGGTACCGCTCAGCAAGCTTCCGCGCACCAGCCGCATCGTGAGCATTTCGGTAGCTCCGCGTACCGAGCTGAGTGCCGGGCGTGCATTTGATGCGGAGATCAAGAGTGCGTTTGCGTCCACTCTCTCGCTGACGCTGATTCCGGAAGTTGTGTTTGATGCGACCGCTGGTGCAGCAGCGGGGGGAGCTTATCGCGCGAGTCCGAACCCGGTTCTCTTGCCCGCAGCGGTGGAAAACGCAATCAACATCTCCAACGGAGCAGAGGTGGCTATCGTTGCGTCTTATGTGGGTGCCAGCACTACGGCGGCAAACATGGCAGCCACGGGCGGTTTGCCTGAACTCATTGAAGGCTTGCGGAAGGCGGGCACCAAGGTAGTGCTTGTTTCGTTTGCGAATCCGTATCTTGCGCTGGGGTTGCCGTACACTGACGCGCACCTGATTGCATGGAGCGCGTCGACCTTGTCGCAGCGGGCAGCAGCACGTGCGCTTCTGGGCAAGGCGCCGATAACTGGAAAGCTGCCGATCACGATACCAGGTGTAGCGCCTTACGGAGCCGGGCTAAAGCGGTAGCATGACTAAGCTGGTGTCAAGGTTCGAGTCGCATCAGCGATGGGTGGCGTGCGGGTCATCCGTGCGCTCAGGGGTAATCCGGTCAGCTGGTAGCCGTCGCCGAGTATGTTGACTAGCCAGCGCGTCGATCCGATTGCGTGTTGGTCATGATCATAGCGGAAGAACTCGGGTGAACCCGGCGCTCCTTCGCGCGCGTAGTCGGGTCGCGTTGCGTACTCGATGCGGTAATACGGCTGATGACGCCAGCCTCGAGGCGGGTAGAGCTACACACTAACCCTTCGGCAGAGTCGCGTTTGAGGATCGCAGCGCCCTCGGGGGTGCGCTCCCCCTGCGCGTTGCCGCGGTTGGTCTGTTCCATCGGGACGTTTCGTCGATATCCGATCTTGTTCCATGAAACGTCCGTGCGAGTGGCGATGTCCCGCGGACCATCGGCCAGCAATTTGCACCTAGGCGCTGGCGGGCCAACTGCCCGTACTCGACGTAGCACGGCTCGCCCGACATCACGCCTATCACCGGCGCGGTCACGCCCGAGAGCGAGAACGGCATCGTCGCGACCCCCGAACGCATGAGCCGGGAGCGGATTACCCATGCCCCGCTTCCCACGACCACCTTCTTGAGGAGATTCACGATGGATAGAAAGCCCGTTCGGCGCGCAGTCACCGGTGCGATGGCCTTGCTGGGACTCGCCAGTGCAGCGTGCAACAGCGATCAAACGACAAGTCCGGGCACG
>JBBSTN010000300.1:0-4520 GCA_038235845.1 Gemmatimonadales bacterium | reverse complement strand
GCGCAAGAGGCCAAGGCTAGCGCGAGCGCGCCGTAAAGGAGCGCCCGCCCAGCGGGCGCCGCCGAAACGGACCAGCGGCCTGCTATGCGCGATCGGCCCTTTTCGGAGCCGGATTGAGTCGCGAGGCGACCCGAAAGAACAGAGAGGTGGCAGATATTCACAAATTCCTTGTACAATGGCGATCAAACGTTGGTGCCGTCTTGCTTGCAGCGCATTACCTGCGTTACGTTCGCCTCGTGCCCAACAAGAGGTTAGTCGGAACCACGCTGGCCGGCTACATGGTTCGCGAAGAGGTTGGCGAAGGGGGTACTTCGACAGTCTTCCGCGCGGATCATGCCCAGCACGGTACAGTTGCCCTGAAAGTGCTGCGCGACAAGCTGCAGCACGACAAAACCGCCGTTGCGAGATTTTTGCGCGAGGCGGCATTTGGCGTACGTGTGCAACACCCCAACATCATCCGCACCCTAGACTTCGGCCAGTCGGAGAGCGAGCAGTACTATCTCGCGATCGAATGGGCCAAAGGTGAAATTCTCGACAAGTATGCGGAAAAGGCGGGGCCACTGCCGCCGCACGAAGTCGCCGATATAATGAGCCAGATCTGTGGAGCGGTGCACGCTGCCCATAGCGTCGGGATTGTGCATCGCGACCTGAAGCCCGAGAACGTCATGTACGATCCGGCCACTCGCCAGGTAAAGCTGCTCGACTTCGGTATCGCCTCGGACACCGACGCCGCACCCGACCAGCGTCTCACCCGAGCCGGCTTCTTCGTGGGCACGCTGATGTATGTGGCGCCGGAGGCTCTGTCTGGCGAACTGGTAGGTCCTGCCGCCGACCAGTATTCGCTGGCCACCATTGCGTATTTTCTGCTCACCGGCACGCTGCCTTACACCGGCAAGTCTCCTCGAGAGCTTTTTTCGCAGCTCCTCACTCAGCCGCCGATAGCTCTCAACAAGGCAAAACCATCGCTGACGTTTTCATCCGCCGTGGAATCGGTGATCATGAAGGCGTTGTCCAAGGCGCCCGATGACCGATACGACTCCGCTACTGATTTTGCGGACGCGCTGGCAAAGGCGGTAAAAGAGGGCCCGGCGCTCGGCTCGGGAAAAGCCGCGTCGCCTCACTCGCCTAAGACAGGTTCTCCTTCGGCGAATGCAGCGTCCTCGCCACCCGCCGCCGGCACGGGCGAGACCGGCGGGCTGCTTGGAAAGATGAAGGGACTGTTTCGACGCGGATGAAGCCACATTCGCCCATCCGTCCCACGGAGGGAGCCACGCGCCTCCCCGGCGACCGGGATCGACTGATCCAGTTGCTCGCCGTGCAGTCTGCTACCCGTGGCAATTTTGTCCTCGCCTCCGGACGCCGCTCGTCACTGTACATCGATTGTCGATTGACAACGATGAGCCCTGTCGGCCAGCTCCTCATCGGGCGTCTGGGTCTTGCTGCACTCAGAGCTACGGACTGGACGATCGACTCGATCGGGGGCCTTACTCTCGGTGCTGATCCGGTTTCGTACGCCATAGCCCACGCCAGTGCCAGAGAGGCCGAGGATAACGCGTCTGTGTCGCTATTGCGCGCCTTCACTGTGCGGAAGGAGGCGAAGGAGCATGGCACGGGACAGCTTATTGAAGGCCCGTTCGAATCTGGTGATTGCGTGGTGATCGTCGAGGACGTCATAACCACCGGAGGATCGGCACTCAAAGCGACAAAGGCGCTGCGTGCCGCCGGCGGACAGGTTTTGGGTGTGCTTGCGCTCGTGGACCGCGAGGAAGGCGGTCGCGAGGCTTTGTTGGCGCAGGAGCTCGAGGTGATCACGCTCGTACGGGCATCGGAGCTTCTAGAGTTGATCGGGAAGTAAGGGGAGTGGCACTACCGCCCGTCGTCGCGTCGTCGCGTGATCGCGTGATCGCGTGATCGCGTGATCGCGTGATCGGAAGAAAAGGAGCGATACTCCCGCCTGTCGTCGATCGTCATTGATCGATAGCTCCATCTCATAGCTGCTGGCCGCAGTTGCTCCGATTCCCGACGTCCACAGGCTGCCCATTGTCATCGCCACAAACGCTCCGGCAAGTCTCCTTCCCGGACGAGGAGCGCGCCAAAGATTTCTCGACGTTTCGTCAGGCCGCGCGACGACGGTTGTGGATGTCGAGCATCATTGCTCTGGCGATAGGCTTCGCCTCTCGTCTGGGGCTCGCGTCGACAGGTGCTGTCACGCCCCCGGCATTTGCCGGCCTAGCGATCACGGCAAACTGGCTGCTTTTCATCCTTGGCTCTTCGGCGCGCACGTATCGGTGGTGGCTGCGATACGTGTTCGCAATATTCGACGTATTTCTGCTGAGCAGCGTCGTTTTTTTGTTCGGGGCTCCAGTGCTGGCGCTCACGTACGTGCTGATTATCGTGCCGTACTCTTTCGATCGAGGGCCAACGCTGGGATACGTAACAGCGCTTGCATCCACCGGCGGGTTTATGCTTGCGAGCTGGGGGTTTGCGCTAACCAAACCGTACGACGCAGTTCAGTGGCAACAAGTGCTCATCGCGGCCGTGCTGCTGCTGGCGGTTTCGCAGGAGATCATCCGCATGCCCGCCCGTCTCGTTACACGCATCCGCCAAACCCGCCAACGCATGGTCCAAGTCGAACTCGGCGACATGAATGCACGGGCTGAGGCTCGGGCTGCGGACGAACTCGGGTTCCTGGAACGAAGCTTCAACCGAATGTTGGACGAACTCTCTTTGTTGATAGAAGCCGTTCAGGGCGAAGCGGATGAGGTGGCTGCCGTTGCCATGCAGGTGCATGGATCGGCAAGTGTGCTGCTTCAGGAGGCCGGTGAGTTGAGCAAGGGTGCCTCCACGCTGAGCCAGCAGTTGGCGGTTCAGCGGTCGCGCGCAGAGGAGGGCGCCAGGGCAAGTCACCGAGCAAGAGACATGGCGGGAGAATCGCTGGTTCGAGCCGATGCCACAGCGCAGGAGGCGGGCTCGGTTGACGACGCAGCGAAAGCGGGCCGGCTTGCGATTGAGCGCGCAGCGCAACAGTTGGTGGCGATTGGTGAGGATGTTGGAGCAGCGGCAAATACAGTTCGACTGCTCGAGCCTGCGTCGGAACGAGTGGGAGAATTCGTTGCCACCGTGTCGCGAATTGCCAAGCAAACCAATCTGCTCGCGCTCAACGCGTCGATAGAAGCGTCGCGCGCCGGTGAGGAGGGAGTGGGATTCGCAGTGGTCGCCGAAGAGATCCGCAAGTTGGCGCTTGAGTGTTCGACAGCGTCGAAGGTGATCGCGAAGACTGTTCAACGTGTCCGCGAAGACATAAGCAGCGCCGTCGACGCGATTAGTCGAACCGCGGGCGAAGTGTCCGGCGCAGGAACGGTTGCGCGCGAAGCAACGCTGGCTCTTGAAAACCTCGTGGACGGTATCGCGCGAATGGCGGCGGAGAGTGAAGACGCCGCTACGCTTGCAGAAACGCAAGCGTCGTTGTCGACAGATGTTGCGCAGGCATTCGACGCGGTCGAGAAATCTGCCGATCGCGCTTCGGAAGGCGCGCATGTTGCGGCACAGGCTGTGGCCGCTCAGCGCACCAGTATCGACGAATTGCGGAGCAGTGCGGCTCAGCTTTCTAACGCCGCCGCGCGCCTGCGTGGTTTGGCGATACGTCATCGCTCGCCGGTGCCAATAACATCACCAAACGCCGACAACGCGTCTGATAACGTGCTCGGAACCACGGCGTGTGACGCATTGTTTGGCAGCTTCGAGCCCTTGTCACACGGGTTCGGTGTGCCTTCGCATGGCGCTACTGAAGAAATCGCCGACTCGCTCACCAACCGTACCGCGCGCTCCCCGCACGCAGCGTAGGCAAGCAACTGCGGCACTTGTATCGGTTGTGTTTGCTCCGGCTGTTGCATCTGCCTGACTGCACGATTTGACCGAAGCACGCTCCACTGCGGAATCGTCGTGAACGGTTCGAAAGTTCGAAACAAGGTGAGATACGGCAGTACCATTGTTTCGCGCATGAGCCTGAGCATGGCTTCACCGTTGTACGTACTCCGAAACTCCACTGCGGTGCACTGCAGCAACGATTGCACATGTCGCGAGAAACTTTGCGGAGACGAGTACTCAAGATGATTAGCGACATGTGTGATGCTGAAGCCTGGATTCTCGAAGAGGCGTGCCGCGCGGACAAGGCGCGCGGTGGCGAGATATTTCTTGGGTGCAGGCAGACCGACGCGGAAGAATCGACTCATGAACGTGCTTGGAATGACGCCAAGAGTTCGTGAAAGCTGACGTATGGTGCATACCATCGGAGGCGCCAGAAAGAGCGCCTGAAAAAAACGACGACAGTCTACCGGCGACTCGGCGAGATCGACGTTGAGTTGTGCAATCGCGATGTGTTCGATTGCGTCGTGACGTTCGCCGGCAACGAGTTGTCGAAGTTCGCGCCAACCTTTCGGATCACGCACGTCAACGGAGGTTTGGCCTGTACCCCGCTTTCTCGGCGGACCGGTTCGGGAACGAGGGCGAGCACGTACATC
>JBBSTN010000299.1:0-4522 GCA_038235845.1 Gemmatimonadales bacterium | reverse complement strand
ATTGCGCATACCTGCGCTGGCTTCGTTCGACGGAGAAGACGACGAGCCGTTATCGCGCGAATTGGGTGAGGTCATAACCAGGCGTCAAGCTAAGCGAGAACGCATTCGTCGCGATAGTTTCCCGTCATGACGCAAAAGACTTCATCGGAGCCATCCCACTCGTCGGCTGTATCATTGCCTCACTCCGGATTGCAGTCACCGTCGCACCCTTTGTCGAACGCGTTATCGAATTCGATAACGCGAGCGCGGCTCACCGAGCTGCTTTCGGCTGCGTCCAGACAACATGTTATGATCATCGGCGATGCAATGCTCGATGTTTATCTGCGCGGAGACGTAGAGCGGATTTCGCCTGAGGCGCCGGTACCGGTGGTTAGGGTGCGCGAACGCAAGTTTGCGCTTGGCGGTGCCGCTAACGTAGCGCAGAATGTAGCCGCCCTGGGCGCAGGTTGTGACCTGGTTGCGACAATCGGCGACGACTCCGCTGGCGAAACGTTACGGCGACATCTCAAAGCCGGTTCCATTCACGACCGATCTCTGGTGACCGTGTCTCGGCCAACGACAACCAAGACCAGGGTGATGGCGCGTTCCCAGCAGCTCGTTCGCTTTGACGAAGAGGAAGACGTTGATCTCGATGCTGACGATATTGCACGAGTACTTTCCGCCGTCGAGCGGGCCATACCCTACGCGAGCGCGCTCGTGTTCGAGGATTACAACAAGGGTGTCCTGGTACCGGCAGTAATTTCGGGAGCTATTGATCGCGCGCGACAGCGGAAAATTCCGACTGTGGTGGACCCGAAGTTCCGCAATTTTTTCGCCTATCGCGGTGCGACTGTTTTCAAGCCCAATCGGAGGGAGCTCGAGGGAGCGCTGGGCGCGGAAGTCGATCTGGAGCACGCCGAAGCGCTTCCCGCCACTTTCGCCCGTCTGGGGGTAGAGAATCTCCTGCTCACCCTTGGCGAGCGCGGTATGGCGCTGATTTCTGCGGATGGAGTGGTTCACAATGTGCCGACGACGGCACGCGAGGTATACGACGTGGTGGGCGCGGGTGATACAGTCTCGGCCTACATTGCAACCATGCTTGGTGCAGGCGCCACGGTCGTCGAGGCGGCCATTGTGGCCAATTATGCGGCAGGGGTCGAGGTCGGCAAGCTGGGCGCTGCAACAGTTTCCGGCGAAGAGGTGCTGGACGCCTTTGACCGGCACGCGGGGGAGTTGGCATAAACTCGGCTTGCGGCGACTTTAGCGGGTTGCCGAGCGAGCGTACATCGAACACATTCTTACTGCGTTCAGGTCCGGTAGCTTAGTTGGTTAAAGCAGCGGACTCATAATCCGTCGAGCGTGGGTTCAAGTCCCACCCGGACCACTTTGCGGCATCAGCCAGGAAGACTGGCTGGTGCCGCATTGGGTTTCAAGAATGTCAGGGCGCAATAAGGTGCCGTTGACGGCCAGGTCACTACCGCGCCGACGGGCGCAGAATTACGTTCTTACCACTCGAGACGCCAGGTTCATCCGCCGGTGGTCGATCGAGGGCGCGTAGCTCAGCTGGTTAGAGCGCTGCTTTCACACAGCAGAGGTCCGGGGTTCGAGTCCCTGCGCGCCCATCTCTTGCGGAGCTGCCGCAGCAGAACCCGTGGCCGGTGTCGAATCCGCGGTCGGTGTCGAAGCGCCCGCCCCCATCGAGGCCTCTGTTGATGTCAAGGCGCCAGTGGACACCGGTGTCGATGCCGCCGCGCTGGCCGGTACGACCATGAGGTGAATGCCCGCATGCCTGAGTTTGCCCATGGCGCGTTCGTCTAACCTCACCCTCAGCACCATCGCGTCGCCGTCGGTCCTCTGGCTGAGCACCTCTCCGTCGCGATGCAGTTCTGCCAGCACTTTTCCGTCGCCGGCCGGCACGCGCACTTCGCATAGCGGTCGCTCACTCCTGATTGCGTCGAGCAGTGCATGCCGAAACGGCTCCAGCCCACCGGGCTCGGTCGCCGAAACAAAAATCGACCCGGGAAGAATATTTGTTACCCGCTCTCGAACTGCGGCGTCCTCGGGCTCGCTCAACACGTCCATCTTGTTGAAAAGGTGACGTACCGGGCGGTCGCTTAAGCCGAGATCGCGTAACACTGCGTCAACAACCTCCCGGTGTTCTTCCCAGGCTGGATGACTGGCGTCAATTACATGCAGCAGCAGATCCGCTTCGCGCGCCTCGGACAGAGTTGCGCGGAATGACGCGACAAGGTGATGGGGAAGCTTACGTATGAACCCAACCGTATCGGTTAGCAGTGCAGTGTAGCCGTCACCTACTTCGACTTCGCGCGTTAGCGGGTCGAGAGTAGCAAATAATCGATCTTCAACAAAAACCTCGCTGTCGTTTGCGGCACTACGCAGCACTGACGACTTGCCGGCGTTTGTATATCCCACAAGTGCAACGCGGAAATGCTCCCGCCTGCCATGTCGTTGCACCTCGCGTGCGCGGTCGACGTCTTCGAGCCGTTCTTTCAGGACACGGATGCGATGCTGGATGAGACGACGATCAGTCTCAAGCTGTGTTTCGCCGGGGCCACGAACACCGATTCCGCCACGGAATTTCTCAAGATGAGTCCACATGCGCTTGAGTCTTGGCAGCATGTACTGAAGCTGTGCAAGCTCTACCTGCAGGCGTGCTTCGTTAGACCGTGCGCGCGTGGCGAAGATATCGAGAATGAGTTCAGCGCGATCCATGACACGCGTGCCAATTTCTCGTTCGACGTTGTTGCTTTGCGCCGGAGTTAGTTCGTCGTCGAATACAACCAATGTTGCATTGAGTTCTCGAATCTTCTCCTTGAGCTCTTCAACCTTGCCACTGCCGAGGTAGGTGGCGGGGTTTGGGCGATCGAGCTGCTGTGTGAGCGAGCCCACCACTTCCCCACCTGCAGTATCGGTGAGACGACCGAGTTCTTCGAGATGTTCATCCATGCGCAGACGTACCGCGCTTCGTTTGGATGGCGCACTCACCAGCACTACACGTTCGACTGGCGGTGCCAATGAAATTATATCACGACTGATGAGTCATTCTCCCATTACATGTTGCAGGCTGAAAAGAAGGCTAACGACGGATGCCTCCCACCGACGAGTAGCGACCGCTTTGACTATACGGCCGGGTGTAATTTCCCAGCGGTGTGTCGACAGTGAAATCGCCATGAACCCTGTAATTAACAGTGCCCGAAGTGATAAGCGCGCGACCAGCTGCGCCAAGGCCAGCGTAGGTGAACTGAATTGGCAGGCGCACAGTGGAGCTGTCGTTCTTGTTCACGACAAAACGTTTGTCGAGAGCACCGCCCCCCAGTTTCACGCTGTCGACATCGACGCTATAGGACATGCTCAACGCGTCGAGCTTGTACCCGTTGGGATTGTATACCGACAGCACTACTTCGACGCTTCCACCACTGAGTCCAAGACCCACTATGTTAAACTCGCGAACCTCAACGACGGGCTCCTTGAATGAAGCAGCGGCCAATGATGCGCAACCGATCAACATGCTGCTGCACATTGCTCCGAAAAGCACTACATCGGCAAGACGCCTGCCTGGTCGCCCTTTTTCAGTCTTCATGGCGTATCTCTTCAAGTGTCTCTTCCTCTTCAGGTTTTACTTCATGCTTCGATGGACTCGCGCTGCTTCGATTGCGAATTTCCGCCCACCAGGTGAGACGTTTTGCAATCTCTTTCTCAAAGCCAAATGGCCCAGGAGAATAGAAAGACGATCCTTCTACTTCGTCGGGCAGGTAACGCTGTGGGACGTAAGCATCCGGCACCCCGTGTGCGTACTGGTACCCTGCTCCATAACCTAGTTCCTTCATCAGGCCGGTTGGCGCATTGCGAATGTGAAGTGGTACCGGTGCAGCAGGCGATTCCTTGGCGGCATCGAGAGCCGACTTGAGAGCGCGGTAAGCGGAATTGGACTTGGGAGCTGTAGCGAGGTAGACCACTAACTGAGCGAGCGGAAGATACCCTTCCGGCGGGCCCAGCATGCGATACGCATCCCTTGCAGCAATTGCGAGTTTGAGCGCCTCGGGGTCGGCTAGACCGATGTCTTCGGACGACATCGCCACACATCGGCGAAAGATCACCATTGGATCTTCTCCACCCTCGATCATTCTCGCCATCCAATAGAGCGCGCCATCGGCGTCGCTGCCCCGGAGCGACTTGTGAAAAGCACTGAGAAGATTGAAGTGCTCTTCGCCGCCCCTGTCGTACCGGGGAGCACGATGTTGAGCGGCAGCCTCGATATCGTTCACCTCGAGCTTCGAACCGTTGTTAGCGAGCATTGCAGCTGCTTCGAGCGTGGTGAGCGTCCGTCGCGCATCGCCATCGGACAGTGTGGCAAGCGTTCGTCGCGCATCGGGCGTGATCGTCAGACTTCGCTCTCCCCGGCCACGCAGCCGATCTGCCAAAGCGCTATCTACGAGCGACTCGAGATCGTCCCGCGCGATCGGCTCAAGCACCAGCACGCGCACTCTCGACAGTAACGCTCCCGTCAGTGCAAATGAAGGAT
>JBBSTN010000298.1:0-4535 GCA_038235845.1 Gemmatimonadales bacterium | reverse complement strand
TGCCGATCTCCGTGGCTGTTGTGTCCGCTCCAGCGGAGATGAGTGCTGTAAATGCTATGATGACCAGGGCTGAAGGTGCGATCGTCTCCACTGGTGTGAGCACCGTAAGCATCGCCGCAACCGCGAAGATTCCACCATTCGCTAGCACCTGGGTCGCGTCTCGGCTCCCGGACTTCTCGATCACTCCATGCAGTATCAGCGTCTTTTGCCGTCTACCTGCCCGAGAGACGAGCGCCATGACGACGAACCAAACCAGCAGGAACACACCCCATTTCCATCCGGCCAGGAGTGCGAGCCACCCTACGAGGGCAGCGGCCACGGCGCCGGAACGAGAAAGTTGACCCCACAAAAATGCCACGAGCGAAACGGTAACCGCGCACACGAGAGCGACAACTGAGCTGGGAAACGGCGGAATCATCGCGAATTCATGTTCAACCGCTGATGAGAACGACGACATTTACGCTCAATCCGCGTATCACCGCTTGTTTCGGTGACCTGCGCCACGTTAGCTTCGGCGGTCGTGTCTTATCCGTTAGCAGAATCAGCGCAGCGCGCAACGCCTCTTTCAGTTCCCGCCCTGGCCCTCGTCGGAGGTCCGGTAGACGCGCGCCTTCCTCTCGCGCTGCTGGAGTCAGTAAAGTCACTGGACACGCCCGAGTCCGATCTCGATACAGAGCTCGTGCACGAACTGCGCAACAAACGTCTTGGACTGAGTGATACCGTCGCTCAGCAGATTCGTCGCTATCTCGATGCGTCCCGTCGCGATCAACGGGTGCCATTTGGAGAAGTGCTCGCACTCGCCCGACTCATTGGTCGGCGACCAGACGCTGATATTGCATTTCGTGAGTCTGGGCGCCGCTGGGCGCGAACTGCTGCAGACGATCTTCCGGGTGGAATGCGGCGTGCGGCCCACTCCCTGCCTGGTCTTTTTGCTCGGCCGGTTGCACTGCGCTTGCTTCGACGGGTTGCTAAAACCTCGTTTGACGGGAAACTGGTGAGGCAGGGAAGTGCGCTGATTCTCGACATTGAACATCCAGTTTCCGCAGACGCTGCGCCCAACGCGATAGGATGTCATCTTTACGAAGAAGCGTTCAGAGAGGCGTTGTTGATCATCGCTGATGCCGGAGGTGCTGTTGAGCATGTCATGTGTCGCTCGCGTGGTGATGCACATTGTCAGTGGCGAACCGAGTGGCGCCGGTCATGATCGCCGGATAGAAGCGACCATAGAGATGCGAAAAAGATGCGGCAAAAATGTTAACACCTGAGCAACTTCCAAAAATACAGCGATTGTTGAGCGAAGCTTCGCTCGACGGTTGGTTGCTGTACGATTTTCGCGGAACGAACGCCATTGCGAGCAGTCTGCTCGGCTTTTCCGGGTTGGTGTCACGCAGAGTTTTTGCATTCATTCCCCGTGAAGGAACGCCGACGGGTATCGCGCACAGCATCGAACCTGGGCCATGGGCAAAATGGCCGGCGTCGTGGCCAATTCGAAAGTACACCGGATGGCAGGCCCTGGAATCGGAACTCGCGTCGCTGGTGGCCGGAAAACGTGTGGCAATGGAGTATTCGGCGGGAGACGCGATTCCGTATCTCGATCGCGTGCCCGCGGGTGTGATCGAGATGGTGCGAGCGTGCGGCACGGTCGTAGTCTCGTCAGGTGAACTCGTCTCACATGTGTATGCAACGTTGACGGACGCGGGGCTGGAATCGCACATACGCGCGGCCCAGCACATCGCAGCCATTGCAAAGGATACATTCCTCTACGCCGGTGAACGGCTTGCCAGCGACAGTCAGGTTGCCGAACACGAACTGCAGAAACGTATTCTGGACGCGTTTGCGCGCGCGGGCCTGGAAACCGACCATGGCCCGGATGTGGCCGCTTCTGAAAATGCCGCGAACCCGCACTACGAACCGTCGGCCGATGCTCCACGCTTCATCAGGCGCGGCGACACATTGCTTATCGACCTCTGGGCGCGCGAGGCTGGTGGTGGCGTGTACGCAGATCAGACGTGGATGGGGAGCATGGGTGCGCCCTCAGCGCGCGTTGTCGAGGTGTGGGAGGCTGTACGGGATGCGCGCGACGCAGCTATCTCACTGCTCACCAGCAGGATCGCCGAAGGAACACCCGTGCACGGCGGTGAGGCCGACGACGCCGCGCGTGCGGTCATCGTGGAGCGTGGATTTGGTGAACAGTTCTGGCACCGGACCGGCCATAGCATTGATTCACACGAGCTTCATGGCAGTGGGCCACAGATTGACAATCTCGAGTCTCGTGATGGCCGCATGCTCATACCGGGTGTCGGCTTCTCTATCGAGCCCGGAATTTATCTGCCGGGAGAGCTCGGCGTTCGCAGCGAAGTGAATGCGTTTGTAGGGCAAAACGCGCTTATCATCACGCCTCGCGAAATGCAGCGCGATCTGTTCGTAGTCTGACCCGCGCCCCGTGACGCTGAACGAACGTATGCGCCAAGAGCTTTCGCTTTTGTGGAATGGTCCGTGTCCTGGTCGGGGCGAGGGTAGGGGTAGGGGTGCCAACGCAACTTTCCTCCTTCCGGCACTACTTGCCGCCACCCTGATGGCAGCTACGGCGTGTAATTCAGACGCGCGGCCCAGTGCACAGTCTGCAGATACCACAGCGACGCCTGGACAGATCAACAGCTCCGCGTCAGATGCTGTCGAGAATCTTGCAAATGCCGCGGGAACTGTGGAGCGAAGAAGCTACGCTGTAACCAGGGACAGCCTTCGCGGAGAGCTCGATGGTGTCGTCACATCAGAAACGACGTCCGGTGATAGTGCCATCGTCCCAACGCACGACGTGTTGGCGTGCAGCAAGTTCGTTCGTCCTGATTTCCCGTCGCGCAACAACGGCGTTGGAAATGCGATTGTCTGGCTGGCAGGCGTCGAACGAGGGCGCGCTAACGACAATCCGCTGCGATTCACCCTGATGTTGAACGATTGTCAGTTGGTGCCATCGATCGCGGCGGTTGCAGTTGGCGGAACGATTCTCATCAACTCGCGCGACAAGATGATGTCGCGGCTCCGCTTTCGTGATGTCGGTCAGCTAGAGAAGCTGCGAACGACCGTGGAGTTGAACGATGCGGGGCAGGTAGTGCCCACCAGCGAAGCCACTCGCGAGCCCGGCATCGTCGAGATTAGAGATGACCTTCACCCGTGGATTCGCGGCTATCTGGCGGTATCCCCGCACCCGTACGTCGGCATTACTGACGAGAATGGGGAATTTCGTTTCGAGAACGTGGCGCCTGGCACTTACACAGTCGTCGTATGGCACGAGAGATTCGCTACCCGCACACAAAAGATTGTTATTCGCGAGAAAGTTCACACGAAGGTGCGCATTTCACTGAACGCCAAGCGGTAGCTCCTGGCCCAGATAGAGCTTTGCGTACAACCCGCCTTCGCGTGTAACCAGTTCGTCGTGGTTACCAGTCTCCACGATTTTTCCCTCATCCAGTACAATCACACGGTCTGCGCGTCTGACTGTGCTAAGACGGTGAGCGATTATCAGCGTGGTGCGATCGCGCAACAGGACTTCGAGCGCGTCCTCCACGAGACGTTCGCTTTCCGAATCGAGGGATGAAGTTGCTTCGTCGAGTATCACGATAGCGGGATTCTTGAGAAACACGCGGGCAATTGCGATGCGCTGACGCTGTCCCCCTGACAACTTGACACCGCGTTCTCCAACCAGCGTCTCCCATCCACCGCCTAAGCGCTCGATGAACTCCATGGCATGTGCGGCGCTCGCCGCAGATCGTATTTCGTCTTCTGTTGCATCAGGTCGCGCATACGAGATGTTTTCGCGTATGGTTCCGCTGAACAGCACGGGCTCCTGCGGCACGATCCCGATGGCATTGCGCAGCGAGTGAAGTTGAAGAGACCTGACATCTTCGCCGTCGACGGTAATGCGGCCGGCCGTCACGTCCCAGAATCTCGGCAGCAAACTGGCGATGGTAGACTTGCCTGCACCTGAACGTCCAACGAGCGCGAGTACCTCGCCTGGATTTATCGAGAACGAAATATCGGAAAGCACTTCCGGCAAGTCGACGCCGTAGCTGAACGTCACGTGCTCAAATGCCACCGAACCCTTTGACGGCTTTTGCAGCGCGATCGCATCCGGCGCTTCCTCGACGGTTGGTTCGGTATCAAGCAGTTCGAACACTCGCGTAACGGCGCCAATCGCTTCCTGAAAGTTTCCAAAGAGTGATGTCAGCGCGCCCACCGCTGCCGCGACCGTAAGTGCATAGAAGAGAAACGATACCAGGGCGCCTGCAGTAAGTCGCCCCTCGATGACTTGCACGCCACCTTGCCACAACACGACCGAGACTGAAGCGAAAGCGACAAACCCAACGATTCCAAAAAACAGTGCCCGCAAACGTGCTCGCTCCACCGCCAGCCTCACGAGGTCGCCAAGCGAGCTGGCGAAGCGCGCTGTTTCCTCGGGCTCGCGTGTAAAGCTCTGCACCGTCCGGATTGCACCAAACGATTCGTCCGCCATTCCCATTGCGGTCGCCACCCGGTCC
>JBBSTN010000297.1:0-4538 GCA_038235845.1 Gemmatimonadales bacterium | reverse complement strand
GAGATGGAGAAGGAAAATGAGGCTCACAAGGAGCGCGAGAAGCAGCAGGCCAAAACGGCGGAGGTAGACCTGATTGCCGAAATCGAAGGGCTGAGGGAGCCAAGACCGAGAAGCTGATTTCCCGTTTAAAGACGTCGTGGCGGTGTTCGACAACACGCGTACCGCCACGACTGTAACGGACGCATGGTGGTGCTCGTTCAATGAAGTGACGAATTAGCGAGCAGACAATCAGACATACGAAACTGCAGTCAGCCAGCGGCTTTTTGCGCAGTCGTTTTTCCGCACACATCCGAGCGGGAATGCGACAGAGGCTGGCAAAACTTGTGATCCATGCAATCGTCAGGTCTGATCCATCTCATATATGCGAGCGCATCCGCATTTGTCCCCTCTCCCGATCAGCTCGACGGGATACTTGCTGTTTCCCGGCGTAACAACGGAATAGCCGGTATAACGGGAATGCTTCTATACGTCGAAGGTAGTTTCTTCCAGATTCTCGAGGGAACTACCGAGGCGGTTGACGCCACTTACGCGCGTATCTCCCTGGATCGTCGGCACACGAGCAGCACATTGATAATTCGTGAGGCTATTGCGCGACCCAGTTTCAGTGAGTCGAGCATGGGGTTCACGCGATTGTCTAATGACAACGTGGCTTCTATTGCCGGACACAACGATTTCTTCACGGGGCAGAATTGTCTCGCCACGCTCGACCCCGGACGGGCCCGGAAGCTACTCCAGGCATTTTCCACGGGTCGGTGGAGAGTCCAGCTTCAGAAGTCGCAGTCGCGCCAGACCACCGTGGTGTGATAAAGACGATTACGCACGCGTTTCAGCCGATCGTCGATGGGCTTTCCAAATCAGTATTTGCGTATGAAGCTTTAGCCCGCGGGGTGGATGGTTCGACTCCCCAACAACTCTTTCCGGTCTCGCGCCCACCGAATTGCGCACGCTGGACGTGACAAGCAGGATGGGCGCAATCGCGCTCGCAGCGCGGCTCAACATGAACTCGCGCATTAGTGTGAATGCGATGCCGTGGGGCTTGGAAGAGGGAGGCGGGGCAGAGCTGCTCGCGAGTCATGCCAACGACTGTTCCTTCCCGTTGCGGAATATCATTGTCGAGGTAACCGAAGGCGAGATAATTAGCGACGTAGCTCGCTTCACCGACATCGTGAGTGCCTATCGTCGCCAGGGAATTCAGTTGGCCCTGGATGACTTCGGAGCAGGTTATGCGGGATTAAGTCTCCTGGCGGACTTTCAGCCGGACATCATCAAACTCGACATGAACCTGGTTCGGGGTATCGAATCACGGGGAGCGCGTCAGAGCATCGTGCGGGCAATCGTTCAGGTGTGCGAAGACCTAGGCATCGAAGTCATAGCCGAGGGTGTTGAGACTTTGGAGGAATATCGCTGGTTCCGTGATCACAACGTCACCCTGTTTCAAGGATTCCTGTTTGCCAAGCCGGGTCTGGAGTGCCTTCCGGACGTGCATTATCCGGAGTAAAAACCCGCGATGAAATGCGCTCGGCTGCGATGATCTGATGACAGACAAGACAACGTGAGTAGCTATCGTGCCGTGCATGAAGACTGCGCTCGTTACGCTTGGCGATGTCCACGACAAAATCCACGCGGGGTGTGGCAACTCGAGGCTCACGGTACGGACTCTTGACGGCGTCACGATACAGATAATGGAGGGGGAGCTACTGATTGTTCACGGACACTCTTCTTCCGACGGACGAGCTCTCAAAACGGCCCTTGCAGCACGCTCGCGGACGTTCTGCGGAGAGAGGTGGAAGGCGGAGGATGTAGAAATTCGCTCTGCATCAATCTCGCCGCGCTACTGCGAAACCGTGGAGAGAGCGTGGAGGGAGCAAACACGCTCCTCCTCCGATCGGGCTCAGGCCCGCCAAGCTCGTCAGGCGCGAGCGAGACATGTCTATCTGCTCAGCGACAGTCAGGTGCCCGCCTCTTACTCGTCGTTAACCGAACGCAAGTGTTGGGAGTGGAGTATCGGCCTCCGGGATCGAGGTGGGGCGGTGGTAATGTTTGAGAAGCGCCGCCAACGTGGTTTGTCGAAGGCCGCTCCGATGCTCGTTCGCGAGCCGAGCGAGGCGATGGAGCGTGCGCGCGTGAGGCGGTTCCTGTTTACCGCCGGTCGATTGCTTGAAGAGCCTGACGCACAATTACATTCAATCTCCGAATCGTCCGTCGCTGCAGCGACAGTCAGGACGTTTGGCTACGCCCGCCAGTCTCCCGATTCCGAGTAAAGTTTCGCACGATGTCAGAGTTTCGACTGTTCAATACCTTGACCCGCCAGGTCGAACCGTTTGCGCCGGCCGACGGCCATACGGTTCGCATGTACACATGCGGTCCAACGGTCTACAACCCCGCTCACCTCGGCAACTTTCGCACGTTTCTGTTTGAGGATCTGTTGCGAAGGACCCTTCGGCTCGCTGGGTGGAACGTCGAACAGGTCATGAATCTCACCGACGTCGACGACAAGATTATTCGCAAGGCAGCCGCCACCGGCGCGTCGATAGGCGAGGTAACCGAACCGTTCACCGAGCTTTTTCACACCGATCGTCGATATCTCCGAATCGAGGATGCTGAGCGTTATCCGAAGGCAACGGAGCACATTCCGGAGATGATCGAGCTGGTGGAGAGGCTTATCAACAACGGAGTTGCCTACGCTGCCGAAGACGGCTCGATCTATTTTGCAATAGATCGATTTGCAGGTTACGGAGCTCTGTCCCAGCTGGACAAGCGTGAATTGCGGCCCGGAGCCCGCGTAGCCCAGGACGACTACGGGAAGGAAAATGCGCAGGATTTCGCGCTCTGGAAGGCGGCCAAACCCGAGGACGAGGCCACTGGTGCGGCGTGGGATTCACCATGGGGGAGGGGTCGGCCAGGGTGGCATCTGGAGTGCTCCGCGATGGCTATGAAGTATCTTGGCGAAACTTTCGATCTTCATGCCGGCGGCATCGATCTCATCTTTCCGCACCATGAGGATGAAATTGCTCAGTCGGAGGCGGCGACCGGTAAAACCTTTGCCCGCTGCTGGTGCCATGGGGAGTTTCTGCTCACGGACGGTGCCAAGATGGCCAAGCGGGTTGGAAATGTGGCCAATGTGGTCGAGCTTCGCGAGCAGGGAATCTCCGGCACTGTATACCGTCATTTCGTCTTCAATGCACATTATCGCCAGCAGCTCAATATGGGTGAGGAGTCGTTGGAGCAGTCACGAGCGGCGGTTAATCGTATTGCCTCATTCGCGCGGCGGCTGGGCGAAGCGCGGGGGGGCACCGTGGCACTCGCTGAGGCTGCTACCCGTGCGGAGGCAGTGTTTACCGCCGCTCTATTCGACGATTTGAATGCCCCGCGCTCCCTGGCGGCGCTATTTACTTTCATCGGAGATGCGAACCGAGAGCTCGATCTTGGCGGTGAAGACGTAGCGGCGCTGGAGCGCGCGAGGGCGGCCTTTCGGCTCATGGACGGTGTGCTGGATCTTGTGCCCGAGCAGACTGCGGACAGCGAGCTTGTCGCCTGGGTGGAGGAGAGGTTGTCGCAACGCAAGCTAGCCCGACAGAAACGCGATTTTGGCAGGGCGGATGCATTGAGGGACGAACTTCTGGAACGAGGTATCCTCATCGAGGATACTGCGGCAGGCACCCGCTGGTCGCGGCGATGAGTCGAAAACCGGCGTGCTGCTTGACACTCACCGGGAGTCCGCCTATCCTCAGCGTCTTGTCCGGAGATCTTTCGAGAACCTTTACGCTGACGTAGCTCAGCTGGCAGAGCAGCTGATTTGTAATCAGCAGGTCGCGAGTTCGAATCTCGCCGTCAGCTCTTCTGTGGCGTGTCCGTCCGGCTCAGATGCGGAGGGGCGGACAATTCAGGTGGGATACTCAAGTGGCCAACGAGATCAGACTGTAAATCTGACGGCTAACGCCTTCGAAGGTTCGAATCCTTCTCCCACCATGCTCGATGTGGTTTGCATGTGACAGCGGTGGCATTTGCAGGTAAGGTGAGGGAGACGATCGCCGAGAGAGCTCAGCGTTGGGCTCCGCTGTTCGGGGTCGGGGATGTATGTTTCGGAGTACGAAAGGTTGAAGTCTGTTTTGCTGGTGGAAGTATTGATGGTGTTTTGTTTGCGGGAGTAGCTCAGTTGGTAGAGCGCTAGCCTTCCAAGCTTGATGTCGCGGGTTCGAGCCCCGTCTCCCGCTCTGATGTTAACTGGTTGATTTTGAAGCACTTACGCCGCCCGATTCCGCCCCTGGAATCGGGCGGTTTTTGCTTGGTTCCAAAAGTGGTTCCAGGATGTTCCCGGGCTCCGCGGCGCGTTGTGAATTGCGGAACTCCAATGCGGCCCCTCACCTCGCCGACGGTGCGACCTTCCAAGGCCTCGATCAGGGCGGGATCCAACGCGAGAACCGACGGCGCCGCCGCGACCGAGGCACCGCTGTGACAGCCTGCGCCGCGAAGGGCGCCCACAATGCGACTCGCCTCAAGCTTCACCTTTTCGCTCTCCGCGTCGCGGTAGGTCTCTT
>JBBSTN010000296.1:0-4586 GCA_038235845.1 Gemmatimonadales bacterium | reverse complement strand
GATGACGAGATCGCTGATCGAGGCGGACAAGCGTGTGCCATCAACTTTCAGGCCGAACGCATTCGCCGCACAACCTGACGCGGTCGTCTTGATGTCATGGATGTGGTTGTCGAGGATACGGATGCCCTTGCCCGCACCGGTTACATAGAGGCCGATCGGCACCTTTGAGGCCGATGCGGTTGTGTAGTTGCGAATCTCGAATCCACGTACGACTACGCGATCGACATCCTTCAGAGTGATCAGGCCCCATTGGCCACCCGGAATCGGCAGGCCAGCACCATCGAGGACCGGTTGCTCACCCCGGTATGCGTCAAAAACGATCGCGCCGCCCGCGTCCGTTCCGCCGACGCTGATCGACAGCAACTCGTTGTAGCTACCACCTCGCGCACAGACCGTATCGCCCGGGCTGACGTGATCCGCCGCATATTGCAGATGCCGCCAAGGCGATTGGGCGGTACCGGCGTTCGCATCGATGCCGCTGGTTGAGACGTAGCGAACAACGCCGGAACGCTTCTCGAAACCGGCTTCAAGAATCGTGTCGCCCGGAATCGGGCAGGCGTGGCAAATGCCGGGCACTGCGCCAAGTGCAAAGAAGGCTAGTTTAGAAAGACGAATCAATGTGACCTCGCACTGGAATGAATTGCGAAGAAAGATTACGCAACGGTGACGATGACATCGCCGCAACCAACGCGAGCGCATAGCCTGTCGAAATATGGCAACTAGTCTCCTCCGAAATTCAAACAACCAGGAATGAAGCGACGGACCGCTCCATTGAGTTCTAAGTAGAAATGGACTATCAGCATTTGTTGACTTCACGATTGCTTTAGCGAGAAGATGGTGGGCGCCGCGAGCGACTCCCAACCCCATCTTCTTTTGGAAATTCAGATGAATCAGTTCGTCGGAATTGCAATTATTTTCGCGGCGACGCTGTGCACAGCAAAATCGCAAGCAGCAGTTCCTGCCCCTGAAATATTGATCGAGTTTCCAGCGAAATATTCCCGATTCAGCTCACAATTCAGTTTGGGAAAGGCACTAGCGGATTCTGGTACCGCCGTCCCGGCGATCTACTTCAATCTCGCCTCCAGCAGTCCGCAACTGTTTTACTTGTGGGTTTCCGACGGCACAGTCGAAGGAACACATCCGGCCACACCCGGGACGGTCGATGGCAGCCAAGCCACACGCGACGGTGGAGGCCAGTTCTTTACTGCGCTTGACGGCGCTGGCTTGCTTCAGGTCTTTCGCACCGACGGGCCGGAGTCGAGTGTGCGTGCGCTGACCGAGGAACCCGTGCAATCGACGTCGCTGAAGGGCGCGCTCGGAAATGACGCACTGCTTTCCCGTCCTGGCCCGTCAGGTCAAACCGATGCATGGCAAGTTGACGGAGACACGGGCGCAGCGACCCTTCTGGGTAGATTGCCGACATCGGGAACGGAATGGGCAACCATTGGCCAATCCGCGATCGGCATTTCCTATTCCGGTCCCAATGGCTACCGCGTTACCGGCCTTCCCGGAGTCGGAAACTTACCGATCGACCTTCCCGCTCCAACTCCGAACACCTTCTGGGACTATCCTCATCGGATGGGCGCAGGAACACGAATTGCCTGCGTCAAGGCGTTCACGCACTACGTCAACCCACCCGATATTCGACAAGAGCTTTACTGTACCGATGGAACGGTCCAGGGGACTCATCGGCCAATCTCGACTGACACCCATCTCGGCATTGGATTGCTCGATTACGTCGAGTTCTATCCACTTGGGGAAAAGTTGCTGGTCTATGGAGTCAGTTATCCATTTTTCGGCACGCCCACTATCACGGACGGAACAGACTCGGGCACGTACCCACTGATAGAGCAGGGAGTGAACAGTTGGACACTTTGCTCCAACGATCAATATGGAAAGGTTTATTTCACAGCCAGCAGCAGCATCCCTCGCCTATTTATTACCGACGGCAGCCTTGCAGGAACGCGTTCGATCATGAACCTGCCGCCCAATGCCTACCAATGCGAGAGCAAAGGTAGCGCTATCGCTGGTTCCAGCTTGGCGTACCTGCAGATCGAGACCAAGCTGTTTCGAACAGATGGATCTGAAAGTGGCACGTATGCTGTCGCCGGTTCGCCGCCAATGCTCAGTGGCGGCGGCTTAGGGGAACCTCCGCTCAGAATTGCCGCATTGGGCCGATGGCTGGTTTTCGCAGCACCGCTAGCCAATGGCCAACAGGCTCTTTGGCGGCTCGACGTCGACACGATCTTTTCCGATGGCGCGGACGACTGAAACCGCAGCCGTGGCTCCGGTGTAGAAAGACGATCCCTTGTTGAGGTCGCGCATAACATTTAGCGCGGCTCTACGAAGGCTCAACCTCGGCGAGAATCGACCATGGAATTGGATATTGCGATCGACCGCGCTCTGGTCTTCCCCTATTATTGTGCAGAAATAACTCCACAGGCGATCCTGGAGCCTGAGTCACCGGAAGGCTGCGTTTTATAGTCGTCTGCATTTTCATGCACAACAATTGCTCGATTGAGTACGCTCGTAGGCCCACCTCCAAGTGTGACGCCGTTCACCGTCACATCCACAGTGGCTACGCCCTTCGCATCCGCATCTATATTGGGCATATCGCCAGCGTGATGCGGGGGCCCCATTGGTTTTCCATGGGGATAGTGCGTTGGATCGAAATGGCCGCCCGCGCTTTTCGCATCGGGTGCGCTGCAATCACCGTTTTCATGAACGTGGAATCCGTGATGCGAATTCGGCGAAAGGCCGCGTATCGTCCCCGTGATTTTCACGCCTCCAGTCGTTTGCGTCAGATCCAGCATTCCGTTTGCTGTGTTCCCCGCAGTCGCCTTCAGGGTCGCCTGGGCAGTTGTCGCTGATGCGGCGACTGCCTCTTTGCTGGATAACGAGGCGCACGAGAGCGCGAGGAGCAATCCTGCGCAGATTACGTTCTTCATGTCGGTTCTCCTTGGATTGGAATGACAGTGGCCCGCAGACAGTTGTCGATCGCGCGGGCACACAAAGCCTATCGGGCAGGTCGTGAACATAGGCAATCCGACACCCCCTCCGGCATCGTTTCTTGGCGAAAAGTTCCATTCGAAAGCGGAACAAGGCGGGCTCACTACCGATGGCGGCCAGCCGAGGTAGCGGGCTATCGGGCGACAATGAGATGCGCACACCGATACGCGTACCGAATTCAGCGACCTGCCCCAGGTCATCCATCGTCGTGTGACCTACGTCCAGCTTCGCTACCAATCAGTGAAACCGCTTCCGATGTAGTCGCGAGCAGCTCGCGTGCTATGCCGTCAAGAACCGCTGCTACGCGAACCGGCTATGACAACGTGAAACGTCGCAAGGCTTGCCGGATCTCCGTATCGAAGAATGTCAGCATTCCCGTTGCCGAGAAAACACCAATCCCGATCCCATTCAGTTCACTGGAAACCGCGAAATCCGCATCGCCCGGGTCTGCGAGCGATTACGACCGCAGTCCCGTAAGCGTGTCGTACGTCCTCAGGCGCGCAGCCAACAAGAAAACAAAACACCATCTTGCCAGGCCCTCTCGTTGGCGGACCAAGCATGAAGACGCCGCACATGGTTTCTGAGTCACCTCGGATTGATCGTACGTATCACAATACGGATACATCCAATCCTAAACAATGATGCAACCGTGCACCTGTTGTCAGCTATCCGGCGCGAGTCGTCGCAGCGCGCAGGTCGAATTGTTCCAGAAATTCCGCCCTGAGCTTGGCGAGGGGCATCAGATTTGGAAAGGCGCCAGCGCGCAGCACTGACCCGCAAATGACGTGACGGCGCCGCCTTCTGAACGTTTTAGCTGCGCTCGAACGCTGTTGTGAAAGACCACATGAAGACTCCGCGCCCATCAACCACCCAGCAGTAGAATCCATCCCACAAAGCCGTCCGCGTGCTCTTGCTATAGTGGAACACACGCACACAAGCACTTACGGACTGCCCTTGCACCACACTCCTCTGATAGCGATGCTGGTTGGTGGAATCTGCCTCGCCTTCGTATTTGGCATGATCGCGCAGAAGCTGCGTCTGTCGCCCTTGTTCGGCTATCTGGTCGCGGGTGTGGTCGCCGGTCCGTTTACGCCTGGCTTTGTCGCCGATGCGGGAATTGCCCAGCAGCTTTCCGAAATCGGCGTGATCCTGATCATGTTCGGCGTCGGTCTGCATTTTTCGATTGGCGATTTGTGGTCGGTGCGCAAGATCGTCCTGCCCGGCGCGCTTTTCCAGGTAATCGTTGCGACCAGTCTCGGCCTGCTGCTCGGTTGGCTGATGGGCTGGAATTGGGGATCCTCGCTGATTTTCGGCGT
Source organism: Gemmatimonadales bacterium (assembly GCA_038235845.1). Classification (GTDB taxonomy): domain Bacteria; phylum Gemmatimonadota; class Gemmatimonadetes; order Gemmatimonadales; family Gemmatimonadaceae; genus Gemmatimonas. The sequence goes on along the minus strand of JBBSTN010000296.1, from coordinate 261 downwards.
CTGTCTGTCGGTCGCCAGTACCGTGGTTCTACTACGTGCTCTGGAAGAACGCCGTCTTCTCGAAACCCGGCGTGGACGCATCGCCATTGGCTGGCTGATTGTCGAGGATCTGTTGATGGTGCTCGTGTTGGTCATGTTGCCGCCATTGGCCGGCCTGCTCGGCGGCGACTCAACCGAAGGGCAATCCGCCAGTGGCGCGGATATCATGAGCGCATTGGGTTGGACGCTGGGCAAGGTCACCGTGTTTATTGTGCTGATGCT
>JBBSTN010000295.1:0-4607 GCA_038235845.1 Gemmatimonadales bacterium | reverse complement strand
GATCCGCTCGTGTCCCGGCTGTGGCGCCAGCTGCAACGCCGGGTAGCGATGATCGGTGGCGATAACCGCTGAAAGCATCTAAGTGGGAAGCGTCCCCCAAGATGAACTCTCCCTGGGAACTTGATTCCCCTTAAGGGCCGGAGGAGACTACTCCGTCGATAGGCAGCACGTGGAAGCGTTGCAAGACGTTCCGAGCGCAGCTGTCCTAATCGCCCGTGAGGCTTGACTCCCCATGGTTTTCCATGGGATTCAAGAATCACCGCAAAGCAAGCGCACGTCATGCATCACACACCCTGAAAAGTGTGTCGATGCCCCAAGATCACTTCACCTCCGCTGTTAAACTGCAACTACAATTCAGTTATGCAGAAACACATAGTCGGAAATCGCACAGGACAAAGAGCGACGCGAAAGCGGAGCGTTGTCATGAAAGTTCTTACCACCTTCGGTCGGTAACAACCCAGCGATTTCCTTCGAAAATCGCTGGCAACTAGAGCGTCTGGGCCACACCCGTTCCCATCCCGAACACGGTCGTTAAGACAGACAGCGCCAATGGTACTCCGGTCGAGAGACCGCGGGAGAGTAGGCCGTTGCCGGCACCCTTTACAGAGCCCCCGTCATTCATCATGCCGGGGGCTTTGTCGTATGCTGTCACAAATCCGCCTCCATAAATACTCGCAATCCCTCTGCCTCCCTCACTATTATCACTCTCACTAACGTGTTGAAGGCTCATATCTTTATCAAATCGATCTGCTCACACTTGCGCAATGATCAATGACTGAAGTCTCAACACGCGCGGGCTTCGTTACCTTCGCCGGTCTTCCTAATGCAGGGAAATCAACCCTCCTAAATCGGCTAACTGGAGAAAAGCTTGCCATTACATCGCCGAAAGCGCAGTCCACAAGACATCGAGTAGTGGGTATTCGCACCGCCGACGCCTGCCAAATGGTTATGCTCGACACGCCTGGGCTGATCGAACCTCGTGATCTGCTCCACTCGGCCATGCGGAATGCCGCGCTCGCAGCCGTGAGGGATGCGGATGTTATCGTGCACGTCGTCGACGCGACGCGGCCTTACATTCCATTTCAGGATGCTGCTTCGCTGGAACACAAACCAGCCGCGCCGGTAATCGTGGCATTCAATAAGATTGACTTGCTGGACATTCAACGGAGAGCGTCCGCCAGCCTTCAAGTGCCAGATGCGGTACTCATTTCAGCAACTTCGGGCAAGAACGTGGACTTACTCGTACGCGCCATCACCGGCTTACTCCCGGAGAATCCCTATTTCTATCCAGACGACGAGATCTCCACCCAACCTGTGCGGTTCTTCTGCGCCGAGTTCGTACGCGAAACGGCGCTCGAACAGCTCGGAGATGAACTCCCGCACGCGATTGCCTGTGAAATCGAGGAGTTCCGGGAGAATTCGTCGCCGCTTTACATTCGAGCCGTAATTCATGTCGAACGAGATAGCCAGAAACGGATAGTGATTGGGGCGAACGGACAGCAGATCAAAAAGCTCGGGCGAACTGCGCGGCAGAAGATCGAACGATTCGTAGGTCAACCGGTTTATCTGGATCTCTGGGTGAAGGTGCTTCCCAACTGGCGCAAGAATCAGAATGCGGTGCGACGGCTTGGCTACGGCGACCCGATCGATCGCGCGTGATCAGACGTTTGTCCTGTGGGCTACTCCCAATCCTCGCTGCGATTTGCGTACTAACCGTCGGTTCGGCGACCTCCGCATCAGCACAGGGTGCACTCTTCCTGTTGTCGCCGTTCGGCGCTAAGGCCGTTGGCCGAGGTGAAGCCATCGTCGCTGACAGCACGCTCGGTACCGAGGGAATCTGGTATAATCCCGCCGCGCTTGCGCGTATTCGCCGGAAGGAAATTGCTTTCCATAACGGCGCCAACCAGATCGGAAACATTTTCATGTTGGCCGGTGCCGTGCCGTCGGCTGTTCTCGGCACCCTTGGCGCTGCGGCCTACATGTTCGACCTCGGCGATCAGGCGAGCACAGACCAGTCGGGAAACACCGTTGGAAATATCACCAACCGGAATTACATGCTGGCCGCCTCTTACGCTTCACCCGTCGGGAAACAGCTAAGCCTGGGTGTTACGCTCAAATACGTATCGTTGAGCCAGCAGTGCAGCGGCATTTGCACGAATTTTACGTCGCAGCAGGGAAGTTCGGGCGCTGTCGATGTGGGAGCGCAGTATCGGGTTCGCGCATCGGTGCCCGTTGTCTTGGGCCTGAGTTTCCGAAATCTGGGCCAGCCTCTGCAGATCAAAGACAAAGAGCAGGCGGATCCCTTGCCGCGTCTGTTTCAGGTGGGGTTCAGCTCGCGAATTCCAGTACCCGATCTCAACGAGGTTGGCGCAACTGTCGACTTGTCGGCAGACTACGGACAGGTCTCCGGAATCGACGCGTCGTTTCAGGCAGTGGGCGCGGTGTTGGGTTACCGTGATGAGGTTTTTCTGAGCGCGGGGTACAAGCGTGTAAATGGAGGCGGCTCCGGGCCATCGATCGGTTTCAGCTATCAACGCGGTGCTATCGGGATCGATGTGTCCCGTCGTTTCGATCAGTTTTCCGCGCAGAACCCGGAGCCGGCGCCCACCTACGTAGCCTTGCGGGTGAAGTTTTGACGATGGCAGGTGAAGCTGTGAAGTTGGCTGTGAACTTGGCTGTGAAGTTGGCTGCAAGCGCGCGCCGGCGCGACACTCGTCGACGAGCACGGAACGGGATATTACGACTCGTTCGGGCAAGCGCCGCTACGTCTTTCGCGATAGCCACGTCGGGTGGTGCCAGCTTGCTGACCGCGCAACCAGTGGCGGCGGCGGTTGGACTCTCAGCTCGAGCCGCTCGGCCCGTCGTTCCCGTCGTCGTTCCTGTCGTCGTTCCTGTCGTTCCCGTCGAGGAGTGGTCATTCGATGCAACTACTCGATCAACGCCCCTTCGCTCCCCGACGGTGCGCGGAGTGCTTCCTGGAAGGCATGAGGCCCCCTGGTGGGCTCCCGCCGCGTCGCTCCTCGTTCCAGGTGCCGGCCAGGCCCTGCTGGGTCAGCAGCGCAGTGTCGTATATCTGGCTGCCGAGGGATTTCTTCTCGTGCAGTTCTTCGGTGCACAGCGTGATGTCAGCACTGGAATCAGAGAGTATCAGGCTATTGCGGTCAACGCGGCGAGGAAGTCGTTTGGTGGATCCTTCCCAAAGGGGCCGTGGGTGTACTACGAAGAGATGGAGAATGAGAACTTCACCGCGAGTGGAGCGTTTGACTTGATTCCGGGGGGCGAGGTGAACCCTGAGATAGACGTCAACACCTTCAACGGTTTCAGTTGGCAGCTTGCCCGTCAGACTTTCTGGACCGATCCGGCTATCGAGCCAGCTAAGGAGAGCGCGCAATTTCAGCGCGCACTGGACTTTTATCTCAAGAGGGCAGTGCGTGACGAATTCCGATGGAGTTGGAGGGACGCGGGATTGCAGCGAGATGCGTATCGCCAGGCCATAGCAGCAACCAACAGAAGCAATCAACGGAAGACCAATGTTCTCACCGCTCTCGGCGCAAACCATCTGGCGAGCATAATCGACGCCTACGTGACGGTGCGGATACGCCGGTATGGAGGTGCGGGCATAGCCCGCTACAAGATCGACGGAATCGAGACTTCGTTCTCCCATTACGGTGACCCAGCCGACGGCAAACGAACGGTCAGCACCTCGATTAGACTCGTTGCGCGAGATTGAGCGTATGGCGCCGGACTCGTGGACCAGGATTCAGCGTCTGGCCCGGTATCCGTTGATCGGGAATGCACCTGTGGCAGCGGGCTCGGCGGCTTACCGTTTGCTTTTGGTGTGGGGGATATTTGCCCGGTCCACCGCTCGACAAGTGTCGAATGGGCCCTGCTGGTCGTCATGATTCCGAGTGTATCTCGACGCTCGGTTGATACACTGCGCTGTTGGACTCCGGCGCCTCATGCACTCTCGCACAAATAGCCGCGATGGAGCGGACGACTACCGATCAAACAGTTCTGTTCCTGAGTTCGGCGGAAGCGCAACCAGAGTGGCTTGCCAACTGGTGCGAGCTGGAGTCTTTGAGTCTGCTCCCAGTTGCCGGACAGGATGAACTGCATTTATTGACGCTGCGACGCCGTCCCCGGTGCGTGATCCTCGACTGCCGGGGAGAGCGGGATTGGGTCGACGAAACGCTCGATGTCTGTCGCCGTCTCAAGAGTGACTCCTACACGTCTACCGTTCCACTTGTTTGTCTTTCGTCCTCCGACAACATTCCGCAACTGCTGGATAGCGGAGCAGACGAAGCACTCTCCTCGAAGTTCCGCCACGCCGAGATCTCGGCGCGTCTTCGAGGTTTGTTGCGGCGTAATGACCGGGATGCTGGAGTTCATCCGTCGACGCTACTTCCGGGCGCGCCCGAAATAAACAGGGAAATTCAGCGGCGGCTGAATGATGGAAGAATCTTCGCGGCGTGCTACGCCGACCTTGATCACTTCAAGGAATTCAATGATCGATACGGCTATCATAAGGGCGATCGTGTAATCCGGCTATTATCACGAATCCTTCATGACGTGGCGAAGGGGTTGTGTGAGGAGGACGGATTCGTTGG
>JBBSTN010000294.1:0-4662 GCA_038235845.1 Gemmatimonadales bacterium | reverse complement strand
GTTGGAGGCTGGAATGGGGACGTGAACCAGCAATGAATCAAATGCAGCCCGGTAATTGCTCTCAGCATGATCGGGAGGCACGCAGCGCTCGTCACCCCAAAAGACAAAAACATTCGCCCACGTTACCCGTGAGCGGAAATCCTTCTGCGCGAGGCGCTCGTAAAGCCCGATTGGAGTCGAGCCACCAGATAGAGCAACTGAAAATCTTCCGTGATCGCGAATTGCTGCCGCGGCGAGGCCGACAAATCGCTCCGCCGCAGCGTCGTACAAAGTCCCGGAATCATAGAACGAAATAACTCTCCTGTCTGACATTGCTTCACTCGGCTGGATTACACCATCCGCCTACGTCATCCGCAAGCGCATCCGCGTCGCTCGGCCCCCAGGTTCCAGCATCATAAGGGCAGGGGGCATCCGTGCCATGGAGAATCGGATCGACTATCGCCCACGACGCCTCTACCCCATCCTCCCGCGCGAAAAGCAGATCATCACCGTCCATCGCATCACCGAGAAGTCGGTCGTAGGGTTCGAGCGCTTCACTCGATTCATGATGTACGAAGGTAAAATTGCCAGCGTCTGATTCCATAGTCTCGCCGGGATGCTTGACCCGCGCGCCGATTGTAATTCGCACATCGGGCCCGAGACGGAAGCGGAAATAGTTGGGCGCACCTTCGTCGAAATCGGGGAGCACCGGCGGCTTCATGGTGACAACGACTTCGGTTGCAGTAGTCGCGAGATACTTGCCAGCTCGCACCAGAATCGGAACTCCCTCCCACCGCGGAGAATCGATATGGAGCCTTACTGCTGCAAATGTCTCCACGGTAGAATCCTTTGCGACATCGGGCTCTTCGAGATATGCCCGACACTGCCCTTTAACAATGTCGCTGCGACGAAGCGGGCGGATTGCTCGTAGCAATGCCACCTGCTTGTCATTGAGCTGATCGTTAAGCGACGAACGGGGCGGGTCCATCGTGAGCAACGACAACACCATGAGAAGATGATTCTGTATAACGTCACGAACAGCACCGGTTTCCTCATAAAATTTGCCACGCCCATTTACACCAAACTTTTCCGCCATGGTGATCTGGATGCTTTCGACGAAGTCCCGATTCCAGATCGGCTCGAGAAAGGTATTTGCAAATCGGAAAACGATGATATTCTGTACGGGCTCCTTGCCAAGGAAGTGGTCGATACGAAAGACATCCGACTCGTCGAACTGCTCGTGAACCGTAGCGTTGAGCGACTCCGCTGACTCGAGGTCTCTGCCAAACGGTTTCTCCAGCACGACGCGTGCACCCCTGGCAGATCCTGATTCGCCAAGACCGCGCACGACGTCGTCGAACATGTCAGGGGGGATGGCGAGGTAGTAAAGCGGGTGGGAGCTCGACTCGAGGGCCTTATGCAGCGCGGTGAACGTTTCCGGCTGCTGATAGTCTCCACCTACAAACTGCAAACGATCGAGGAGATTGCTGAGCGCCCCAGCGTCGACAGGCCCTTTGCTCTCAAGCTCCTTCGTAATGTGGTCACGAAGAGACTCCACGCTCCAACCCGCCCGGGCTACCGCGATCACAGGCATGTCGAGCTCACCGCGCTTCGACAACGACAGCAGCGCAGGGTAGATTTTTCGCTTCGCAAGGTCACCCGTGGCACCAAAAAAAACGAGTGCGTCTGACTTCGGACCCTTACGTCGTTGAATTGTGCGCTTCACTCTGCTTTCCTCTCATGATGACCACCAAATCCAAACCGCATTGCCGAAAGTATCTTGTTCTGGAATTCAGCTTCCCCGCGTGAATCGAAACGCTCGTACAACGACGCAGTTATGACATGCGCTGGCACCGCTTCCTCAATTGCCGCCTGAACTGTCCACCTGCCTTCGCCTGAGTCTGAGACGTGCCCTGAGTAACCCTCGAGCACCGGATCCTTTGCAAATGCAGCTGCAGTCAAATCGAGCAACCACGATGAAATTACGCTGCCTCGTCGCCACACTTCGGTCACGTCAGCGAGGTTTAGATCGAACTGAAAATACTCGGGGTTGCGCATGGGAGTCGTTTCGGCATCGTGTGCGTGGTCGGCCTTCCCGATGTTCGCATGCTTCAGGATGTTGATACCCTCCGCCATCGCGGCCATCATCCCGTACTCAATTCCGTTGTGCACCATCTTTACGAAGTGACCGGCGCCATTCGGCCCGCAATGCAGGTATCCTTCTTCGCTTGTGCCACCGAGTGCTTCGCGGCCCGGAGTTGCTTCAGCGAGCCCTTTGCCGGGCGCCAACGTGCGAAAAACGGGGTCGACACGTTTGACAACCTCCGTCTCACCTCCGATCATAAGGCAGTAACCGCGATTCTCCCCAAACACGCCACCGCTGGTTCCGACGTCGAGATGATGAATGCCAAGTTGGGCAAGCTGTGCTGCACGATCGATGTCGTCGCGATAGTAGGAGTTGCCGCCATCGATGATGATGTCACCCTCCGTCAGGAGCGGAACGAGCAAGCCGATGCTTTTACCGACAACAGCGGCTGGCACCATAATCCAGATTACGCGCGGCTGATCGAGTGCCGCCACGAACTCTTTCAAGTCGGCAAACGGAGTCGCACCGTCCTTTTCCGACGCCGCCATCGCCTCAGTAGACAGGTCATGAACAAGGCATTCGTGTCCGTCGCGAAGGAGACGGCGCACCATGCTTGCACCCATTCTTCCCAAACCGATCATTCCAAGCTGCATTTATTACCTCGTGTTGTATGATTCCATCAATCGATATGAGTGCGAAATCGCTTGAGTTCTTCTTTCGTCGGATAACACGCATGAGTAATACCATGAGCCTTCGAGACACTGGCACCGTCAAAAACGTGGTCGGGCGGTGGATGGTTCTGATCTCCTGCCAGAGCTTGCTTCTGTCTTCGGCGCTAAATGGGCAGGCGGTCGTTCCACGTCAAACCGAGGCTGACGCCTATACAAGATACGAACTTCTCGCGCCTGGGTCGGGAAAGTTTCGGATCCTTTACGAGGTTACGGCAACGACAGCAGGCGCGACGTATTACTTCAACCCGATCAGGCAGGGAAGCATTGCGACCGACGAGCATGTGTTTGATCGCGCTACCGGTAAGACTCTCCGATTCGAAGAGGTGGGCGTCGCAGAAGCGCGTCAGGGTGGTATCCGGTCGTCCGATACGTCGCAGAAGTACATTCGCGTAACACTCTCGCGTCCTGTTCCCGCAAACGGCGGCGAATCTCGGGTTCTCATAGACAAGACGTACGAAGACGCGAAGAGCTATTTTCTTGACGGAGAGATGCTCGTCTTCAATCGACCGCTGGGCATTAAGCGAAACGCGGTTGTGCTGCCCGTGGGATACGAGCTTGTCAGCTGTAACTACCCATCTCAGGTGCTTCAGCAAGCGGACGGCCGAGTCGCAGTGAGTTTCTGGAATGCGACGCCCGCCGAGGCGCCCCTGATACTCAGGGCGAAAGCTTCGGCGGGCCTGGGCGGCGGAAAGTCAGCGGTGTCCCCGCGTCTCGATGAGCGTGCGTATCAGAACAGAGAAATAGTCTACTTCCTGCAACAACCCGAAACGCACGCGTTCGACCTGTACCACGACTATACCGAGACGCGACCTGGCGTGAGTACCTACGTGAATGTCGTTCGGGCGGGGAGCAGTGTTTCGACGCCCAGCGCGCGCAATCTTGACACGGGTGACACGATACCCTGGAAGTTGGTGAGTGGAAACGCGGTTCGGACGGCGAGTCCGGGTAGCAGCGATATCACAGCGGAAACCCAGGCTGTGGTGTTCAGTTTTCCCGCTGTGCCGGCAGGTGGTTCGACCCGACTGCGGATGTCGGAGACTTATACCGACAGCGCTCGTTACAAGCTTGTGAGCGACGAACTTATATGGGACCGCAGCTTTGGACGGCCAGCGAATGCGGTGGTGTTGCCGGCGGGTTGGTTGCTGACCAATAGCAGCATTCCGGCTGTCGTGAGCGAACTGCAGGACGGTCGGATCAGACTCGATTTCGTCAATCCGCGGCCGGATGAGCTAGCCGTGCTTGTTACGGCGCGACGGCGCCCGACGAAGTAGGTGGGAGAGAAATCGGCCTGTTTGCGTCAGAGCCGCCGAGGGCGGTCGACCATCAGCACGATTCTATAGGCGTCTGTAGGGATCGGTTCGAGGCGCTCCCTTTCCGGAAGTACGATGGCGAGGCGGATGAGGTGCCCCTGCACGGTTGCGGTGTCCCTTCCAGCTACGGTTTCGAGTTTAACGAGCTGCGTAGGGCGCTCACCGTTTATTGGGCCAACGTCTAGCGCAACGATGACGCTGCCCGCCCAAACGCACTGAATCAGCGCTTTGGTGGGGCAGCGCGAGTCGGAAAGCACTGACGAGAATCCAACGCGCAGATTTGCTGCAGGAAGTTCCGCTGCAGCGCCCACCCTGAGCGTGATTTCTGTTCCCTGGCTGCCTACCACGACGAGGCCCGGGTCTGCGGCGGGGGCACTGGAGTCACTCGACCGGCAGCCAATCGCGAGGAAGATGGCGACTGCGGCGACGAGGGACATCATCCCAAAGTAAGGCCGGCTATGCCGGGCAAAAGCGGATCCGGCGACCTTTTCGACGTTCATCAAATCCTCCTTGAGCGTACGCAGATCATTTACTGACGATGCGCTGAGCAGACATT
>JBBSTN010000293.1:0-4678 GCA_038235845.1 Gemmatimonadales bacterium | reverse complement strand
TCCGGCGGTTGTCGCCGGTATCGTGGTGCTGGTGAAATACAGCATTGCGCTGGCGTTTGGACTGGCTGGGATCGTGGCCGCAGTGCGTTTCAGAAATTCGCTGGACGATAGCAAGGACGCGGTATATGTCTTTCTTGCCACAGCGATAGGACTGTCGGCAGCAGTAAACCTACCGGTGTCGGCCGTGATGTCGCTCTGTTTCAATGCCACCGTCCTTTTCCTTTGGTACACCGATTTTGGGCGTACTCCGGTTGAACTAGACGGGCGAATAGCAGAACGTCGACTGAAACGCGCCAGACAGCTGGCCCGTACCGGAACATTCGTTGCGCAAATCGACGAAGAGCTGCTCAGAAACATGTCGCACGAGCAACTCACGGGAATTGCTGATAGAGCCTGGAAGCGGGCAGCAGCCACAGACAGCTCTGAGGCCGAGAGCATCAGCAAGGAATCCTGCCTCCGCATACACACCAGCAATCGCACGCATACCCGTACTGTAGTCGAAGTGAGACTGCCCGAATTCACGAAGTACTGGCGCGAGCGTATTCCTCCATCCGCTGTCGAGGAAAGTGTAAACGGATCGCAGCTGCTCGAGTATCAGGTTCGTCTCAAGAAGCGCGTCCAGCCGGATGTACTTGTATCGGTGATGCTGACGATTGGCGGAGATGAGGTGAGCGATGTGGAACTGCTGTAGACCAAGCTCGCCATTGCTCCTGCTCGCGGCCGCAGCTCTCATCGTGGCATTCGCACCGGCCGCTTCGAGCGGGCAAGCTGTGGGCGACATGGGACTGAGCAGTGCACGTACCGTCGAGAACCCCGGTGACATGGCGCGTCTTTTCCGCGCCGAATCAATTGTCGAGGTGCGCATGACAGCCAACTTCAGACAACTGCGACGAGACAAAAAGGAAGTCCCCGATTGGAGGTCGCTGATCATCAGCTACAACGAGGGGGGCGACAGCGTCGTGAACATTCCCGCGCGTGCACGCGCACGCGGTATCTGGCGACGGGCAAACTGCGACATGCCGCCGCTCAAGCTGGATTTCGACGACAGCACTACGAAGCGCACGCTGTTTCACGAACTTGGCAGGCCCAAGCTCGTGAACTTCTGCAAGAGTGCACTGAATGGCGACGAGCTCGTGTTGCAGGAGTATCAGCTTTACCGCGTTTATAATCTTCTCACTCCCTTCAGCCACCGAGCCCGACTTCTGCGAGTCACCTACATCGATAGTGCGAGTGGCAAGACGGATTTCGTCAAGTACGCATTTATTACTGAAGATCCCGATAGAATGAGTCGTCGACTGGGTGGGAAAATCCTGGATCGAAAGGGCGCAAGCTACGACGACGTGCATAAGTCTGCGTCGGCGACACTGTTTCTCTTTCAGTACCTCGTCGGCAATACCGACTTCTCGATCAGCGCATTGCATAACATCGAGCTGCTCTCGATGCCCAACGGCACGATTGTGCCGGTGGCATACGACTTCGATTTCACTGGGGCCGTCAACGCGCAGTATGCAACACCGGCACCTGCACTACGCATCAAAAGTGTACGTCAACGTCAATTTCGTGGCTATTGTGCACTCAAGCCCGATTACCCCGCCGCGATTGCGGCCGTTGAGAATCGCCGGAGTGCAATTCTCGCGCTTTACACCGACTTTATCGGTCTTCTCATTCAGCCACGAAAGGTTGAGGAAACGACCAGGTTTTTCGACGACTACTTCAAGCGATTGAGCAGTCCGAAAGCGATCGAATCCGAGCTGATGTCGGAATGCACAATAGTGGTTTGACGCTGTAGGGAGCGGTTAGAAACCCGCCTCGATTACGAAGCGATATTTGACATCGCCCTTGAGCATGCGCTCGTACGCGGTGTTGATGTAATCCGGTTGAATGACTTCCACATCGCTGGTGATGCCGTGCTGGCCGCAGAAATCCAGCATCTCCTGAGTCTCCGCCAGTCCACCCACAAGAGACCCCGCGAGACGGCGACGGCCTGTGATGAATGGCCAGACCGACATTCCCGGATGTGGAACGGGTGATGCCCCGAGCATCACCAGCGTACCGTCGCGACGCAACATGTTCATCTCGGCTTCGATGTCGTGTGGCGCACCGACAGTGTCAAGGAGAATGTCGAACGAGTTGGTGACGGCCTGCATGGCGTCGGCGTTTTTGGAAATCACCACTTCGTCGGCACCAAGTCGCTCTGCATCCTCGACCTTTTCGGGCGACGTTGTGAACATCGTGACGTGTGCACCCATAGCGCTTGCGATTTTGACAGCCATATGGCCAAGGCCACCCAGACCGATGACTCCAACGCGCTTGCCTGGGCCCGCATTCCATTCGCGGAGAGGAGAATAGGTGGTGATTCCCGCGCAGAGGAGTGGAGCTGCAGCAGCTGGATCGAGGCCATCCGGAATACGAACAACGAAATGCTGGTTTACGACTATCGTGTTCGAATAGCCACCCTGCGTGGGTTTACCGGTTTCCTTCTCGATACCGCCATAAGTGCCGGTTACTCCATTTTCACAGTACTGCTCGAGACCCTCCGTACACGAACTACAAGTGCGGCAGCTATCCACGAAACAACCGACACCCACGATGTCGTCCTTGCCGTACTTCGAAACATTTGCGCCCGTTGACCGGACATGTCCAACAATTTCGTGTCCTGGTATCTGCGGATAGCTGCGCTCACCCCATTCCCCCCGCACGCTGTGAAGATCCGAGTGGCAGATCCCGCAGAACATGATTTCTATCTCAACATCGTCGGCTCCGACCGACCTTCGTTCGAATGCCCATGGGCCGAGTGGATCGGTTGCGTTGAAGGCGGCGTAACCGGTAGTAGTGGTCATAATGTATGAGAAAATGAGATTCCCGAGCGACTGGAAGGCTACTGCAAACCAATTGCAGGGGGCGCGAAGGAAGTTGCCTCCAAGGCTCGCACGATGCGGGCCACACACCCCACAGGCGGTATTCGAATCCAACACTAGTCGGCTATATTCCGTTTAGCTGGCAGTTCCCGCCTCGAAGTTCCTCCCGCATGTGTCCCAGGCACCAAAACATACATGAGCTATTCCCCTCGACTTATCTCTGGCACAGCTTTGGCCCTTGCGCTCGGCACTTGGGCAGCGAGCTCAACGCCGCTGCAAGCACAGGCAATCGATTCCGCTACTGTTGCTGGCATGAAGTGGCGCACCGTTGGCCCCGCCAACTTCATGGGCCGGCTATCGGACGTGGTGGGTATTCCCAGTCCATCCAAGACATTGTTTGTAGCTGCTGCCGGTGGTGGCATCTGGAAAACAACCAACAACGGTATCACCTGGCGCCCGGTGTTCGACGACAAGCGCGTGATCAGCATGGGCATGCTTGCTATAGCGCCAACTGATACGCAGCAGGTTTGGGCGGGGACAGGCGAGCCGAACTCGCGTAACAGCATCGAGCCGGGCGGCGGCATCTACAAGAGCACCGATGGTGGTCTTACCTGGACGCTAAAAGGTCTCGAGAAAACAGAGCAGACCGGGCGCATCGCCGTGCATCCCACGAATCCAAACATCGTCTTCGTTGCAGCGCTCGGAGCAGTATGGCGCAGCAACCCAGAGCGCGGTCTTTACCGTACGACTGACGGCGGAAACAGCTGGCAGCTGGTAAAATTTGTAAGCGACAAGGCAGGATTTGTCGACGTCGCAATCAATCCCCGCGATCCCAACATCATTTTCGCCGCGAGCTGGGAACGGCTTCGCACGCCGTATTCCCTAAAGAGCGGTGGTCCAGGCTCCGCGCTCTGGAAGAGCACAGATGGTGGCACCACATGGAATGAGATCAAAGGCGGCGGATGGCCCGAGGGAGTGAAGGGTCGACTAGGGCTGAGTATTGCGGCGAGCAATCCCAACATCGTCTATGTACTGCTAGAGGGTACCGAAACCGACGCGAAGGGGAACTACACACCCTCGCGTAATCCACGAGATAACGGACTGTGGCGCAGCACCGACGGCGGCGCGACCTGGACCAAGATGAACAGTATCAACACCCGCCCGTTCTACTATTCGCAGGTAAGGGCAGATCCGAAGAATCCAGACCGTGTGTACTTCAGCAGCACGCAGCTGCAGGTTTCGGACGATGGCGGAAAGACTTCGCGCAATGCAGCCCAAGACGTACACGTCGACGATCACGGTCTCTGGATCGACCCGAATGACCCGGAGCGCTGGGTGCTGGCAAATGATGGAGGTATCGCATTTACCTACGACAGAGGCGGCAACTTCATGCAGCCTCAGAACCTGCCTCTTGGACAGTTCTACGAGGTGAGCTACGACTTTGCCGTTCCATACAATATCTGCGGCGGCGCGCAGGACAACGGAACATGGTGTGGTCCGAGTCGTCGTCGAAATCGTGAGACCACGCTCGGTTACTGGTTTACAATCGCTGGTGGAGACGGATTTTACGCTGCACAGGATCCGACCGACCCCAACATCGTGTACGGAGAGTCGCAGGGCGGCAACGCATCGCGTCTCAACCTTGCTACTGGCGACAGGGCAGGCTTCGACAAGCCAAACTGGAATGCGCTTTACAAGCGGTGGGAAGACAGCATTGCCGTTGCTCGTGGCGATCCGATGCAACCGGAAACCAAGGCAGTACAGGCTCGAATCAAAGACCTGCGGGCAAAGCAGAAGGCAGATTCGCTCACGCTGAGCAT